>JBLHWH010000015.1:0-50959 GCA_047628935.1 Halioglobus sp. | reverse complement strand
AAAGTGAATATTGCTCTCTACTGGATAGCTATCTGACTTTATTTCCAGCTCTAGTAGAGCTGGATTTTCTTTTTTTTTAATTAGTGCATGTCCCGCTTTAACCAATATTTCGTTTATACTCTTAATGGTTAATTCAGCTATTAGATACACATTGTCGACAATAGTTTGACGCTTATATTTCTTACCGCCCCTATTAAAAACACGGCCAGTCCTTACTCCTAGAATCCCTCGTAATTCGATATGGTTATTAGCATGATCAACCAAAAAATCATAATCTATGTCAAGATTTAATCGCACAACTCCTAAGACTAATATCTCCCATAGTGACATACCCATTCTTCCTGTCCTCTTTTCATGGCTCGTTACTTTGATCTTCTAACAATTCAAATACCTGCGCACTTAAATTTTCATCAGTGAAAATGTATTGCAAGGCAACCAATATAGGTGGTAATTGATGTCTGTTTTTTGTGTCTATCTCTACCTCTGAGATAGGTTCATAATCTAATTCTGGACTCTGCTCAAACCGTTATCTCATGATGAATATTTTCAAAATAGTACGAATATATTTTTGCCATATTTTAAAAATGTCAAAAAATCAACACTCTACACATAGCACTTCTCTTAATATAAGAATAATTCGAAAACAATTACTATCTTTTTCTATTCGTTTCACCAATTAAGTGTTGATTATCAATTGATTACGACAAATGGGTTAGCTCTCGGACAGACACTAGGTAGTGAAATTACCTGCTTTTTCAATAGTAATCGGTATTATTTCTATGAAGTTAATATATAATGAACTACTAGTAGAACCTTATTATAAAAATCGATTAGATTTTTGCTATCGAGAAAAAAAGCAGCTCAATATCTCAAGCTGCTTTCCATATTTCTTAAAATTGAAACTTCTACTAATCCGCAGATGCAGATTTAAAAATCCTATCCCAATTTATACCATTGGTAATATTTCCTTCTTTTGTAGAAAACCAGATGAAAAGAGGCTTTCCTACGACATGATCATGCGGTACAAAACCCCAAGCTCGACTATCTTCAGAATTGTGCCTGTTATCACCCATTGCCCAATAGTAGTTTTGTTTTACTGTATATTTTTTAGTTGGTTTGCCATTGACTAAATATTGGCTTCCTTTTTTAGTTACTGTATTGCCTTCATATATTTTGATAAGTCTACCATAGATAGTCATGTTCTTAGGTGTCATAGCTATTTCATCACCGGTTTTTGGAATATAGATAGGACCATAATCATCCACTGTCCAATCAGGGAAGAATGCGGCATTATTTGGGAATACTCGATTCGGATCTGGCTTTTGTTTTATTCTATCGATAGATGCATTAGGGTACATTGCTGTTAGAGTCTCTACTTGGCTATCATCTAAAAATAGGACATCATAATTTTTACGTCCATCTTGTGCTTTATTTGATAAGAATTTCCAATTTTGGTAATAAGATAATCCAGAATCACCTACGTCGATACCTAGTTTATCTAATTTTTTTATGTCTACAATAGCATTGTTGCCTAAATATACATTGTAGCTAAACTGTCGATGGGATGGTATTTTTTCAGGAGTTCCGTTGATATGGATCAGCCCATCTATTACTTGCAATGTATCGCCTGCTATACCTACAGCTCTTTTTATATAGTGATCTTTTTTGTCTATGGGTCTTGTGATTAGCTCACCATTTGTTGGGACATTTTGTCTTCTCACTTGATTGGCAGTATAAGATCTGTGGGGAGTAAGGTAGATACTATCTCCCACGGGCCAGTTGAACACAAATGGTTTTCCACGTTGAATGTCCTCTATGGCTGGTAACCTAAAATAAGGTAAGCTTGGACTCTTTAGGTAAGATTCTCCTCCAATCAATGGAAGCCTATTATGAAGCAATGGAAACATAGCTACCGTCATCGGAGTTCTGATCCCATAGTGTGCTTTCGATACGAATAAGAAATCACCTACATTAAGTGAGCCTTCCATAGACGGGGTAGGTATTACATATGCTTCAATAAGAAACATTCTGATGAAAGCCGCAGCAAATACAGCAAATACGACGGATTCTACCCATTCTCTTCCGCCACCTTTTTTGTATGGATTATCTTCATGTAATTTTTTCAGTGAATACTTGTCACCTGATTTTTCCGCCGCTGCTACCTGAGCTGCATAGTCGTGTTCCATTTCTAGAATAGGACCCACATATTTGTCTTGGTCATTAGTAGCAAGTTTTGCAAAAATAACGGGTGCATATATCACAGCTAATGCTGTATGCTTAAACTGTAGCTTCCCAAATGATCTAACAAGGTCAACAGCCATGCCTGTAAAAATGAAAATATTCACAATAGGTACCAACAATAGCAATGCATATGTTGGTTTTCTGCCTATGATTTTTGCCCATTCCATAAAGTTTACGCCAGGTATGAGCCCTTTAATAGCGGGAACTCCAGCCTTTGGGAATAGCTTGTATAGACTGAGGCTGAGTAGTATATACGATACTAGTAAGAATATAAATATTGACACGTGTTAGTTATTTTAGAATGATTCACTTTGCTATAAAGCCGCAAAGATAAGTTGACAAACGGCTTGTCATAAGGATTTGGGTATAAAACCAATATTACGTCTTTATATACAAGAAGTTTTTAAACTATAGTCGCTTTAAATTAATGATTTTAAGAAGCTCTTCTCTGTAGTTTTTTCCTATCGGTAGATGCTTAGTACTTCCTTTTTCCGTTACTTCTAACATGTTTCCTACTACAGCATTTATTTTATTGATATTTACGATATAAGATCTGTGTATTCTTTTGAAAATAGTGACAGGAAGTTTTGCTTCCAGACTTTTCATTGTCTGTAGTGTGATAACACGTCCAGCTTCTTGTCTGATAATGACATAATCTTTGAGTCCTTCGATGTATATAATATCACTAAAGTCTACTTTGATAAGTTTTTTGTCAGCTTTTACAAATATGAAGTCGCCCTCCATTTCTACTACACCAGAGCTATTACCAGAAGTATCACCAAGTTTTTCAGATACTTTGTTTACCGCTTTCATGAATCTATCTAGAGAGATAGGTTTCAGTAAATAATCAACGGCATCAAGCTCAAATCCTTCTACAGCGTACTCAGGGTATGCCGTAGTGAAGATTACTTCAGGTGGATTCTTTAGGGATTTTAGAAATTCTACTCCAGTGATTTGTGGCATTTGAATATCCAAGAACATGAGATCTACTTCATGATTCTTCAATGCTTCATTTGCCTCTATTGCGTTTTCACATTTTTGTACTAATTCTACATTTGGCATCTGCTCTATGTATGTTTCTAATACATCTAATGCTAGAGGTTCATCATCTACGATTATTGCTTTTATCATCTTTGTTGGTTTTATTTATCTAAATTAATACAAAGTTTCACAGTATAGGTATTTGGGTCTTCATCAATATTTAATTCATATAGGTTAGGGTAGAGTAGGTCAAGTCTTCTTCTCACATTTACCAATCCGATCCCGCCACTTTTTTTACCGCTTGGTGCAGGCATACTGGCGGTTTTGCTGTTTTCTATTGTTATATTCACCTCCTGTTTTTCGATCTCAAGTAATATATTTACATAGCCAGCTGTCAGCTGATTGCTGATACCATGTTTGAAACTATTCTCTATAAATGGGATAAACATCAAAGGTGCAATTTTTTGATTATTGACTTCTCCATCCATGATGAAGTTGATATCCATCTTCTTCCCTTGCCTTATTTTTTCAAGTTCGAGATAGTTTTTGAGGTAGTTGATTTCTTTGGATAATGGCACCTCTCTTTCGTTACATTCATACAACATATATCTCATCATTTCTGACAACTTTAGTACAATCTCTGGCGCCTGATCAGATTTTTTTAAAGTCAGCGCGTATAGTGAATTTAGGGTATTAAATAAGAAATGAGGATTAATTTGAGATTTCAAAAATTTTAATTCCGATTGTAATGTCTGGCTTTGGAGTTCTTTTTTCTCTCGTTGACTAGCCAGCCAATCATTCATGATACTATAGATGGTAGAAGCTATGCCTATGAAAAATGTAGATACAAAAAAATCAACTCGATGCTGAAGCAGATAAGCTTGGAAATCACCAAAGTCAGTGGCCACGAGTAAAAGACATAATGTCTTAATCGGTGTGATCAATAATGCAGTGATTGCTAAACTTAACAAGTGATGCAGTAAGTTCTTCTTGAGTAAATAATTTGGGAACAAAAAGTAAATATTGATATAAACCATCATCGCAAAGAATGCAACGTTGATAAATTCTTTAACCAATATCAAAACAAAGCTACCTTTCGTATCAAGAACTACAAGAATAACATACAAACTCACCCAGAAAAATATGTGATAAGAAATATCCTTTTTGAGCGTTGATTCCCAAAATGACTTACTGAAAATAGACCATATGTTTCTAAATTGTAATGACATTTGGTGGCAAGATAATATGCTTTTGTGATAACTGCTTATTCAATTAGACCAAAGGTTGGTAAAGTATGATAAACCTTGATGCCTTATTGATAAAAGTATTAAAATTAGATCACATCAGGCGTATCATTATTCTTAATCGCGATTCTTGTAGCAGCAATTGTTCCCAAAACTGGAGCGAAAAAAAGTCCTACAATAGGTATGAGAAGAAGTAATAAAAACGCTGAGCCATTCCCAATAACTTGCCATCTATGTTGTTTGATGTATCGTACACTTTGAGATACACTGGTACGCCGTTCAAGAAAATAATCAAAGTTTGAAAATCCAGCAAAATACGCTTGAACTAGAAAAATAACTGGAGTAATAAACACGGTGATTAGTGGGATGAAGCTTAGTAGTAATAAGAATAGAGTGATTAGTATCTCTCGTGTAATATTGCGGCTAGCAATCCGTAATCCTCGGATCATTTCATAACTGATTTGTTTGATGCTAAACTTCGATTTTTTGTCTCTATTCGTTATTATTGTTTCGACCTTTGCAGATAGAGGTCCCATAAATGGAGAGATAAGGACCAATAATATGTATTTGAACAGCAAAAAACCAATGACTAAAACCAAACCTCCAGAAACGTATTCTAGAAATGTCTTTACATAATCAGCACCCCATTCCCAAGGATAAAAACTTACCAGAAAATCGCTGATATTATCTGATACTCCATACGATGTTACTATTATAAGTGTACCTACAATAAGACTTATAAGTCCTGATATGATAAGGTGTTTGTAAAGTCTATGTTTGATTACAAAATTAAATGCTCCGAAATAAGAAGTAAATCCTGCTATGAAATTTGTGATCATAGATGTTAGTTTTTCTGTGATGTAATATAGAATCCAAAAGCGAAAGGAGGAAAAATACTAGACAGTCAGATCATAATTCAGGATAAATGGAAGTGGAATATTAGAGTATTATGTTTTAGCAATAATACTTTCGAGAAAAACAAGTCGTATAAACGATTAATAATTAGCCATTAATACAGCAATAATAATAACTTTGCCAAGCTTAATAATAATTCAGATCACATATGAAAAAGGACTGGAAGGACTTATGGGAAAATAAGGTCTATCTAATTTCTTGGATTTTTCTTCTTTTTTTGGTTTTAGTCACGCTAAAACTTGCTTGTGTGTTCTTGGCGTTCAATGAAAATCGGATATCGGGTGTTCAATTGAATGATATAGTTTTACAATATCTACCTGCCACAGATGTAAGTACACCTCTGTTTGCTATAACATGGGTTTGTATATTAAGCTGTATTCCAGTAGCTATTCGTACCCCTAAAAAGAGTATGGTTGTATTTATTTCCATATTACTTATGGCAATTGCAAGAAGTTTGACTTTGTATCTGGTTCCATTGCAGCCTCCTATTGATATTATACCTCTTAGAGATACTTTTTTAGAAGGTTCATTTTATGATAATAAAGTAATGGTTCGGGATCTTTTCTTTTCTGGACATACGGCTAATCTAGCACTGATTTTTTTTTTAATTGATATTAAGTGGATGAAAATCATAGTTGGGTTCTGTACACTAATAGTTGCTTTTTTATTACTGAAGCAACATGTTCATTATACAATAGACGTAGTTGCAGCGCCATTTTTTGCATACGCAGCATATCGAGCTGCAAAATATTATACTGCAAAGATTTTAACCTTTGTGTTATTACCTAGAGGAAAAAAAGTTTTGACAAAAGAGTCAGCTATAGTTTGATGTTTAGGTTTTCTTCCAAATATTTATCATAATAAGGATTGTTATTATTTTTGACTAAATGTTTTAGCCATACTTTTCGCTCGAAGTCTATTACTTCTAATTCCCAAATACAAGTAAAGAGTCCGTCCCCAGATATTTTTTTAAATGATTCACCTCCATCATTGGTTATATAAATGTGCGTCTGAAGCATATTATTTCCTTCCCAAGTATTGATCAGTACAAAAACACCCTAAGTGCCTTCATAGATTATCATAAAAGCCATATGTTCATGACTACTGTCAAAAGAATTCATATCAGCCAACCAATCATTGAAGAGCTTTTTAGTTGCCTACACCAAACCCCTAGCTGAGAATGATTCTTTATTTGTAATCGTATAAATTTTGATTGACCATTGGTTGTATTTAACAACTTGTAAGAATTCTATTTTTCTTTCTTCGTAAGTCATACTGAGATAATAATTTGAAAAAATGATTTTAGTTTATTATCATCTAACATTTTATTTGTTCTCACCCCACTGCAGAGATCAACGCCAAATGGCAAAACCGTATGAATAGCTGATTCTACATTGTTACTATTGAGCCCTCCTGCTAGGAAAACGGGTACGTTTACGGAATTTACTATTTGTCTACTGATCTTCCAATTGTGCACATTCCCAGTTCCGCCTAAAGTTTTTATATCAGCACTGGGCTTACCACTGTCGAGCAAAATGTAATCTACATAATCAGTGATACTCATCGCTTCTTGAATAGTTGATTCATCCAATACATGTAGGACTTGGATCAATTTTATTCCAGGAAGTGCCTCTTTTATTTGTTGATAGTTTCCAATTTTTAGTTTGTCCACTATTTGGATAGAAGTTGTTCTAACAAGTTTATGATGAGCTATGATTTTTTCTGCTGACGTCTCACTTGTCAGTAACCATGTATCGATATCTGAAGGTACGGATTTCGCTATCGCAGCTATTTGTTCGTTGGTTATGATGCCAGGGCCACTTGGCATTGGGCCTACTAGTCCTAGGGTTTTAGCACCTGCGCCGATAGCCATTTTAGCTTCTTGGATTGATGAGATGCAGCATATTTTAACTTGGGTCATGGGTAGATCATTTATCAGCTAAAGATACAAAGTAAAATAATGTGCGATGAGAAAGAACATTAAAGGATGCATTTCAAAATGGCGCTTTGTTAATAATATATTCAAGCA
This sequence comes from Halioglobus sp., assembly GCA_047628935.1. Taxonomy (GTDB): domain Bacteria; phylum Bacteroidota; class Bacteroidia; order Chitinophagales; family Saprospiraceae; genus CAJXUU01. The sequence goes on along the minus strand of JBLHWH010000015.1, from coordinate 43,549 downwards.
TTTTAATTGTTTTTTTCTCAGAATCGTAGAACCGTCAAATCGCGAAGCTGCTTTATGATGTTGACTTTATCATATTTCCATTTATATTTTTTATTTAAACATATCAATTTTCAATATGCGCCAATTTGAAATGTGCCCACATTAAATGACTTCATAATACGATTGTAGTAACTTGTTAAAATTAATATTTGATATGGATTTCAAGCAAAACGTGCATCTATTTACAAAACGGGTATTATGAAATGGACTTTAGTTTTTATGTTGATGATGATTTTGATGGGGAGTTGTTCTAAATCAGAATCAAAAAGTTAAGCATTACATGCCTCAGGAATGGAAATATTTTACGATGTAGATAATGTGCTTGATTTTGAAGATGAAATAGAACCTTCAAGAACTGCGGAGCCAGTATCGCCGTTACAAAATGAGAGGGTTGAAGATCAGAAACAATCGAAAATTATCAAAGATGGCTCGATAACCTTAGAAGTAGATAGCTTAGAAATAGCAAAGCGAAGTATAGACTCTATTGTGAGTGCAACAAAAGCTTACTATGAAAATGAAATCTACAATGGCGGTACAAGTCAACATAGATATACACTCAAAATAAGGATTCCTAATTCGGGGTTTGAGGCATTTATGTCTTCTCTAAAGAATGGGGGTGGTAAAATGATAAGTAAGTCAGTAGATGCTCGGGATGTGACAGGAGAGTATATTGATCTAGAAATACGACTCAAAAATAACCAGGCCTATCTTGTACAATATAGAGCACTACTCAAAAGAGCGAAAAGTATAAAAGACATATTAGAAATTGAAGAAAAAGCAAGACGGATAGAGTCAGAAATAGATGTTCAACTCGGTAGAATGAAATATATCAACGATCAGGTGAGATATAGTACCCTTACTTTAAATGTCTACCAAAAGCATAGCTATAAAAAAGATGTTATTAATGAACCTACTTTCTTAGCAAGGGTGAGGGATTCAGCAAAATTTGGATTTTGTGCAATGCAAACGATAGTACTATGGATGATAGCATTGTGGCCATTTTTCATCTTGCTAGGGTGCGCATATGTGGCAAGGCGTATGTATCAAACTAGAAAGAGAAAAAGTTGAAAAAAATGGTAGAATCACAAGGTGCACTTTTGTCACTAAATTATTTTTTTAACATTACTAAAGTGAAATGCGACTATTGGGGTTCGCAAAAAACGCCTCAAGTCTTCTTTGGAATACGGTAGCAACACGCTCATACATTTGATCAATTTTTTCAGTGCCTAAAAAGCCGTATAGTCCATTTCTATACAAATAGTAATTAGGAAATGGATTGGGTACTATCTGTGTTCTGATTTTGATCTGCCATTCTTGGTCAAACTGTTTAAGGAGCTTAATAGGTGATCTGTTATGGTGTGATATATTAGGATTAAGTCTGAATTGGTCGTCTATGAAGTAAGTTCTATTAATTCCAGATTCGAAATCTGAAATTAAACTATCAGGCATATACAGAACAGAGGAGAAAGTATAGAATTCGTTAAAAGCATTAATAATGGCTTCCATTTCTACTTGTCGTTCTGCATAAAGATTAAGCAGTCTTTGTTTGCTCTTTTTCTTTTCAGTCCGCCCTCTAGCTATGCGTTGTGAGGATTTTAGTATTCTTTCTTTGTCCTGATAAGTAGGGACGATTACGATTAGCGAATCATTTTTTAATCGGTTGATTATTAATTCGGCTTCGGGTTGTAGGGTAGAGGCATAGTTATGGTACTTTACATATACGCAGCTTTGAAAAAGACAAATAAATAGGAATGCAAGTATGGTTTCACGCGTTTTCAATATCGAACAGCTCTTGTTGGGTTGTTGTAGAACTTATCTAATCTACGTTGAAGTGCCAAAGAGATCTTTTTTACGATAGTGCCAAAATCTTCTAAACCAAGCAGTTCAAGTAAATTATTACGATATGCAATTCTATTTGGGAATGGATTAGGTAATAACTCATTTCCGATCCTTAAATCCCATTCTGTATCGGTACGGTGTAAGACCTTGAAAGGTTTCTTTTTTGTGTGTATAATGGTCGGGTCAAGTGAACCATTTTCTCCTAGAAAAAAAGGTCTTTCTTCTCCAGCTTCAAAAGCATATACAAGGGAGTCTGGTATGAATAAATATGTGCAAAAAGTGAAATTTTCATTAAACGCGTTTTGGACAGAAGTCAGGTTTTCTACTCGATCATTTTTTATATCCTCCAGGTCTTTCATAAGTTTTTTCTCAGATTCTGGAAATTTCTTAAGTGCAGATTTTACAATTCTTTCTTTCTTTTGGTATGTGGGATAAGCTATGAGTAGCGTGTCGTTTTTCAGCTGACGAATTAGTTCTGCGGCTCTCTCTTGATCATATACCGCACTGTCGTGAAAAGATACAGTTGCGCAACTTGACAAAAATAAAGAACCTAAAAAAAACATTATTATCAATCTCATATTCTACTTTCAGTTAACAAATAGTTAAACAAGGATACACAAAAAATTAGTATGAATACATTCGTTATTTTTGACTTAGCGTTACTCAAGACAAAGAAGTATTATTTATATGACCTTGAACAAGGTGATCGATTATAATGAATAGTCAACAATTAGCCTAGTGCCTAAAGCCTGAGGTTTGATGCCTAATATTTATTAATTTTCATCCTTGCTTTGTTTTATGTAAAGTTTTTTCATTTTTGTGCTAGCATTGCTACAAATATTTAATTAAAAATAAAATTATCATGCAAGAATCGGTTGATATCGAAGCATTAAACCAACAGATATACCAAGATAGTGAGTTCATCGATCAGATCAGAGCGGAAACTGCAAAAGTCATCGTTGGTCAAGATTATATGATAGGTAGATTATTACTTGGTCTATTGGCGAAAGGTCATGTGCTCCTTGAGGGGCTTCCTGGATTGGCAAAGACATTGTCTATTAAGACACTTTCGTCAGCAGTAGATGCCGGTTTTCAAAGAATACAGTTTACGCCTGATTTATTACCGGCGGATATCATAGGTACTATGATTTATAATCCAGGGAAGAATGAGTTCACTGTCAGAAAAGGACCTATATTCTCTAATTTTATACTGGCGGATGAGATTAACAGAGCGCCAGCAAAAGTTCAGTCTGCATTGTTAGAAGCCATGCAAGAAAAGCAAGTTACAATTGGAAAAGAGACATTTAAATTAGATGAGCCTTTCTTAGTACTTGCGACTCAAAACCCAATAGAGCAAGAGGGAACGTACCCGTTGCCAGAAGCGCAAGTGGATAGATTCATGCTCAAGGTGAATATCGGTTACCCGACCAAAGAAGAAGAAAGACACATCGTCAGAAAAAATCTATCTGGTGAAGTAGCACAAAAGATAAATCCTATTATAAATCCAGCACAGATTATAAAAGCAAGAGAGTCGGTCAAGAAAATCTACATGGATGAAAAGATCGAGAATTATATTCTTGATATCGTTTTTGCAACGAGAGATCCAAAATCCGCAGGTATCAATGATCTTGATGGTTTGATTAGCTATGGAGGTTCTCCTAGAGCCAGTATAAATCTTGCAAAAGCATCTAAAGCATATGCATTCTTAGAAAGAAGAGGCTACGTGATACCAGAAGATGTAAGGTCTGTATGTGAAGATATCATGCGCCACAGAATCGGTCTTACTTATGAAGCCGAAGCGGAAAGTATCACACAAGAAGATATCATCAAAAGAGTTATCAATGCAGTAGAAGTACCGTAGAGGGCAATTTTGAATGATAGAATGATAGAATGATTTTGTGGCATGCATAAAAGCAAAATTTCTCTTTAATTCAATAGCTATTCATTTAATCATTCAACAATTCAATCATTCAACAATTTAATCATTCAACAATTTAATCATTCAACAATTTAATCATTAATCCTTTGGATACAACAGAGCTGCTTAAAAAAGTACGGAAAATAGAGATCAAGACCAAAGGTCTGAGCAAGCATATTTTCTCAGGTGAGTATCACAGTGCTTTCAAGGGTAAAGGTATGTCGTTCAGCGAAGTGAGAAATTATATTTATGGGGATGATGTAAGGAATATCGATTGGAATGTAACTGCTCGTACCAATGATACAGCCATAAAAGTATTCGAAGAAGAAAGGGAGTTGACGGTGATGTTACTGATCGATGTAAGTGCATCGGCATTGTATGGAACAGATGGTCAATTCAAAAGTGAGATGATTACCGAAATAGCGGCTGTGATTGCATTTTCTGCGACAACTAATAATGATAAGGTAGGAGCGATTTTGTTTTCTGATAAAATAGAAAAATATTTGCCTCCGAAAAAAGGAAAGACCACAATTCTTAGAATCATAAGGGAGCTTATCTCTCATGAAACTGAAAATACGGGCACGGATTTAAAATTAGCACTGGAGTATCTTACAAATATTCAGAAGAAGAGAGCCATCGTTTTCTGTCTATCTGATTATATCACTTCAGGATATGAAACGGCACTCAATATCGCTTCTCGAAAACATGATATAGTAGGTATTCATATCTACGATAAAAGTGAGAAGCAACTTCCAAATGCTGGACTCATTCGTATGAAAGATGCTGAAACAGGATCTGAAAGAATCATAGACACATCGGTGAGAAAAGTAAGGGACAACTATGCGGAATGGTTTGCTAAGCATGAGGAGACCTTCAAAAATTCATTTAATAAATCAGGCTCTGATGTGTTGAGCATTCAGACAGATGAGGATTATGTGAAGTCATTATTGAAATTTTTCAAAAAGAGAGGACGATGATGAAATATAGATTATTATTGATTTTTAGTCTTTTTGCGACGATCGTTTCGGCACAGTTGAGTGTGTCAGTAGATGCTATACCTGATTCTATATATTTTGGAGATGAGGTAGTGCTGAATTACAAAATAAATGTCCCTGAAGATGTTGAATTAAATAGCTTGGATTTCAGCCCATTAAAAGAAATAAAGAATGCTGCATATGAACAAGATTCTACAACTTTTGATGAAATAATGGATGTAGATATTTTAGATGGGGGGAAATTCGGAATCAATGACGCTAATCTCATCATCACCAAACAATCCGCTGGTAAAGAAATACCTAGGCAAGGTTCGATAAAGATCAGAATAAGTACGATCGGAGCATTTTTATTGCCTATTCCTACAATAAAAACTTCTCCTTCGGATGCTGTAATGCCTTTACAGAGAAAACCACTTTTTGTCTTGCCAAGAGGCCAAGCTGTAGAACTCAATGCTAATAAATCTATAATAGAAGAAGAAATATCTTGGAAAGATTATCTCAAATATTTATACGGATTATTGGGTGTCGTTGGGTTAATATTATTGGGGTTGTATCTGAACAAAAAGCTTAAAAAGGCAGATGATATTACTGAAGAAGAAGTAGTAGAAATTCGCCGACCTGCCCATGTTATAGCTGTGGAAGACTTAAATAATCTAAAGTCAAAGCAGCTTTGGCAAAACGGTGAAGAAAAACAATACCATACGGAACTTACAAAAATAATGAGACAGTATGTAGAAGATCGATATGATGTGCAAGCCCTAGAAATGACCACGAGTCAATTAAACAGATCTATGTCTGAAAAAGGAATAGGAAGTAACGTGATTTCTAGGTTCACAGATATCCTTCAGATAGCAGATAAAGTAAAATTTGCCAAAGGAAAAACGGGTCCAGAAATCAATGAAAAATTCATGGGTAATGCATTTGAAACCGTAAGTGAAACAAAACAAGCAATAGTCGAAATAGAGAAAGGAGAATGATCGAATATCTAAAAAATATAGAATTTGTAAGTCCCTACTTTTTATTGTTGGGTTTGATACCACTGCTGTGGCACGCTTGGCGTTTTATAAGTAAGAAAAATACAGACACTACTTTTACTATCTCCACTTCAGATGCATTTGAAGGCAGCGGGTCTTGGCGAACAAAGTTTACATGGTTGCCAGACTTGTTGAGATTGTTAGGATTATTGTTTTTAGTCTTATCATTGGCTAGACCTCAATTATCCCTCAAGGAAGAAACGGTAAATGCCGAAGGAATAGATATAATGCTGGCGATTGATTTATCAAGTAGTATGTTGGCCAAAGATTTTGAGCCAGATAGACTAGAAGTGAGCAAGCAAGTGGCTGAGGATTTTGTTAGAAATAGAAAGTATGATAGACTAGGTCTAGCAGTTTTTGCAGGAGAAGCATTTACCCAATGTCCACTGACGACTGATCAGTCTATATTGATAGATTTTTTGCAATCACTAGCGGTAGGTACATTAGAAGATGGTACTGCGATAGGTATGGGATTAGCAACGGCGGTTAACAGGCTGAAAGACAGTGAATCTGAGTCGAAGGTAGTAATTTTACTTACTGATGGGGTCAATAATACAGGGTACATCGATCCAGAAACTGCGGCTGAAATAGCTAGAGAATACGACGTAAAAGTATATACAATAGGAGTCGGAAGTGCAGGCAATGCACTTACTCCTGTGAATAGAAGAAGCAATGGCCAATATGTATTCCGAAATGCCAAAGTGCAAATCGACGAAAGACTACTTCAAGAAATATCAAGTAGTACAGGAGGCAGATACTATAGGGCAAAAGATAGAAATCAGTTAGAAGCCATCTATGCAGAGATCGATAGACTAGAAAAAACAGAGATTGAAGTCAATGTATTCAAGAGATATCAGGATGAATTTCGATACTTTTTGTTGATCGGGCTTGGTTTGTTGCTATTTGAAATATTATTAAGAAAAACAGTACTCAATATATTATCATAAGTGTTTAGATTCGAAGACATATCATATTTGTATTGGTTGGGCTTAGTTCCAATCCTTTTTGTATTGATGTACCTAGTATATTTATGGAGAGGCAAACGGATAGCTAAGATTGGTGACGAATCATTGGTCAAAAAGTTGATGCCCGATGCTAGTGTTTCGAGGTTGTGGATAAAAAATGCGGCCGTTTTATTAGGTCTTGTTTTTCTATTCGTAGCAGCTGCGAATCCACAATGGGGAACAAAAAAGGAGAAAATGAAAGTCGAAAGTGCCGATATATTTATTGCATTCGATATTTCTCAGAGTATGATGGCGCAGGATATTTCTCCTTCTAGACTTGAGAGAGCAAAGAGATTTACTGAGAAGCTGATCCGAAGCCTCAAAGGAGATAGAATAGGTCTGATATATTTTGCAGGAGATGCATATCTTCAGATGCCATTAACCAATGATTATGCTGCTGCAGAACTATTCGTAAAAAGTGCCAATCCTGGTCTCGCAGGGACACAAGGAACAGCCATAGACGAAGCGATTGATCTGGCGATGAAAGCGTACGAAGAGGAAGTCAGACATCAGCGTGCACTTATCATCATCACGGATGGAGAAGACCACGAAGGGAAAGCAAAAGCCAAAGCGATAGAAGGTGCGGATGATGGCTTGGTGATATATACAGTTGGAGTCGGTACAGAGAACGGTAGCTATGTCCCATACCAGAATAGAGGCGTATCTGAGTATAAAAAAGACGAAGAAGGGAATCCTGTAGTAAGTAAACTTAACGTGTCGAACCTACAGGATATAGCAAGAAGTGGTGGTGGAGAATTCTATCTTGTTAATCAAGGAGAGGATGCAATCAAGGATCTTAAATCTAGACTAGAAAGATTGCAAAAAAGAGAAGTAGAACAAAAATCATTCTCTGAGTACAATAGTTACTTTCAGTGGTTTTTGGTAATTGCTTTCTTATTATTTTTGTTGGATTGGATACTTCCGAATGGATTAAAGAAGATATTTTAAATCAAATAAATCACTTAATAGTAGAACAATTAGGAGTTATAACTACGTTAGACTTTCAATTAGACGAATAAAGGTTTGTATGACCTTAGCTAGCATAGATTTTTAATAATTAATTGCGTTAATAGCAGAAACATGTTTGAGCTGGAGTGGCTTTCGTAGAAAATGCGTGTTACTTTAGCTGGATCTTGTGGAAGTGAGTTTGGGGCTGCTTAGTGAATTTGTTCTTAAAAAGCGTTAAGTGCTAGGTGAAGTCTTGACTTCTTTTGGTTCGTTTTCTGTGCAAGACAGAAAATGAATGCCAGTTTTCGGCGAGTAAAAATAATGTTTGAAGCTTCGAACTATAGAATGCAAGTAAGAGTATTATTATATATTGATTTATCAGTAGATGAATGTGTGTTGATGAAAAATGAAATTACATGATGGAGGAAATCATACCAAAAGAATATCAGAAGTACTTCAATAAAGAGGAAAGAGGATTTAAAACGAGGTCTGAATATTTGTGCTTGCAAGGGAAATTGATAGCTATTGTTTTAATTGGAGGTCTGTTTTTATTGTGTAATTCTTTATCAGCCCAGTCTGCTCATGAGCTTTTGATGGAGGGTGATAATCTATTCAAGAAAGAACAATACGACTTAGCAGAAGAAAAATACAGGAAAGCATCTGAGAACGACAAAACGGGGAAGGCAAATTACAATTTAGGAAACGCGCTTTATAATCAAGAACGATATGAAGAAGCCCTCAATCAGTATCAAAGCGCACTCACTAGCAATGACCGAAATGTAGTGTCCAATGCATATTATAATCTTGGTAATACACACTTTCAGAATCAGAAATATCAAGAAAGCATTCAGTCCTTCAAGAATGCACTCAGATATAACGGCGAAGACCAAGAAGCCAAAGAAAACCTGATGTTAGCAAAGCAAATGCTCAAACAACAAGAGCAGCAGCAACAAGAGCAGCAGAATCAAGATCAAAACCAAGACGAAAATAAAGATCAAGAACAACAAGAGCAACAGCAACAAGAGGAACAAGAACAGCAAGAAGACCAAGAACAAAAAGAGGAGCAAGAGTCTGAGTCAGAATCTCAAGAGTCCAAAGACCAAAAAGAACAAGAAGCGAAACAATCTGATAAAAAAGACCTCGATAAGGAAGATGCAAGAAAACTTCTAGAGATTATAGATAATGAAGAACAAAAGGTGCAAGAAAAGCTCCGAAAGATGAAAGGAAATAGCAAGAAGCCGAAGAAGGATTGGTAAACATGCCCGAGCCCTGTCGCGTATGTCCCCCTTCGGAGGGGACGCAGGGGGTGGACGAACCGTACATAATGATCTACACCAAAAACTAGCTTCAAGTAAAAAAATCATGAAAACAGAAAAGAAGCATTACGAAACTTGCGTAAAAGATGCCTTAAAAGAAGGTAGAAGGAGCGGTTAGTAGAAGGTTTTGATCCAATTTGCATTTGACTGAATTGAAAGAAAAACAGGTAAAATCGAACACTACGCCAAAGTAATATAATCACAAACATCATGAAGAACGCAATATATAAGACCCTAGTAATATTATTGTTTACTCAGTTAATGTACGCTCAAGAATTCAATGTCCAAGTAACCTCCGACACTATTCTTGCTGGGAATATTCTGAACATAACATTCACAGCCAACAACATAGCTGGCCAATTCGAAGGTCCAGACATGCAAGGACTCAATGTGATTAGTGGACCGAATACTTCTACATCTATGTCTATGATTAATGGTGATGTTACACAAACGGCAACTTATAGCTACGGTGTTTTGTGTGAAAATATTGGTGATATAACGATCCTGCCAGCTTACTTTAATACAGAAAGAGAGACCTTAGAAACGGAACCCTTCTCTATTTTAGTTTTGCCCAACCCAGAGGGGATTATAGAACAGCCGCCAAGTAATTCAGGTTTCTTCGAATTTAACTTTCCAAGAACGACGAAAAAACCAATGGCTCCATCTACGCCAAAAAAGAAGAAAAGAAAGCTTAAAAAAATATAAAATTGTTATTTATACCAGTTACGGTTGATAATGTCGCATCATTTTTAAGAATTATACAAAATGGGTCAAGGCAAAAAACGGAATGATAGCTATAGCTATCCTGAGTATTTTTAAAGAAGAGGCATGAAGTATAAAATCAAAAATTAGTGACAATTATGAACGTAAATGGTATTATAGGTATGAAGCGAATTGTAAGCTTATTTATTTTCTGTGTTTGTAGTCTTTCGGCATTTTCTCAGTCATTTACACTGAAGACAGATGTAAGTAAGGTGGTTCAGAATTCCACTTTTGAAGTGAGATACGTCCTTGATGGAGCGAATGGTAACGGATTCATTGCGCCTAATTTTGGTAGTTTAGAAGTCGTTGGAGGCCCTAGGCAGTCTAGCTCTACTAGAATAGTAAATGGAACAATGTCTCAAACCCAGTCTATCTCTTATGATTTATTTGCTTCTAAAATTGGAAAATATACAATCCCAGCAAGCTCAATAAATGTAAAAGGAAAGAAGCTGATATCGAACTCGATTAGAATAGATGTTGTGAAAGGAAAGGCGGCCAGTCAGATTTCGGAATCTGACAAAGAAAGTTACATGAAGCTAGAAACAACTGCTGAAGAAGCCATTATTGGTCAACAAATAACGCTGGAGTATAAACTTTATACACAACAAGACATAAATGGTTATGAACTAATAAATGAGCCTGATTATGACGGCTTCTTCTCTCAAGAGCTAAGAAACTATAGAGCTGAAGTGTCAAGAGAAGTAATAAACGGTAAAGAATTTTATACGAAAGTACTAAAGAAAGTTGCCTTGTTTCCTCAACGAACTGGACGATTTGATTTTTTACCCGTCACAGTTACTTTGGCTATTCCTATTCCAGGGGCAAAAAAGAACAGAGGTTTTTTTAGTAGTGTACCAACAAGACAAAAAAGAATCAAAACAAATCCGCTTACCATTGAAGTCAATGATGCCCCACCGGGTGCACCAATCAGTTTTTCTGGTGCGATTGGAAAATATCAGATGGCGGCCAAGATAAATAAGAAGAGGATTACAACTGATGATGCTTTTGTGATCAACATGGAAGTGAGAGGAACTGGAGATGGTAAGACCTTTTCAGCTCCAAACCAGAGGCAATTAGAACATATGGAATATTACGACCCTAATGTAGTAAGGGATGAGGATACTTCTCGTGATGGAATAGTAAGTAACTATAAACAGATCGAATATCTTATTGTGCCAAAAAAACCAGGGACTTATAATCTTCAACCAGAGTTTTCTTACTATGATACAGATAGTATGAAATATATGACTATCCGAACGGCTCCATTTAGAGTCCAAGTTACTAAAGGGACAAGATCAGTTATTGCCGATGATAGAGATGTATCCATTTCTCAGAGTCTTGAAAAAGACAGGATGGATGTAGATTCTATCTCACCATTTCAATTGAAATTCTTTGATGGATTCTGGATTGGAAGTTTTGGGCTAGGATTATTAGCTTTTGTAGCAATGGGGTACAAAAAATACAAAAATGTACTCCTCGATAATCTTGATCCAGAAGAAAAAAGAAGAAGAAAGGCGATGAGACTTGCAAATTCAAAATTAGAAAAGGCAAGAGGGCATCAGCAAGAAAACGATAGCCGAAAATTTTACGAAGAAGTCTCTTCTACCATGAACGGTTATCTAGGCAATAAATTTGGATTGCCCAATACCGATTTCCAAAAAGATAAGATTGTAGAAAAGCTTTCGTCTAATGGAGTCTCGCAAAATATGATCGATTCTTATTTGTCGATTCTTAAAACATGTGAAATGGCACTTTTTGCTGGACAACCTAGCTCTAAAATGGATGAGATTCTTGATCAGTCCACAAATCTAATACTCAAACTAGAAGCATAACCGCCAATTAATTAAGGTTACCTTAATTGTTTTTTCTAAGAAATGTCAAAATTCACCACAAGAGTTGTTCACATTTATGTAATGTGAAATTATTTCAGATGCGTTTAAGTTTTGATAAATGGGGTGATTTCGAAATAAAAATAAGTTTCTACTCCTTTTGTGCCAAATAAACAGAATTTTGCATAAGCAATAGTGTTAGTAAGTATTAACAATTAATTTATATGAAGTTTCTGTATATCTCATGTTTCATTGTACCTTTGTGTTAAATAAAACTAAAATTTAGACATGAAAAAACTTTACTTTCTTTTCGTTATGACCTTGATGACTACTGTGTCATTTGCACAAGGAGTAACAACTGCTTCTATGAGTGGTGTTATTTCTGATGAAGCCGGGCAAGCCTTAATTGGTGCATCTGTTATGGCAAAACATACGCCAACAGGGACAGTTTACGGTACAATTACAGATATTGATGGATCTTACAATCTTTCTAATATGAAAGTTGGAGGACCTTACACACTTATTATTTCGTATATCGGATATACTGATAATCAATTGCCAAGTTTTAACCTAGCACTAGGTGAAAAAAGAAGAACTAATGCCAAGTTAGTTGAAGGAGGAGTTGTCCTTGATGAATTAATGATTGTAGCACAAGCTGGATCTTCAGGAACAAATGCTGGTACATCTACTCAGATCACTGAGCAAGATATCATCAATATGCCAACTTTAGGAAGAGATCTTAAAGATTTTACAAGATTGACACCACAAGCTAAAGAAAGCTTCGGAGGTGGTATCTCTATTGCTGGTCAGAACAATAGATACAATGCGATCTATATTGATGGTGCTGTAAACAACGATGTATTTGGTCTTGCAGCCAATGGACAGAATGGTGGACAGACAGGTATCGCTCCATTTAGTATCGATGCAATTGATCAGATCCAAGTTGTACTTTCACCATACGATGTATCTTATGGTGGTTTTGCAGGTGGGGGTATTAATGCTGTTACTAAATCTGGTACAAACGAATTCCAAGGATCTGCTTACTACTTCATGCAGAATGAAGGTCTTGCAGGAAAAACAAACGGTACGCTTCTAGAAAGAATCGGATCTGATGAGGGCGAAAAACTTGACGATTTTTCTAGTACTTTATTTGGTGCTTCTCTTGGAGGGCCTATTATCAAGGATAAATTATTCTTTTTCGTAAATGCTGAAATCCAAGCGGATGAAACTCCAGTTCCCTTTAATATTGAAGAATATGAAGGAGATACTGACGAAGCTGGATTGAATGCTTTGAGTTCATATTTACAAGATACGCAAGGATACGATGCTGGCGCTTTCGGTAATAAATCTGATCAACTTGATGGTACTAGAATCTTTGGTAAGTTGAACTACAATATCAATAAAGATCACAACATTTCATTAAGACATCAATACACAAAAGGTGAGCAACGTAATGTAAATGGATCAGGTAGAACATCAATTAACTTTGAGAATAATGGTGTATTCTTCCCAACAACAACAAACGCTACAGCAATTGAATTAAGTTCTAGCTTTGGATCTAAGTACTCTAACAATTTGATTGTAGGTTACACGACAGTAAAAGATGATAGAGATCCTCTAGGTCAAGATTTTCCAAACGTTCAAATCAACGATGGTGAAGGAAGAATTTCTTTCGGTAGTGAAGCATTCTCTACTGCAAACGCACTGGATCAGAAAATATTAACAATAACTGATAACTTTAAGATATACAAAGGAGATCACACATTGACAATAGGTACACACAACGAGATTATTAGTTTTTATAACTTATTTATCCGTCAAAATTTTGGAGCTTACAGATTTAGTTCAGTTCAAGATTTCTATGATGGTAATGCATTTAACTATGACAGATCTTATTCTTTAGTTGATGAATTAACTGGTGATGGTTCAGCGGCAGCTGCAGAATTTGGTGCTGCACAATTTGGAATTTACATCCAAGATGAATGGACAGTAAATAATAAGTTTACACTAACGGGTGGGTTGAGATTAGATATGCCTATACTAAATGATGATCCAAATATTGATCCTTCATTTAACACGACTACACTTCCCCTACTTGAAGCTGCGTATGACTTAGAAGGTACAGTAGGTGGATCTGCACCATCAGGACAATTGATGTTTTCTCCAAGAATCGGAGCTAACTACGAATTATCTGATAAAACTACAATAAGAGGTGGAGTAGGAGTATTCACAAGTAGAGTACCTTTCGTATGGCCAGGTGGAATGTACACTAACAATGGTATCACTATCGGAGGTCTTGATGAAAGAGATATCGATGGAGAAACCGTTACTTTCGTTGCGGATCCTCAGAACCAGTATACAAACCCTAACTTTACAGTACCAAGTGGACAAGTTGATCTTTTCTCTAAAGATTTCAAATACCCACAAGTATTCAGAACTAGTTTAGCTGTAGACCAAGAGTTCGGTCAAGGATGGAACGTTACAGTAGAGGGAATGTATACAAAAACACTGAATAACGTATTCTACCAGAACGTAAATAGTGACCCTACCGTTGATTTTAACTGGACTAACGGTAGTGGAGATGATAGACCAATATTTACAGGTGATAGACTAGATGATACTTATACAGCTGTATATTTAGGAACTAATACTAGCGAAGGTTTTGCATATAACTTCACAACTAAGTTGGATAAAATATTTAACAATGGACTGAATCTTACACTTGCATATTCTGTAGGTGATGCTGAATCAATATTCGAAGGTACATCGTCTCAGAACTCATCTCAATGGAGAGGGGCATTTTCTGTGGATGGTAGAAATAATGCACAACTTGGAAGATCTGATTTCTCTCCAGGGTCAAGAGTAATTGCTGGAGCTGGATATCAAATCGATTGGACTGGAGATGGATTGTTCAATACGACACTCTCATTGTTCTACAACGGTCAGTCTGGACAGAACTACTCGTACGTATATGATAGAAGAAATATTAATAATGAGTCTGGGAGTGCAAGTAGAGAAAGACACTTAATTTATGTGCCAACTGATGCGGATGATATCTTATTAGTAGCTGATGGAGACGCTACGGCAGCTGAGCAATGGACTGCTCTTGATAAATTTATCTCTGAAGATGATTACTTAAACTCAAGAAGAGGCCAGTATGCAGAGCAAAATGGAAGTAGATCTCCTTTTACTCATAGTATTGATATCAGAATTTTACAAGATTTAGGTATGAATATCGGAGGTAAGAGTAATAAATTACAATTATCAATTGATATATTCAACTTTGGTAATATGATCAATAGTGACTGGGGTGTACAATACAACAATCCATTCGCATACAGAATCCTTAATTACGAAGGGATAAATGCTGATGAAACAACTCCAGAGTTTACTTTCTCAGAAGGAGACCTCGGAAACGAAAGGTTCGGAATTTCTGACAGAATTTCAAGATGGAGAGCAAGAGTTGGTTTAAGATATATCTTTAACTAATATCATATACTGCATAATAATATAATGGGCTGGTTCTTAATTGAGCCAGCCTTTTTTATTTTTTATAAGTTAACAATGTCATTTTTCTCAACATGTTCGATCAAATTCGTGAAGCCGCTTTTTTACCCAATAATATTTACTATTTTTATCGTGCGAATTACAAGTTTAATAATCAACCTAAATAATTATATTATGAAAAGAGTTATACCTATCCTTATTTTTCTTGCATTTTCATTTATGGCATCAGCGCAGCTTGTCATTTCTGAGATTAGTTACAATCCACCAGAATCTGGGACGGATTCATTAGAGTACATAGAATTATACAATGAGACAAATGCAACGATCGATCTTGCTGGTTACATCATCGAAGATAATGGTCCAGATACTATAGTGGCGGGATCTATCCCTGCGGGAGGATATCGCATACTGGCTATCAATCCTACTGCAATAATGACCGTACTAGGTGTAGAAGCAATAGCAATAGAAGGCATAGCGCTAAGTAATGGCGGCGAAAGAATCGCTATCTCTGCCCCGAGTGGTAATCTTATAGATGAAGTTACTTATGATGACGAAGGAGACTGGCCTAGTTTTGGCGATGGTGCTGATGGTGCTGGAGCAACATTGGAGTTATGTGATGTGACTTCGGATAACTCCATGGGATCTAATTGGGGAGTTTCAACTAATGATCTCGGAGTTATGGTAAACGGAGTTTCATTTTTAGGAACACCGAATGCTGCTAATTCAGCTTCTTGTGAGTTTGTACCTGACCATATCGTAGAAGTTTCTAACAATAAATTTACACCTGAAAATCTAGTTATTAATGAAGGTGAGTCTGTAAGATGGATGAATGTTCAAGGCTTCCACAATGTAAATGGTTCTCTTAATGACTATCCAGATAATCCAGAAGGGTTTAGGAATGGTAATGCAGCTTCAGGTTCATGGATTTTTGATTATACATTTAATGTAGTAGGCGTATATGACTATCAGTGTGATCCTCATGTTGGATTAGGTATGGTAGGTACAGTAACTGTTATGGGAGAGGTAGAGCCTACGATCCCTGTATATGATATTGGTTTGGTAAATACGATCGATTCTGATGGCCTTCCTGATTCATCTGGTGTTCAGTGTGTAGTTGAAGGAGTTGTGCATGGTGCAAATCTACGACCTGGTGGACTGCAGTTTGCTCTTGTAGACGATAGTGGAGATGCTCTAGGCTTATTTTCTGGAACTGATTTAGGATACACTTATGCTGAAGGTGACTTGATCAAAGTGACTGGTTTTATTGGTCACTTTAGTGGGTTATTGCAAATTGATGCGTCAGCTGTAGAGTTAGTATCTAGTGGTAATTCGCTGCAAGGACCGCTGGTTGTTACTGAGCTAGGAGAAGCAACTGAGTCGCAGTTAATAAAAATTAATGGGCTATCTATAGAGAATGTAGGTGATTGGTCAACTGCAGATCCTGGTGGGTTTAATACAATTAATTTTACAGACGGTACTAATACTTTTGTTGTATTTATAGATGGAGATACTGAACTTGGAAGTTGGAGTGGACCAGAGGCAGGATCGGTGTTTAGTATCACAGGAATAGGTGGACAATTTGATAGTTCTGTACCTCATAACGAAGGATATCAATTGATACCAAGATACATTTCTGATTTTGATATGGATCTTTCTATTGCAGAGCTTGAAGGTAACTTCTCAGTTTATCCTAATCCTGTTTTTGATATATTGAATATTGATACGGATACAGATATTGAGTCATATGTAATATATAATAACATGGGACAGATAGTTTCTGTTGGTAGTTTTCAAAATAGAATTGATGTTAGAGATTTAGCTGCAGGTATGTATAGAATTACTTTACTTGCCGATGATAAAGCAAAAGTGTTGACTTTTGTAAAATAATGAATTGGAATTTTTATTAAGCAGCCCTTCTCAGATGATTTTGAGAAGGGCTTCTTGTTTTAAAGAGGTTTGATGGCTAATGATCTTTCAATTGGCGAAGAAGAGTATTCAAGAGCTGTGGCACAATTGTATGTATAGCTGTAGTTCTCTTGAACCGACTTCATTGAAGTGAAATCAAGAAATGTCGAATTAAGAAATGGGCAAGAAGAAAAGAGAATTGTGCTCAATGGGTTCTCTTCACTATATGGAAAGGAAGGTGTAAGTTTATTAACTAAAGAGGTGGTTGTTATAATGACGGACATTGAAAATACACGCTGTCTCTTATTAGCTGGTTATGATAATATTATCTTTCCAAAAAAATTGATTTTTATTCAATTAGCTACAAGATGAATTAGAATCCAATAATTGATTGATACTTTTATGTTATAAATGAATTTATTATATGTGTATTATCCTAATAATCAATAGGTAATGAAACTTAATTTGGAGGTGATTTTAATTAAAGTCTTAGCCATATTTTACTTCTTTTTTAGCCAATTTTTATGTATTTTTGTTGGCTAGTATTGATAATGAAAATAAATATGTAAATGGCTAACGATCAGCGCATTATACCAATTAACATTGAGGATGAAATGAAGTCCGCTTACATCGATTATTCGATGTCGGTAATTGTTTCTAGAGCATTGCCAGATGTGAGAGATGGATTGAAACCTGTACACAGGAGAGTGTTGTATGGAATGTCCGATCTGGGATTGTCTTATAGTAAGTCACATAAAAAATCAGCGAGAATTGTAGGAGAGGTATTGGGTAAGTATCACCCACATGGTGATACTTCAGTATATGACTCTATGGTGAGGATGGCTCAGTATTGGTCATTAAGGTACCCATTAGTAGATGGTCAAGGTAACTTTGGTTCTATGGATGGTGATAGTCCAGCTGCGATGAGATATACAGAGGCCAGATTACAGAGAATTTCTGACGAGCTACTTGCAGATATCAAAAAAGATACCGTCGATTGGTCATTGAATTTTGATGATTCACTCGAAGAACCAACGGTGCTGCCTACAAGGTTTCCGACTTTATTAGTCAATGGCGCTTCTGGTATTGCAGTGGGTATGGCGACAAATATGCTTCCTCATAACTTGACAGAAGTTATTGCAGGCACAAAGGCAGCAATTGATAATTCTGAGATTACTATTCCAGAATTAATGGAGCATATAACAGCTCCTGATTTTCCTACAGGTGGTACCATCTTCGGATATAGCGGAGTGAAAGATGCATTCGAAACGGGGAGAGGTCGTATTGTGGTGAGAGGAAAAGCCAACATAGAGACGAATGCTAACAATATGGAGACAATTGTTATCACTGAGATTCCATACCAAGTAAATAAAGCAACTTTGGTGTCAAAGATGGCTGACCTGGTAAACGAAGGTAAGATTGAGGGCATCAGAGATCTAAGAGACGAATCGGATAGAAATGGTCTTAGGATTGTCGTCGAAATAAAACGAGACGGCATGGGCAGTGTCGTATTGAGTAAGCTTTATAAATATACCGCGCTACAATCTTCTTATGGCGTGAATAATATTGCTCTTGTGAATGGTCGTCCTCAGATGTTGAATCTGAAGCAGATTATTTCGGAGTTCATTAAGTTCAGATTAGAAGTAATCGTAAGGAGAACTAAATATGATCTTCGTAAAGCGGAGGAAAGAGCTCATATCTTGGAAGGGCTGCTAATAGCATTGGCTCACATTGATGAAGTTATTGCGATTATTAGAAAATCAAAAACTGTCGATGAAGCGAAAGCTGGATTAGTTGCTGCGTTTGAATTATCAGAGATTCAAGCGAAGGCTATCTTGGAGATGAGACTTCAGAAGCTAGTAAGTCTTGAAGTAGATAAGATCCAAGCTGAATATGATGAATTACAAAAAAGAATAGCACACTACAAAGAAATCCTTGCTGACGAAGGAATGCAGAGAGATATCATCAAAGAAGAGTTAGATGATATCAACGAAAGATTCGGTGACGAAAGAAGAACAGATATCAGTTATTCAGACGATGAGATCAGTATAGAGGATATGATTCCTAATGAAGAAGTAGTTATTTCTATTTCGAAATTAGGATATATCAAGAGAACTAAGTCATCAGAATATAAGTCGCAATCAAGAGGAGGAAGAGGTTCTAGAGGAAGTAAAACTAGGAATACAGATTCTGTAGAGCACTTATTTGTTGCGGATGCACATAATTATATATTACTGTTTACTGAAAAAGGGAGATGTTTCTGGCTAAGGGCATATGAAATACCAGAAGCAAGTAAAACATCTGGAGGTAGAGTGATTCAGAATATAATCCAAATGCCAAAGGATGATAAGGTAAGATCATATATCATCGTCAAAGATCTTACGGATGAAGAATGGTTGAACAATAACTATGTATTCTTCTGTACTAAAAAAGGTCTTGTGAAAAAGACATTGATGGAGAAATTCTCCCGACCTAGAACAAATGGTATTAATGCAATCACAATTAATGAAGGTGATCAGTTGTTAGAAGCTAAGCTAAGTAATGGTCAGAATGATATCGTAATCGCAAATAGAAATGGTAGAGCGATTAGATTTCCAGAAGAGAAAGTAAGAGCAATGGGTAGATCTGCTGCCGGTGTAAGAGGAATCAGATTGGATGCAGATAAGAATGATGTAGTTGTTGGTATGTTATCTGTAAACTCTACAGATCCAGAAGTGACGATCTTTGTAATCTCTGAGAAGGGGAGTGGAAAACGATCTGCGTTGGATGAGTACCGTATCACAAATAGAGGTGGTAAAGGTGTGAAAACAATGAATGTGACTGATAAAACAGGTAAAGTAGTAGCTATCAAATATGTAACTACTTATGATCACTTAATGATTACTACGGTAGAAGGTATCATGATCAGAATGGCAGCTGCAGATCTTAGAGTAATGGGAAGAGCAACTCAGGGAGTGAGAGTTATCAATCTTGGAAAAAAAGATAGTATCGCCGATGTAGCTATTATTAGAAGAGATGAAAATAGTGACGACGAAGAAGAGTAAAATCTTAGAGGATTACTTCTTATTTGAATAATTGAAAACGGAGGGAAATGCAGGATTATAGGTAAAAAGTAGTGTTTTGTGGAATGGAATATCATTTCAAAACCCTAAAAAGTAAGTAATTCACTATTTTTTAACATTTTTGCATATAGTTTTTAACAGATTATAAACACACAAATAATGAAAACCCCGTCTTAATTTTGATTAACAGATAACCGTGACGGGTAAAAATAATAAATTAACAAATGAATATATCTATGAAAAAATTAGCTCTCGGACTACTAAGTTTATTTCTTATAGTGGGATCAATTAATGCACAGGAAGGGAAAAAAGCATTGAAAAAGGGTGCCAAGCTACTTGGGAAATATGGCCAAAATGCTGTCACTAATGCAGATGTCCTTGATGAAGGACTTATGCTTATCGAAAAAGCATTCGAAGATGAAGAAGTAAAAGCAAAAGCTAAGAATTATAATATGCTAGGTGAAGCATATAATCAAGTAGCATCTGCTGAGATCAATGCAAAATTAGTCGACCCTAAATATCAAATTACACATGGCGAATATGCAAATAAAGCATTTGATGCTTTCAAGATCGCATATAGTAAAGCTGAAAAGAAAGGTGATAAAGAAGATGCGATGAAAGGCTTGCAGGCTTTGGAGAGTCACTTGAACAATATTGCAATCTATTACTTCCAAACTCCGGATTATCCAAACGCTTTTATATATTTCAACAGTGCTATTAACGTGTACAAAATGATCAATAGTAACGGTGGAGAGTCAAGACTGGATCTTGATACGATTAGAATGGATCACTACTTCTACACTGGTGCTGCGGGATACTACGGCGATAAGGGAGTGGAAGCTGCACCTGTACTAGAAGAACTCATTGCAATGGGCACTGATAAAGGACTAGTATACGAAGCATTGTATAATACTTATGCTGCAGATGATAAAGATAAGGCAGTAGGTTTCTTAGAAAAAGGAAGAGAATTGTTTCCTGACGATACGGGATTATTATTTGCAGAGATCAATTACTACTTGGAGGAAGGGAAATTAGATATACTGACAGAAAAGCTAAAATCGGCATTAGAGAAAGAGCCGGATAACGTTACTATCTATACAACTCTTGGGAATGTATATGATCAGTTGAATCAGGGAGAGAGAACAGCTGGGAATTTGGAAAAAGCTGATGAATATTTTGATAATGCTATGAAGTACTATACGGATGCATTGGTAAAAGATACTACTAACTTCGATGCGGTATATTCTCAAGGAGCATTGTTCTATAACAAAGCGGCATCTCTTACAGCTGCCATCAATGAGCTTGCTAATGATTTCTCAGCAGCAGGAACTAAGAAATATGACACTTTAAAGGCTGAAATGGATGGATACTTTAATCAAGCTATGCCATACTTCTTGAAAGCTGAAGGTATGAACGGATCTGACTTGAATACTTTGATAGCATTGAAAGAAATCTATGCAAGAAGTAATGAGATGGAGAAGGTAACAGAATACAAAACAAAAATAGAAGTTGTACAAGCTGGAGGAGAATAATTTTCTCATGCCATCTGGAAGATAAAAAAGGGGAAGCTGCAATTGCAGCTTCCCCTTTTTTATTGTAGTGAGATGTTTTTGTAACGCTCAGGAGTAAGTGAAGGATTGGAGCGATGTTAATGTTCTCAGTTTTTTCTATTTTGTTCCTTCAATAATATAAGTTGTCAATACAACATTAGACAACGACTGATATGTAGTTAATGTCAAGTTCCTATCTGCCAAAACACCATACTCAGTGCTACGACGAAGGCCCAGTTCTGTGATCATGCAATGTGTGAGCAGGGTTTTAATTTTTTACTATTTTAACTACAGCAAATCCAGCCCTATAAGTGAATTGACACAAGTACATTCCCTCTGGTAAATGATCAATGTTAATCTCATTTATTCCTTGATTAGCGATATGCTTATGGAAAACTATATCGCTGCTGGTATAAATTGTAATGAAGTTTAAATCATTGTTTGTATTCTTGAAATTGACAGAATTGGTAGTAGGGTTAGGAAGAAGGTTTAATTCTGATGAAATAGACTTTTCATTTAACGAGGTTAAACATAAAGATGGAACATCAGTTATTTGATTCCCTTTGATTACCCATCCTTAGTGAATTAATATATTTCTAGACTCTTCACGGCAATATGTTAGCTCTTCACTTCCCAATATTATTTCATCTGGTGTCGAGTCATTTTTTGACCAGCCATCCAACGTCATTTCATATGTAAGCGGAGTCATGCCACAGTTATCCAACATTTCATCCATTCCAGTTAAATTCCATTTTGAACTATGCTTAATAAACCCCAATCTCCAATTGGATAATCAAAACTAGATGCTCCTGAGAATGTTCTTGGCAGTTCAGTTACTTTAGTGATATCCCAGGTTGATAGGTCTTGATTAATTATTTTTGCTCCCACAAATACTCCAGTTAGATCTACTACATTTGAAATGTTCCAATTAGATATATCACTGTCAAATTCTTCTGCATACTTAAACATATTTCTGATTTCGCTTACTTCAAGTATATCCCAATTAGAGAGATCAGCCTTGAAGATCTTTGCAGATTCCAACATTCCTTCAAAGTCCTCTACTCTTGAAATATTCCATGCACTAATATCTCCGTCAAATTTCTCAGCACTTCCAAACATGTAACTCATATTGAGTGCATTCGATACGTCCCAGTTGGAGACGTCGCCATTAAAAACATATGCAATATTAAAGACAGAGCGTAAATCGGTTATCTTGAAAACATCCCATGAATTTAAATTTTGATTGAATGAGCTAGTGCTTCTAAACATGTTACTTATTTTAGTAAGATTAGAAGTATTCCAGCTATTAAGATTTTGATTAAATGCATCTGCAGATTGAAACATGGAACTCATATCAGTGACATTAGAAACATCCCAGTTTCCTATTTCATTATTGAAGATACTAGCATCATTAAACATATTAGCCATAGTTGTTATATTGGAGACATCCCAATTACTTATATCACCATTAAAACTAAAAGCTCCTGAGAACATGCTACTCATACTCCTCACGTTGGACACATTTCAACTGCTGATGTCCCCATTGAAAGCATTTGTATTTGCAAAAGTGGCAAACAGTACCTCTGCATTGGACACATCCCAATCATCAAGATCAGTGTCTATTGATTTAGCTCCGCTGAACATTTGACTCAAACGCTCTTCTTTGGACAGGTCAGGACAGTTATCAACAGTTAATACCATGTTTTCACATCCTTTGAATGCTCTTTGAAAATTTGACCATTCTATTTCCCCCCCCCCATTGAATGATTTCAATCAGTTTAAATGACTCCTTATTACCATTGAAATCATCAAAGAAAATTCTAGGGGAATATCCGCTAATAGCTACGATGTATTCACCAGGTACTCTAAAATAATGTATGATATTTCCATTGATTTCTACTTCATCATAAATACCTTCATTATCCCAGTCAACTGAAAAATTGTAATTACCTCCTTCAGTTGTTACTTCAATACAAGTGTCACAACTCTCGTCAGGATTATTAGTTTTTCATATACGTATAAATGGCCTTTCTTGACCATAAACAGTCAACGTGGATATTGTTAATACTATAACCATTGCTAAGTCTATCCTTTGATATTTAATACTTAAATTCTCCGATGCTTGCGTCGGAGTCATAAAAAGATGTTTTTGCATAAAAACGCCTTATCACAAAAAAGATCCGAATACCGACCTTTAGGTTGGAAAAATTTTGGCGAATGCCCCATCCGCTTGCGGTGGGGTAGTCGCCAAAATTTAGGATCTTTTTTAATTCGCTTATATTTTACTTGATTTATTTTATTATTCTGTACAACTCAAGGAGATCTGAAACCACAACAGAATTGGTGTAACTTCCAGATATATTTGTTATCTCTATATTCAACCCATGCTGATTATAGCTTATTTATATTAATAGCTTTAAGTATCCTGCATTTAATACTTCTTGCATTTAGGTATAAAAAAATAGGAGCCAAAAACAATTGACTCCTATTATATTATTTAAATACTCTGATTATTTTTTACTCTGGTTCAAATCCAAGTACAATGTTGAACTTAGCATATTGGCCAAATTCTGCAGTATCTGGAAGGTTTTTATCAAATCCGATACCATAGTCAAATCCTAATAGACCGAACATAGGCAAGAATACTCTTAATCCACCACCTACTGAACGATTCATGTCAAATGGATTAAAGTCTGAGAAGGAATCCCAAGCATTTCCACCTTGAGCAAATATTTTCGCATAAATAGTACTACTAGGATTTAGAGATAATGGATACCTTAACTCTACTGTGAACTTTTCATATATAGAAGCAGGTCTGTTTCCATTGATTTCATTTGTTTCGTATCCTCTGAGTGATATTATTTCAGTACCAGTAAGTGCAGCGTTCTGATTTGCTAGTCCATCTCCACCCAATTGGAATCTCTCGAAAGGTGGAATACCTATATCACCATATCCACCCAAGAATCCCATTTTGACACTAGTCATGAATACTAACTTGTCGACTACATTAAAGTACCATTCAGTATTGAACTTCCATTTGTGATATTCTAACCATTCGAATTTGTTTGCATTTTCTACGGAAGAGATCAAGTTTGCCTCCTCAAGAGGTGTAAGTTGAGTTACTGTTCCATTTTTTTCATTTTCTTCTCTTATTATTTCAGCTTTTTCAGTGTCTGTGAGTCCATCAGATTTACCTATTCCTAGTAATGACCAAGGTGGGGTCAACTGCAATGAAAGTGACACTCTAGATCCTCTTCTAGGGTACAATGGGTCGGAAATAGAACTTCTTGTAAATGTTTGTGTTAAAGAGAAATTCTTAAAACTTCCGTCTCTAATGGTAACAAATTGCCCTCTACTATCTTTTACTTGGAATACACTATTTAGGTATTGGTCTAATTTAATTGTTTCTAAATTAACAGTAGTTGAAGAAGAGAAGAAGTCATCAGGCCACTTAAGTTGTGTTCCAAGACCAGCAAATATTCTAGTAATATTCAATGCACCTTGTCCGAATTGACTATAATCTATTGCAGAATGTACCGCTCCCAAAGTAAATGAATTAGGCTTCTTACCACCTAACCATGGTTCAGTGAATGAGAAATTGTAAGATCTAAAAAATCTACTATTACTCTGTATTCTTAGAGAAAGCTTCTGTCCATCTCCCTGAGGCAGCGGACTCCAAGTTTCTTTATGTTTTACGTTTTGAAGACTGAAGTTATTGAACGTAACACCTAGAGTACCGATCAATCCGCTTGCTCCACCGTATCCAGCCGACAATTCTAATTGATCAGAAGGTCTTTCTTCTAGCACATATTCAATATCTACTGTACCTCTTTGAGGATTTACAGGAGTTTGGATATCCATATTCTCTGGATTGAAGTATCCAAGATTTATGATTTCTCTTTGTGACCTGATAATTTGCGATCTAGAGAATTTTTGTCCAGGCCTTGTTCTTACCATTCTTCTAACAACTGATTCGTGCGTTCGATCATTACCAGTTATTCTTACTTCATTGATTGTTGCTTGAGGACCTTCATAGATTCTCATTTCTAAATCTATCGAGTCATTTGATACAGAGACTTCAGTAGGTTTGATGTCGAAGAATAAGTATCCGTCATCCATGTAAAGGGATGATACATCTCTACCGTCAAGACTGTAAGTAAGCCTGTTTTGTAATAATTCTGGATCGTATGCGTCACCTATTACAATACCTAATACAGCGGCCAATTGATCATCTGTATAAAGAGAATTTCCCTTCCAAGCTATATTTCTGAAGTAGTATCTATTTCCTTCGTTTATATTTATCAAAGCTTGCATGTCTCCATCCTCTTCTCTCCATACCGAGTCGCTTAGTATTTTTGCATCTCTAAATCCAAGTGCGTTGTAATATGATACAATAGACTCTTTATCTTCTTTGTAGTCGTCTCTGATGAATTTTGTCTTTCTAAACCAAGTACCTTTCCTCTTGGTATTCTTCATTTTCTTTCTAAGCTTTCTTGAGCTTACTTCCTTGTTACCCACGAAAGTAATATCCTGCACTTTTGCTCTGCTGCTTTCATCGATGTTAAATACAAGTCTTATAGAGTTTGGCTTTATTTCATCGGTTATTTCTTTAACAGTAACTTTAGAATCTAATTTACCTTGATCAGTAAAGTACTTCTCTAATTTAAGTCTAGCTAATTCTTTTGCAGCATCTGTTACGATACCACCTTTGTTAAGTACGTTTCTAACAATATCATTTAGATCATCGTGCTTCGATTTCTTAATGCCAGTATAAGAATACCTCGCTAGGGTAGGACGTTCTATTAATACAATAGTAAGGTGTACAATCTCCCCGTCAACCTTATTTTGTATCACCTGCACATCATCAAACAGTCTCAACCTCATTAGAGCTTTAATTGCCTTAGGGATTACTAATCCAGGAATTTTGATTTTGTCACCTTCTTTAAGTGCGGCAATAGACTTGATAGCATTTCTATCTCTATCGGGTGCACCTACTACAGTGATACTTCCTATTTCGTAGTCAGACTTTACGGTATAATCTAGTATGTCAAGCGTATCATTGATCTCTTGTGTAAATACTGAGTTAGGAGATGGATCTAGTAAGCCAAGCGTATCATTGATCTCTTGTGTAGATACTGCGTTAGCAGATGGATCTAGGATGTCAAGCGTATCATTGATCTCTTGTGTAGATACTGCGCTAGCAGATGGATCTAGTACGTCAAGCGTATCACTGATCTCTTGTGCAGATACTGCGCTAGCAAATAATAATAGGAAAAAGATATATTTGAAAATTCTATTCATTTAGGTATTTCTTGATATGCAATATTATAAACGATCATTAATCCTGATCTGTTATTTTTATTTGTTTAACGAATCCTTAAATTCGAGATTATTGATAAACCTTGGCTCCATTGCTACACTTTTGCAAGCAATAAGGAATTTAGGTCTTATAGTTTCTATTTCAATTGTTCACTGGTTTTTCCAAATCTTCGTTCTCTAGCTTGAAAATTAACCAAGGCCTTGTATAGATGAACCTTACGGAAGTCAGGCCAAAAAACGTCTGTAAAGTATAATTCGCTGTATGCAATCTGCCAAAGAAGATAATTACTTATTCTCTGCTCGCCACTAGTACGAATTAATAGTTCAGGATCAGGGTAGTCAGCTGTAGCTAATTGTTGAGAGATAAATGTCTCATCTATTTGCGCTGGGTCGACGGTTCCATCCTTACTTGCTTGTGCTATTTTTCGAATGGTAGAAGTTATCTCCCATCTTGAGCTATAATTTAGCGCTAGGATTAAAGTGAGACCAGTGTTTTTACTGGTTTTTTCTATTCCTTCCAAAAGGGCATTTTGACTTCTTTTAGGTAGTTCACTCAGATTACCTATTGCCTTGAGGCGAATGTTATTCTTGTTTAGCGTGCTGACTTCGTTTCTTATTGTTTCTACGAGTAGTCCCATAAGTGCTGTCACTTCTAGTGCTGGTCTACTCCAATTTTCTGTAGAAAAAGCATACAATGTGAGATATCCAATACCTAGTTCAGCGACAGCTTCACTAATCTCACGTACTGATTTGACTCCGTTTTTATGTCCAAAAACACGGGGTTTGCCATGCGCTTTTGCCCATCTACCATTGCCATCCATAATCACTGCTATGTGTTCTGGCAACCTTTCTTTGTCTATTTTGTTTAAGTATCCTTGCATGTCATTTCTCAGAATAGCTGCAAAAATAACAAAAGGGTACTGATTATGGGGTTTTGATATGCTAAATATCCCTTAAAAGACGTAAAAAGATTTCAAATATTAATAGGATTGTAGCCGAAAGACGCAAAGAGCCTGTTGAGTATATTTATTACAAGTAAAATCAAGGCAAATTTGACTTGTCTTAAATCACTTCATAATTTAAAATGCTTTATACCTGAACCCAATATAGAATTCTCTTCCTTTTGTCGGTCCCCAATTAAATGAAGAGTCGAAAAATGGACCAAATGGATCTTCACTTCCTAGAATTGGAAATTCCTGCCTAAAGTTGGTTATGTTTTCTATGCCGCCATAAAGTTCGAATTTTGTCCACCTCTTGGTGAGCTGAATGTCAATTCCAGTATAAGAAGGGGACTCAATCGGTTGCTTGTAAAGATCAGGGAATTCGCTAGTGTCAGGTAGTCTTTTGGTTCCTGTCCATTTGAATGTGAGATCAGCTTGCCACTTATCATCCATAGTACTAAGTGAGGTCTGTGCTAGCAATTTGTGGTTTGGGACAAGAGGCAATTGTATCAATTCGCCCTCCAATTCCCTAGCGGCCCACTGATAATTATACGACCACTTGAAGTCTATCTGTTGCGAAAACTCCCATTTGTTTTCGAGCTGTATACTTCTTGATTCACTCTTGTCAGAGAAGTTATTGATGAATACTTTGCCAATCTCTCTATCAAAATCAGGGAATACTTGATTCTGAAACATAGTCAAGTAGCCATCTGCGCTGATCGTACTATTGATATTTCCAATTCTCAATTTCTGTACCAAATTAAGACCAATATTGATCGCTTCTTCTGGTTCTAGTTGGTTTTCTATGATAATATCTCGATTACTTGCTAGTATGCTTACTCGTTCAGAAAATAAATGTACTCTTCGATATCCTTTTCCAGCACTAAATCTAATGTCAGTATTTTTACTTAATTCTGCACGGATGAGCATTCTTGGAGTAGCTTTCCATCCGAAGTCCCCATGTTTGTCAGCTCGGATCCCACCCATTAAAGTAATTTTGTCCATGTAGAATATTCCTTCTGTAAATACACCAGGGATGAAATAATCATTCTCATAAGTACCAGCATATCCCCAATTAAGAGGATTGGCTGCGAAATCTATATTTTCAGTCATGTCGTTTTTCCTAATACTGATTCCTGTCTTCCAATTATGTTGATCCTCACCAAAATTGTGATCTAGTACTAAGTTAGAATATAGATTTTTCTGATTGCTTTGATAATATTTTTGACCATATATACTGTTCTGATCATGGACGAATCCAGAATTTACCCAGATAAGTGAAGTAAGGTCTGCAAGTTTGTAATTCAGCTTAGTATAGAAATCTGCTTGATTTATATTGATGGCTTGGCCATAAATATCACCACTAGCTTCATGAATGTCTTGGTCATAGGTTGTTTGACCGCCTACACGATTTTCGCTCCAGAACCTCAGACCGATTTGACTTCTTATCTTCTGGTTTTCAGGATTATCATACACCCATTTATTAAATACTGAGAAACGTTTTACCTGTGCTACATCTTGAAATCCATCTTTATCACCATCTACTTCACTTGCAGGTAAAGTGCCATGCACTGTAGTGAAGTTGTTCCATTTGTCCTTCTTCACTATGTAGTTGGCATTGTATTGAGATTCCCCGAAAGAATTGATAAATGCATTCAAAAAAATACGTTCTGATTTTGCGGCAGACTTGGGGATTATGTTAATCTGCCCTGAGATTCCTTCAAATCCTTGGGTGACAGAATTGGCACCTTTTGACACAAATATTTCTTGTATCATGGTACCCGGGATACTTCCCGCTCCAAAAGTAAAAGAAGCACCTTGGATAAGTGGCATTCCATCAATCAAAACTTGATTGTATACACCAGATAGACCTAAAATTCTCAATTCTTTGGCGTCAGTTACCACATTGGTTGTTTGTGCATCAACACTAGCATTTGTACTAAAGCATCCCGCTAGACTACAACAGGCAGCTCTCTCTAGTTCTCTAGTACCTATTACTTCTGTTTTGATTACTCCATCTACATATCTCGTAGCTTGACTTTTTGCAGTGATGTCTATTGTCGAAAGTGTATTGTCTTCTATAAGCTGCATTTTCCAATGTGTAATTGCACCTGCATTTATAGAATCAGATTTAAATCCCAAGTAAGAAAACATCAATATACGTTCGCCATCTTTTTTGTCTGTAATTACAAAACTACCATAAGATTCAGTAGTTACACCAGAATCATCGCCTTGCCATTGCACAGTAGCTCCGATAAGAGGTTCTCCAAATATATTAGTTACAGTACCAGTTATGTTTTGCGCAATAGATTGGTATGAAAATAATATAGTAAATATATATATAATATGTAATTTCATTAGAGTCAGTATTGTAATGTAAATATAACTATTTTTATTATTTGAGATCTCAAATACAAACACAACACCTCTAACCATACTTTAGGTGATCTCGCTAAGATCAATTAGAACATTTTCATTTTATTTCTAGCATAATACAATCCTTTCAGAATGATGGGTCTATAGATTCAAAATATATGACAAGATTATGATCTTAGTGAGATTAACGTATTGTAGAAGTATCTTAGTTTAAAACTAAATAACAGCCTATGTTTTGTTGCTAAATGATTAATTGCCAGTATGCTACGTCGACCCATTTGTCAAATTTGAATCCGATTTCTTTAAAATGAGCTACTTTTTTGAATCCTAATTTTTCATGCAATGCAATACTTGCTTCGTTTGGTTGACCTATTCCACCAATAATCGAGTGTATATTTAGCTTTTTAAGCTGAGATATAAGTTCAACATATAGTGCACTGCCACTGCCTTTGCCACTTTGATTAGGTTTGAGGTATACTGTTGATTCTACGGAGTTCTTATAAGCGCCTCTTGATTTCCATTCTGTAACATATGCATAGCCTAAAATTTCACCATTTTTTTCAAACACTATCCAAGGATAGTTCTCCATCGTATTAACAATTTTTTCTGACATGGCAGCCGTAGATATTGGCAGCATTTCGAAAGTGATGATCGTGTTCAACACATAGTAATTATATATATCTGCTATTTGTGATGCATCAGATATTTTAGCTTGCCTTATCATTATTTTATTATTTGGAATTGTAGTGTCTTTACTAATTGTTCGTTTGATCGTAAGCTAATGGTATAATATCCTTGATTATATTTTTGAATGTTGATTGATAGGAAGTTATGATTTGATGTTAAGTTTTGTGAAACTACTTTTCGACCATTGATATCATAGATAATATAACTATCAAATGGAGTTGATTTACTGTCAATTATTATTTGTTGTTTCGAAGGGTTAGGGTAGAGTTTAACAACTTCTAATTCAGTATCATTAGAAGTTGTCGTCTTGTCATACAGGTTTTGTAAAACATCAATCGGCTCGAAGATATTATTGGTCAACCAAACATTAAGGTCAAGACTTAGATTACCCAATGAAGCATCTGTATCAGTCGGTTGAGCAACCCTTATAAATGCAGAAGCAGAACTGATACCGTCTACAAGACATCTTTCGTCAGCTCCGGGTCTTTTTGCACCCTGCATGGCGGCCATTAATTTATCAGCTAATGTTCCTGAAGTTACTAAAAATTGCGTTTCCATATCTTTCACGACATCTTCAGAGATCAAAATGTTTCCTGCAATGGCATAATTGGACCCTGTGATATGTATTTTTTTATCAAAACAATTAACTCCAGTATAACCAGCAGATCTAGGATTTCCGTTGTTAAGGTCTACGATGTTGTATTGACGAAGTGCAGGATTGTTTTGAATATCATTCTGAACTAGCCAATCAATGATTTCTTGAGGAGAATCTCCATTTTGCATTCTAATTCTTGCATTCGACTGATTTTGAGGAGTCCAATAAGATTGAGTATGAATAGCACCTTTACCAAGTATAATATCACTAATAGTTATAGCACCGTTTTCATCGGCAATACATGTAGCACCAGCACTTCCTATCTCACCTGTAATAGAATCAACGGCTACTATAGAAAATGTATGTTGACTAGCTAAAAAAATACAAAAAGTAAAAGAAAAGAATAAAACGATTAGGGAGGTTTTCATAATCATATGATTTGCTATCAAAGATAAGAAATGATTATCGCTTATTTGAATATCGGTAGCTTATAAATGATTGCAGAATGTGTAATGTACTGGGTAGTTAATTACGTGAATTGCTATACTAATCTATGACCAACATGGAGTTGACGTTTTACTTCAATATCACGATTAACTGAATATTTTAGTCATTTTGATGAGCATTTCTCATTATCTGTGAGATTCTTCATCAAAATTTGAAATTTATATAATTTGCCATATGAGTGTCGTTACTTTGTCTTATTGCCCAATTCGAATAGGAGTTAATTTGAAGCACGTTCATCTTTGTAAGTATTCCAAATATTATTCTGATTACCAACAATTTATATAAATATTTATTTATGAGCTTCTGCTGTTTTTTGCTTCTCAAAATATAGTTTTGCACTGATTTTTAGGCCCCAACGCCAAATAATATAAATTATATACCATGAAGAAGTACTTCAACATATTCGATTTTTCTCAAAAAGTAGATTACAAAATTGAGATTTTATCTGGACTTACAGTAGCATTGGCACTCGTACCGGAGGCCATAGCATTTGCTCTTATTCCTGGATTTTCGCCATTAACAGGACTATATGCAGCTTTTATTTTGTGTCTTGTTACGGCTGTTTTGGGTGGTAGGCCAGGCATGATTTCAGGAGCTACAGGAGCTGTTGCAGTTATCTTCATAGGCTTGATCGTCGAGTTGAAAGAAGCATTTCCTGGCATCACTCCTGACAAAATATTGCATTATGTCTTTGCAACAGTCATTATAGCTGGGTTGCTTCAGATTTCTGCGGGCTTACTAAGACTAGGTAAGTTTATTCGTTTAGTTCCACATCCAGTAATGTTCGGATTTGTAAACGGATTGGCGATTATAATATTTATGGCTCAGTTTCCAAATTTCTATAATAAAGTAACAGGTGACCTTCTCGCTACGGCTCCATTTTTAGTAATGTTAGGTTTGACATTACTTACTATGGTTATCATATGGGGACTTCCTAAGCTGACAAAATCAATTCCATCATCATTGGTGGCTATTTTAGTAGTATCAATTATCGTTATTTTTGGTGGTATAGATACACTGACTGTAGCGGATACGATGGGAGCTGGCGAATCAATCAAAGGTGGTTTTCCTCCTATTTCTATTCCTCAGATTGATTTTAGTTGGAAATCATTTAGCATAATATTTCCATATGCAGCGATTGTTGCTGGA
This sequence comes from Halioglobus sp., assembly GCA_047628935.1. Classification (GTDB taxonomy): domain Bacteria; phylum Bacteroidota; class Bacteroidia; order Chitinophagales; family Saprospiraceae; genus CAJXUU01. The sequence goes on along the minus strand of JBLHWH010000015.1, from coordinate 10,267 downwards.
GTAGGACTTATAGAAAGTCTTCTTACGTTGAATATTATTGACGAGATCACAGATACACGCGGAAGTGGAAACAAAGAATGTATCGCTCAAGGAACGGCCAATATTTTATCTGGATTTTTATCTGGAATGGGTGGATGTGCTATGATCGGTCAATCATTGATCAATACTTCAGCTGGTGCAAGAGCGAGGTTGTCTGGAATTACGGCGGCTGTGATGTTATTGATTTTTATCATGTTCGGATCTAGCCTTATCGAGCAATTGCCTATGGCCGCATTAGTGGGATTGATGTTTATGGTAGCAATCGGAACATTCGAGTGGGCGAGTTTCAAGACTTTCAGGAAGATGCCAAAATCGGATGTAATCGTAATGGTATTAGTAACTTTAATAACTGCGGTCACTCATAATCTTGCTATAGCTGTAATATTTGGTGTGATCATATCAGCACTAGCTTACTCCTGGGAAAACGCAACGCGTATCCGTGCAAGAAAGCATGTAGATGACAAGGGTACTAAGTACTATGAAATATATGGTCCATTATTCTTTGGCTCTATTACTAATTTTTCAAATAAATTTGACGTTCAAGGTGATCCTAAAGATGTAGTTATTGATTTTGCCGAAAGTAGAGTTGCTGATATGTCTGCTATCGAAGCATTGAATAAAATTACAGAACGATATGCTAGAGTGGGTAAAAAAGTCCACCTAAAGCACTTGAGCAGGGATTGTGTAGTGCTACTTTCAAACGCAGAAGCGATCATAGATGTAAATGTATTGGAGGATCCTAAGTATAAATTACCTATGGATAGTAAATTGATTGCTTCTTATAAGTAAGGGGAGTTTTGAATTTCGATTCAGGAATGAAGAATTTCGAATTGATATGGTATGGCTCGGGCATGGATTCTAACCCATCCTTTATAATTGTTTCTGTGAAATGAAATGGACTTTGGAAAGCTAATACACTGTTCACTATTCTGGAAAAGGGTAGGGAGGATGCTAGTGACTCAGGAGGTGCTCAAACCTTTAGTTGTAGGCTACACAAAATCATTGTGAGCCTGTTTTCTCAAATCTATCTTCCAAATGAGAAGTAGCTTTTATTTCTGTGGTGTTCAATTAAGTTGAAAATTGGTGATTACTGCCCCATAATGTTACCAATCTATTAAACTCACCTAATCAGAAATTAAAACGATGTTATATTTTGTTATACTTGCATAACATAAGTATCGCTATGCAATTCAATAAAATATTCTTTATATCTATCTTTTTATTAATCCAATTTAATGGGTCGAGTCAAAGTGACAGTTTCACCTGGAGTGAAAAGTTCAATGATGATGGTCACTATACATTATTAACGGAAACAGATGATGGGGTAGTAGCACTTAGGAAATTTAGTACAAGTTATCCTGAACTGGATCGAGATGCACGATTAGAGTTGATAAGATTTGATAATACTTTACAGATAACTCATGCTGTTGAGCTAAAAAACCTCGAAAAGTCTAACTATGAGGATGTCGGTACTATTGCTTCACCTGAAGGTATAGCTCATATTTATTATCAAACAACTAAGTCCGGCATGTTGGTAGTGTCTGCTCAATTGTTTGATTTAGAGGATTTGCACAAAACAGAAATAGTAGACTTAGCTCAATTCAAAATCAAAACGAAAAGGAATCAGAGAATTACCGAGCTAAATGAAATTGATATATATCATCCGTTGGATATAGTGCAGTCAGGAGATAAATCGAAGCTGGTTATATTTTATAATCAAGATCAAGTAGGCAAGCGCAAAGAGACATACTATCAGTATATGGTAATCGATGTCGCGAATCAATTCAATATCCTGCACAAAGGAGGTTTCTATTCAGATGGGCGGAGTGATAAATATAAGGTCACTGATATTGATCTATCTAATAATGGCGAACTGACCTATCTTTTAAAAAAATACAAGGAAAATATTAAAACAGAATTTATAAATAGAAAGCCTGCATATGCATATGAAGTACATCATATGGTAGGCGATACGACTGACTATATCTATGATATAAAAACGAAGGGTAAATTTATAGATCGGTTGATGGTGTCGAGTGATGATGAAGGGAATGTTTATGTAGCAGGGTATTTAAGAAAGAAGCCATTTGGTGAGATTACGTCGTCTTATTTCCTTGGGATAGATCGCCTTGGATATGCTATAGCGGAATCAAGAGATAAATACAGACCTCGCGAAATAGAAGAAATGCAAGGCAAAAAAGATACTGAATTGGATGATGATTTTGAGATAGTAGATGTAATGGCAGGGGATGCTGTCGTGTATGTGATCAAGCAATATAGGAGGTTTAATACTACTCAGCAGAATAATAATATTGGCTTACGAAACAGTGGTTTTGGTAACAATAGAATTGGTAATAATGGTTTTAATAATCTTAATTATGACTGGGATTTTGAGGAGCTGGTCGTAGAAGGGTTTAGCAAAAATAGTGGAGAGATGATGTGGTCAGTGACAAACCCTAGACGACAAGAAGAAAATCAGCAATATGTCAGAAGTTTTATAACCGGTTATAATCAATTGATTGGTAGTGATTTATATTTATTCTACAATGAAAGGGCAGATAATGTAGAGCGATTACGAAAAAAAGATAAGCTCAAATGGACAAATATGCCTGGTGATCAGTCTGAACCCGTAATCGTTAGGGTTAATAGTGAAGGAGATATAAAATATAGATCGCTAAAAGGTGAAAAAAGATATCATGTACCTAAAACAGGTGTGCTAGTAGGACAGCAAAATTTCTATTTGATTCACTCGAAGTCTAATTATGATAAGTATATGATTGGTAAAACCAATGGCACCGTTTTAGATTTTTAATCTGTAAATTCTCCGATGCTTGCGTCGAGGTCAGTAAAAGATGTTTTGAAAAAACGCCTTATCCCCAAAAAAAAACAGGTTTACGATCCTTTAGCTCGGAAAAATTTTGGCGAATGCTCCATCCTCTTTCGGTGGGGTAGTCAAAATTTAGGTTTTATTTTATTTACCCTTTCATAAACGACTCCCTACCTACAACTTTTCCTATTGTATCAATTAGTAAAAGTTGATAAAATCCTGACGCGAGACCTGAAACATCATACTGATATTTTGCGGATCGAAAGGGTATTGCTTTTCTCCCCATAGCATCAATAATATCAATAGAATAATCTTGTAATTCAAAGTCAGCGTTAATATTTAAAACATCCTTTGCAGGATTAGGAGAAATAGTAAAGGCGGAATAGTCTTGATTAATTGTGGTGTTTGGTCCTGTTCTTTTATAAACTTCTTTATTATTATAAACGAGAAAGCCATTATTGATGTCTTTGAAAGATAGGTTACCTATAGAACCTTCACCAAATTCAGTTTCTATATTCCAAGATTCACCACCATCCTCAGAAAGATGGAGTCTTGACTCATTATTATCTGGGTCAAATGATGCTATATACCATGCACTATTATTGATTACATATTGAGCGGTGATCCGAATGTAAGCATCAGTAATTATATTAATAGGACTTATAATTCCACCAATGATATTGTAGGTTTTTCCCTTGTTGCTCACCGCTGCAAGGTTATTAGTTGGCAGGTAATCTATGAAAAGTATCCTTTCAGAATTATCAATATCTGTATCCAATTCTGACCATGTGACTCCTTTGTCATCACTTTCGTAATATTTGATTGTATTATTTTGTAAAACAACATCATAGAAAGAAGCTGCAACTAGCCATTTGCCAGATTGAGAAACTTTGCCCAATGTGAAATTATTAGCGTCTTCTGTACCTGGTATAAAGTATGGGGTAGCGGTACCTGTCGATATGTTTACCTTAGTTAATTTATTGAAATCTGAAATTAAGATAAGTTCAGTTTCATTAATAGGGATAATACCGAAAATGTTCCCTGTCCCAGTGAATGTAGCTTCTGTAATTACTTGCTGCCATGTTTCGCCTCCATCTATCGTTTTGTGTAGTGTGTTTGCAGGGCATTCGTCGAACGGAAAATAGCATCCGCCTCCTATGTAACTTTCATTTTCATTGATGTACAATGAAGATGTAATGAATCCAAAATTTGATAATTGTGATGCTATTTCTGAAGGAGTGGGACTATTAAGGTTGTAGATTGTTGTATTATTTCCTGTGGCAATTGTTGTAGTGGAACCCAATTGAAAGAGTTCTTCCAAGTTATCATCCATTTGAGCTATTTTCTCCCACTGAGAAAAAGATAACGTAGTAACGATTAAACTGAACGCAACAAATAATATACTTTTTTTCATAGCTATAAGTTTCTTCTCACATTACGCAGATGAGTGCAGAAAGGTTAGTTTAGATCATCATTTTTTATTTACTTAGAGACCAAAATATAAATATATGAAAGGCTTACGAACTACAATATATAGAGTTTCAGATATGAAAGCTGCAAAAGATTGGTATTCAAAAGCTTTTAATACGGAACCATACTTTGACGAAGCATTTTATATCGGATTTAACATTGATGGATATGAGCTAGGATTGCATCCAGAAGAAGAAGGAGAATCAGGTCTTAAATTGCCATCTGTTATTAGTTATTGGGCAACTGATAATGTGAAGGGCGATTATGACAAACTGATCACCTTGGGCGCAAAACCATATGAAGAACCTAAGAATGTCGGAGGAGAATTAATGGTGGCCTCTGTTTATGATCCATGGGGTAATTTGGTAGGGCTTATTTATAATCCCTATTTTAAGTTGGACTAAAACCTGATTTCATTGATAGTTTTTTTTTTTATTAAAAATTAGAAAAACAATTGAGTAAAAATATCAGATGCTGAAGAAATATTCAATTCTAATAGGAATAATAATTGGTGTTTCATTATTAATTGTGGCCACATTTTATTATCCAGGTGGTACCTCAGAGAATTTAGATTCGATTGGTTATGATTGGGCTAATAATTATTTAAGTAATTTGCTGAGTCCGTTGGCAGTTAATGGATTATATAATAATTCGAGACCTTTCGCTATATCAGGGATATTGTTTCTTACAGCTAGTTTTGGTTTCTTTTTTGTGAGATTTTCAAGACGTATAAAGATAAAAAGTGCTGCTTTTGTGATTAAATATTTTGGAATACTGGCTACAGTATTTGGGTTTTTAACTGTTGCTCCGTCGCTGCATGATATCATGGTTACATTATCAAGCATTCTCACTTTGCTCATTTTCTTTTACATTACTTTTTTGGTAATAAAAACAAATTTGACAGTTTTGAAAATCGTATCGGTGATATTCCTTCTTACTTTTTATCTTGGAGCGTACATGTATTTTGCTAGGGCTTTTTTGGATTATATGCCAATGATGCAAAAAGTGATTTTTGGTATCAAGATTGTTTGGATTTTATGGCTGGAATATTTTACTAATGCTAAAGACTACCAGCATATAAATAAGTAATTAAAGTAAAAAAATATAATGATAGTTAAGCATTTAGCCAATTTCGATTTTGATGCATTAATAGATTGCTTCTTATTAGCATTCGAGAATTACTTCGTCGAAATGCCTCAGGACAAGAATTACTACAAAGAAAGATGGATCGCTGCCAAGGTAGATTACAAACGCTCATATGGAATGTTTGATGATGGAAAGTTGGTAGGATTTATTATTCATGCTGTCGATTATAAAGACGGTAAATTAACCGCTTACAACACGGGTACTGGTGTAATACCAGAATATAGAGGGCGAAAAATCATAAAATCCCTATATGATTATGCTATAGTAGACCTTAAAACGAATGGCATTGAATGTTGCACATTAGAAGTTATTATTGAGAATGAAATTGCGTTGAAAACATATCTTGGGATTGGTTTCGAAGTTCAGAAAACCTTTAAAATTTATCGGGGTTCTATTAATATAGAAGATTCATTAGTAATTGAGTTAAACGAGAAACCATTTGAAAATATTGATTGGTCAAAACTTCCCAATCAAGAGTATTATTCATGGGACAATCGAAAAGAGTCAATTCAGAACTCAAATTACAAATACTATGAAGTGTCTTTCGAAGGAGAGATAGAGGCTTTTTTTATTATAAATTTAGAAAATCAGTATATACCTCAATTTGACCTGTTGAAAGATGAATCTGGTGCTTGGCAAAGACTACTTTGTGGTATAAGCCAACTCTCAAAACCAATCAAAATCAATAATGTAGATGATCGATTGGCAGATAAAGTAGAAATTTTGAATGCAGTTGGATTAGACAATCCTGCCGATCAATATGAGATGTTTTTAAAACTGTAGATTGTGATTTATAAATTTCTCAATAAAGTAACTTAACTATTGTGACCTTTAGATTTTTTGATTCTTAATTTGTAGTTTCGTATAATTATATTTAACACGTTATTATGTACCAATTTCTTAGAATTTTTGTCATTTCTTTTATACTGGTTTTTATGGGTTGTGGAGATACTGATTCTGCTAATGTTGATCATATAGTTGGTAAATATAAAGGGGGTATAACATCATTTGGTTGGGTTATAGCTTGGCCTAATATTGAGGAGTTGGATAATAAAACAGTTTTGATAGATAGGTTATTAAACAATGAGGATATAGTGATGGATGTGAATGGTAATATTTTGGAAATTAAAGAACAAATATTTGACGAAACAACTTACAGTCAACATGGTTCTTATGATTTTCAAACTAAATTGAAAGCGAATGGCTGGTATTTAGATGGAAGAATTTTTATGAAATTTACTCAGGAAGCTAAATATGAGGGTGATAGTATTTTTAACCTGAAAAAACATGGAACAATAGAATTGTTAAAAGAAATATAAATAAAAAAGAAATTATTATTGAACAATTGTTATTCTTGATCTGCAGCTAAAATAATGAGTGGAATTATACTAGGATCGTGAAATTAAAACTTAAAACAACTCAAATAATTGCTTATGTAATTTTTGTGATTGTTGTTTCTGCAGTCTGGTTTTTATTATTGTATGAGCCTAAATATTCCTAGATTTTAAATTGGCGAAGACAGAATTATATCAAAGTCAATTGGAGGTGCAAAAGAAATATTTATTAAAGATATTTAGAAAATAGAAACTTCTAGATTTTCTAACACTTGAATCTAAGATATATTAAATAGGAACTTAATATTCTATCTTATTAAATGAAGGCATCAGAATCGCCTTCTCCATAAATTCTATTCTGATGAAATAGAGCTAATCAAGTGTATTGAAACTAAAGTACAACACTAAGTTTTTTCATCCCATTTCCCTACCTTCACCCTATGATTATTTTCAACAGTCAAAACATAAACGATGGCGTTGCCAAACTCACAGATGACGAGTGCCAACACTGCTCCAAAGTCCTCCGTAAGAAGATGGGTGACTTTGTATATGTTACAGATGGTAAGGGACATCTATACACTGGAACAATAGGATTGATTTCCAAAAAAGAAGTAGAAATAGTCTCTCTTGTAGAAATAGAAAAGCAAGGTGCTCCACATAGAAAAGGCATAGCCATATCACCAACTAAGAATATCGATCGATTCGAATGGTTTCTTGAAAAAGCAACTGAAATAGGCATTACAGATATCTATCCATTCCTGAGTAAAAGATCAGAACGGAAAGTGATCAAGCCAGAAAGGCTAGAAAAAAGGATGGTCGCTGCCATGAAACAGTCTAAAAACCTGCACAAACCAACACTACATCCCTTAATAGCATTAAAAGAGATTGTATATGGAGATATTGGCTTCGAAAATAAATATATTGCACATTGCATGGAACCAGAATCGGCCTTGCAAAAGTTATATAATAGTGGCACAGATGCAATCGTACTCATCGGTCCAGAAGGTGACTTTACTGAAGATGAAATTTCTCTAGCTGCTGCCAACAAATGGATAGAAGTATCGTTAGGTAAGTCAAGGTTGAGAACAGAGACAGCAGGATTAGTAGCTTGCCACTTATTGAATTTATAAGGAAGATAGATAAAAAGAAAAAATGAAATTATTTAAAATTATATCGTTGATGTTTGTGTTGGGATTATTCTCTTTCACAATGTTGGATAATGATAAGCCTAGCCTACAGCTTGCACTACTAAAATACAACGGTGGAGGTGACTGGTATGCTAACCCTACAGCATTGATCAATCTGGCAGCTTTCAGTAACAAGTTTCTTAATACAAATTTCGATTTAGAATATGCCACGGTAGATGTAGGTAGTGCCGAATTATTCAATCATCCTTTTGTACACATGACAGGTCATGGCAATGTGATCTTCTCGGACTCAGAAGCTGAGAACCTACGAAACTATCTCATCGCAGGAGGTTTCCTTCACATAGATGACAACTATGGGATGAACGAATTCGTAAGACTAGCTATGAGAAAGGTGTTTCCTGAAAGTGATTTTATTGAGTTACCATTTCAACATCCAGTATATCACCAACGATACGATTTCGATAATGGACTTCCGAAAATACACAAACACGATAGTAAACCAGCGCAAGGGTTTGGAATCATCCGCGAAGGCAGAGTGGTTTGTTTTTATAGTTTCGAATCTGATCTCGGAGATGGCTGGGAAGATCAAGTAGTACACAAAGATCCAGAAGATGTAAGAATCAAAGCACTAAGAATGGGAGCGAATTTGGTGAGTTATGCATTTCAGCAATAGAAGATAAACTTAAGTGAAATTCCCAAGCTTGAAAAGATTGTTAAGTTCACGATTTATGGATTCCCAAATTGTTAATTGTACACTAAATTACCTTAAGTTCGGGCTTACCAATCGCTTTGGGCTTGGGAATCCCTATTAGATGTCAAAAATTCAATCAATTTATTACATTTGCAATAGGATAACACCTTAGAAATAAAACAGAAAAATTAAACACACAAAATGGGAAGAGCATTTGAATATCGTAAGGCGGCGAAAATGAAGAGATGGGGAAATATGTCACGTATATTTCCAAAATTGGCAAAAGCGGTACAGATGGCTGCCAAAGAAGGTGGACCTGACCCCGATATGAATGCAGCATTGAGAGTAGCGATCCAAAATGCAAAGGCCCAAAACATGCCAAAAACAAATATCGAGGCAGCGATTAAAAGAGCAACTGGCAAAGATGCTGAAGACTTCCAAGAAATACTATATGAAGGCAAAGGACCTCACGGTGTATTGATCGTCGTAGAATGTGCATCGGACAACACGACAAGAACAGTAGCCAACGTAAAATCATACTTCAACAAGACAGGCGGAGCATTAGTACCTACGGGATCGTTGGATTATATGTTCAACAGAAAAGCGGTATTCGAATTTATAAAGCCAGATGGATTTGATCCAGATGAATTTGAATTAGAGATGATAGACTTCGGTTTGCAAAGTGTAGAGGTAGACGAAGATACTGTCTATGCTTATGCTGAATACACAGAGTTCGGTAATATGGCGACGGCACTAGAAAAAATGGAAATCGAAGTTGCAAAATCTGATCTGCAGAGACTACCAACTAGCCCAGTAGACTTCACAGACGAGCAGATGGAAGATATAGAAAAGCTGATAGATAAGTTAGAAGAAGACGATGATGTACAAGCTGTGTTCAATAATTTGGGCTAATCAAGAATTGACTTCTTCGACATTTATTTTTAAGATTAATAAAAGCGTGCTATATTGAGAGATGTAGCACGCTTTTCCTTTTATAGCGAATAATACAAAGATTACAAATATGAAAAATTCCGTTGTCAAAAAATGTGCCCAATGCGAGGATCCTGTAAGAGGTAGATCTGATAAGAAGTTTTGCTGTGATGATTGCCGGACTGCATTCAATAATGTCCTTAATCGTGATGCCAATAACTTCATGACGAAGATCAATCGGATTCTGAGAGGTAACCGTAGAATCCTTGCAGAATTCAATCCAGAAGGGAAAACTAAAATTCGGCGTGAAAAATTATTGACAGCAGGTTTTAAATTTGCTTATTTTACCAATATCTATGAGACAAAAGCGGGTAGGGTTTATAAGTTTTGCTATGATCACGGCTATCTTGAGATAGATGATTATACGCTGGCATTGGTCCATCGTAAGGAATATGTGGAGTAGTTTTAGGTATCTCTATTTTCTAACTTGGTACAAAAGTCAAAAATTAATTCCTAGAAATTTAGGAAAAATATTTTTTAAAATATGCAGATATAATTGTTTAGAAGTACTAATATTTAATACTTAAATTCTCCGATGCTTGCGTCGGAGTCATAAAAAGATGTTTTTGCATAAAAACGCCTTATCACAAAAAAGATCCGATTTCCGACCTTTAGGTTGGAA
>JBLHWH010000014.1:0-51975 GCA_047628935.1 Halioglobus sp. | reverse complement strand
AATTTGAGGCAGCACTTAGTTGTTTCATTTTATTGTGTAATCTGACTACCCAGTCTTGGACCAAGGATTCAATATAAGCGACGACATGCGTTTTATGCTTATTAGTCTTAGCGGCTATTTGCTTTTTCATAAGAACTAATATGTTCAATTCCAAGGCAATATAGTTAATTGCACAGAAGCTGGTCGCTACTTTTTTGTCCTTAATTCATCCCATCCAAATTTTTGCTTTCCATTACCTATCTTTCCTTCTATGTGATTTCTTTCATTGTTCTTTTTTTCGTTTTTGCAGCACGTTGTTTGTTTATTGCTCGGGGACGTCCTAGGGGGCTTCCAGTATGCTTTACTCCGTTGTCTTTCATTAACTTACGATTAGATCGAGTGAGATATATTTTGTCAGCTAATGCATATTCGGGATGATACCCAAATTGTTCTTTGTAGCTCTTTAACTGGTCTACAAACCCTAAACTCTCATTGAAGGCGTCAAACGAGCTGTAATCAACTATTATCATTTTTTCAGTCAATGATAAATTAATTTTTTATCCTAACTCTACTGCACTTCCCGCCTTACCTCGTACTATGTGCCTTACCCATGGTTGAGCTACATTTACGATCCTGTCTGAGATTTTCTTTCTCCGATCATCATACATTATCTTTTGTTGTCTATAGGTCTCCGAGATCACGTACATCTTTTTTCTAAGTCTCCCATCCAGTACTATGCCTTCGCCTTTTTGTTGGAGTACCCTGAATATCTTATCGATATATTTGAGATTCCTGTTAAGATAACCCAGCTGCGACCTGACAGTTTTTCGCAGTAGTTTTTTATTAGGCCTTCTATTTTTTGAAAACAATAACCACTTCTTTCGAGCTTCTTTACGGTAAGCTCTAGGCTTAGTCTTCCATCCTTTTCGTAGTTGAGTACGTCTATAATGGCTTCACTGAGCTCTCTGCTATGATTCAATAACTTAGTGTCTGTAGGATAGGTAATGTTCTGAGGTACTACTGTTGCATCCATTTTTACTGTACCTCTGTTTTTGATAGTACTGTCTTGTTCATCCGCTACAGGTGTAACAGTATCCTTTTTACCTATTTCGTTGTTTTGTTGATCATTAATTTCTTGACCCTCATTTGATTTTTTATTTTCCTCATTCGCTGTTCTTGACTTCCTATGCTGAATTTGACTAGATTCGAATACATGGGCTACTATAATTTTATTGAGTTGTTCTCCTCCTTGCTTACCTAGACGCTCCCGAAATACTGATAACAGAGAGTGGTCAAATATTGATATTAACTGAAATGAGGGTAGGCCAACAAAATACGGCATCTAGATATTTTCACTACTCATTTCAATTGTTTGTCTATCAGTCAAATTTAGTGTGTGCTGCATAAACATCGCAACAATTACAATACGCAGATCAACACATGATCTACCCATAACACTACTCATGTTCTTAGAATAGATAGCTGCCATTTTTATCCCAAGGTAAATTTTCCGCTAATCTTACCCATCTATTAGTGGGATCCAGCTCGTTTTGAAATGGAGTTTTACATAGTTTATTTGGAACCGAACTTTGATCTGTATATTTTATCATAATTAATGTACGTATTAACTTACAATATACGAAAAAGCCATGTGCTTAGAGCAATAAGTATGAATTTACTTACACTTAATTAACTGGAAGTAAGTGTATTAGGTAGATAATTAGCAAGCCCTACTATAGACTCCAAGTTTATTTTGCCTAGCACCTTATAAAAAGATTTAGCCCGGATTATTGTAATGGTTAGATTACATATATTAATTTATATAGCACGAGAGGTGACGTTTGAAAGGAAGTAAGATAAACTAAAGATTAGCTTTTGTTTCTATTATTGATGATGGTATAATTTAATGCTTTTTACCTCTTTATCATGCTTAAGTGTAGTAATATATATGCCACTCGGTAATTCAGAAAAATCTAGAATAATATCTTCTCCTTGTGAATTAGATCTAACGTAGATTGTTTTACCACTTATTGTAGATACAGTTACGTCCATGTTTTTACAATTAGTCAATGTGACAGATTCATTAAAAGGGTTTGGATAAGCTGTAACTTGATTCAAGTATGCATTGTTAGTTGAAGTTGGGTCTTGTTCTAAAAAGAAATTTCTAACATATGTTTCTCCTTCATAAGTTGCTTCAAAAGTCCATTCTCCAGCTGGCTGTAACGGATTGAAAGAATATGTCCAATACCAATATGACGAATAGTAAGAATTAGGAGAATTATGAGACCATTGGCTGAAAACAGAACCATTTGGTCTCAAAATTCTATAAGAAGTGAGGTCATTGATCTGTTGATCATGATAGTAAGTTGCAAAATTATAAGATGTATTGTATTCTAATTGATTTACAATGTTGACTTCTTCAGTCTGAGGGCAAGCCTTAAAATCAGGAGGTGCAGAATGAACATACATGGTATTGATTTGCGGTTCTAAGTAGGACTTTTGATTTTGCCACCATGATTCAGAGTTCAGGTTGTTACAAGATCCTTGATAAGGATCAATTAAGTTTTCATTTGAATCATATACCTCAAAGTGCAAATGAGGCCCAGTAGAGTTACCTGATGACCCAATATATCCAAGAAACTCTCCTTGAGAAACTGATTGACCTATTGATTTTTCAGTAAGGCCATTGGATTTTAGATGACCATAAAATGCGAAAGACCCATCCGTATGTCCTATATAAATAGCATTCCAAGGGTTATTATTGAAACCACAGCTCTTATCATAATTTCCATCTTCTTTAAATATTATGACTCCCTCTGCAGCGGCAATCGCTGAAACATGGTTGTTTTCCATTTTATACCATTCAAACGGCCATAAGTATATATCAATGCCTGCATGATTATACCCGCTAGCAGTATCATAAGTCTTGGTTCCACACTGATAATCAGATAGTTGATCTGGGAAACTAGAGTTATGATCTACATAATTCGAAATGCCATACGATGAATATTCATCATTATCCTCCGAATTTTTTATTGGCCATTGGAATAGCGTAATTTCTCGACTATCAGTTTTTAGTATCCCTTCTTTTGTTAGTCTTTCTCTATTTAGTTTGATGTGAGCCAATATTGTGTTCCTCCTTTCTTCTGAGAGACATTCGTTAGATTTAGCTTTGGCAATATGAGGAGCTTCTCCACCATGCGGTTCAGTTTGAGCAATATTAATATTGACAGTCAGGGTTATTAATAGGATTATTGTTGTTAAGCGTTTCATGATTATAATTTAGGTTTCTTTAGTTATGGACTATTTATTAATCAATAGCTAATGCTTTCTTTATACAAATATAATTTATTTAAAACCTATCGTTTTATCAGACCAATTTTTCTAGCAAAATTATCTAAAGCTTTACCTATTTTCTTGAGAAATATTTCGAATTTGCTTTCTATCTTTTTGTGTGCTCTAATATTAGCTCTTCTAATTTTTTTAAGCTCAGAATCACTCTTCATAATTGAAACAATAGGAGTTACCTTTGTGCGATTGATTTTTGCTGCGTCATCTATTTTTTCATTTCCATACTCTTCTGCAGATAGATAATTTTCGTTTGCTCTTAAGTCATTGCCGTCCAAGGCGTATTGATTTGCTCTTATTAAATAGATTGAACCTAAAACACTTTTGCCTTTTCTATTCTTTTCAGTTTTGTTGGATAAGTTATATTTCTGTTGAAACTTATAAGAATCTTCTATGATCTGGGCACTTGAATTTTTATAGCTATTTAAAACAAATAAAATATAGTCAGAAACAAATTTTGCATCTTTTGTGGTTTCAAATTCTAATTGCGAAGGAGAAACCAAGAAGATATTATTTGAATCTAAATATTCTGGAATATGCAGTTTCATATTGACTATTGAAGCATAAAGGTTGAGCACTTTTTCTTCTTCACTTCTGAATCCATTCACAAATATCCCAGAAGTATCGCATGTACTTTTGAAATATATATTTTCAATATACTCATTGTATCTTGACATAGACCTATCCTGAAATCCTGTTGATCTAACATCATAATATATATTCTCAAGTTCTTTATCTAGTTTTGTTAATACTGTATTAGAGAATCCATCTCTTTCTTCTCCATTAAATGACGCAATAATAACGGCAATCTTATGATCAGTGCATTTTATTTCTGAGCTTGAGCCACTAAATATTTTTGGCAAAATCAGCCAAGATAATAAGCCAACCGCTGATACGATTCCTATAGTTTTAAAATATTTCTTATAGGGATAGATATAATAGGATAGTTGTTTCTTGTACGAAGAATTATTACCTGTTATTATAGTTTCTTCATCCGCTTCTTCAGAAGTATCAATGACTTGTTTTCTTTTGCCGATATCTTTAGATAACAAATTGCCTAGGATGAATTTCCAATCAGAGGATAGTGTAGAAAGGTTTATATCGTCTTTTACAATCCTTGCCTGTATAGCATACTCACTTTCTGTGGTATCAGAAAATGGAGCCTTACCTGTTATAAGATGAAAAAATGTAATTGCCATAGAATATAAATCCGTTTTATAATCCACTCTTTTAGGGTCCACTATCTGTTCAGGACTCATGTATCTTATCGTTCCTAGTGTTTGACCAGTTAGAGTGTCTGAGATTTCCCCTTCTACTTTAGCAATTCCGAAATCTAAAATCTTGACTATTCCATCTGTGGTGATAAAAATATTTGATGGCTTTATATCCCTATGTATTATTCCTTTCTTATGGGCATGTGCCAATGCTTGTGAACATTGTACAAACCAATCTTTTATTTTTTGATTACTTGGTTGGTGCTCTGAATTAATAATTTCTTTAATTGTTTGACCATCAATATATTCCATTACTATGTATGGTACTCCATCTAGCTCCCCTTGATCATACACATCACGGATGTATTGATTTTCAAGTTTCATCATAGCTATTGCTTCTTTCAGAAATCTTGATTTTACACTTTCATTTTCTGCAAATCTTTTGTGCATTATTTTGACGGCAGCTTTTTTGCCTAGGCTATTTTCCGCATACCATACATCCGCCATTCCACCTTTTCCTAGGAATGACTTAATGGTATAGCCTAATATTTCAATGTTTTCCATGTTTTGGTTTTAGTTGGTTTTGATTGATTTTATTCTTGCCCTTTAAAGATTAAGACAGTATTTCCAGCTTGAATTATATTGCCATCTGATAGAAATATTTCTTGATCGTCCTGAAGTTTTTTCCCGTTTACAATTGTTCCATTTGTATTTGGTCTTGGTGCAATTGAAAATCGATATCTGTTATCTTCATCTTGATATTTGCGAATCACAAAATGTAGCCGAGAAAGCATGTTGTCTTCTGTTGGAATGGAAACATCTACATTTTTTTTCATGCTTTGACGCCCTACTACCATAAGTTTGTCATTTAGCGCTAACTCACAACTTTCGTAGTTGTAATCATCTTTTTCCATATAGAGACTTCCTTTTGTGTATGTAGATTTATCTCCACTAAGTTTTGTCTTTTCCATAATTTGATGCTTTGATTTAATCTATGACATAAGGCATTTTATTGAATTCTTTACATGCATAACATTGAGCAACTCTGTTGGCAGCTATAAAATCGAATTTATAATAGAACATCGTTTCGTTGCAATGAAAGCATTTGGCTTCTGAAGGTTTTATTTTTAATAAATGATTACACTTGGGGCATTTGAATACCTTATGTTTTAGTCTCCTTAGACCATCATTTTTAATTTCCATTTTGGTTTTACATTTTGGGCATCTGCATTTCATTCTATATGATTTTTAGATAAATTCATCTATCGGATAATCGTTTTCAAGATCTGGAAGGTTTTTTTCTATTTGAGAATTGTCTTCTGCATATTCTTCTTCATCCAATACATTTAGACTCGAAACTGGTAAAGTTAATTCTTCAGAAAGTGGACTTTGGACTTCATCTGAGAACGCTCCATCATTATCAGTATCTATTACCATTATGTCAATATCCTGATTTTCATCAGAATCATATAAATACTCGGGTGTTCCATCTTGATTTACATCTATTAGAATTGCATCTGCATAGTCATCATCATTAATATCGTACACGATGGCATCTGGAATTCCATCGTTGTTAGTATCTACTTTTAATGCTGTTGGTTTTACCACGGAGTCTTCTTTATGATTATTTTCCGCATAGGATGGTACTTCAGGTTTTTCCGGAGGCACTTCGGGATCGGGTTTAGTATCTATATCATTTACTTCTTGAGTACTTGAGATAGAACCTCCTTCGAGATCATTGTGTGATTCAGTTAAAGGCTGATTATTCACGATAGATACATTTTCATAATCTGCACTTTCTTTCAAATTTGAATAGTATTCTTGTTGTCTATCTTCGCCGAGGTGGTCCCATTCTTCTTTATAGTATGTGTTATAGGTTGCTCCTTTCCATTCGAAAAAACCTCCAGGACCTAACTCACCTCTTGCTGTGGAGAATGCCTCTGTAAATGTCATTTCGTCATTGATCTCTGTTGCAAAAGGTACTTCAATAAATAACTCTACACATAATTCTTCTTCGGAAGATTGGGGCACATATTCTTGATCGTTCTTGGCGATTAATATTGCATCTTCTTTTGTGGAAAATCCAGAAGATATCATATTATTAATTAGACTACCAAGCAGAGCTCCACTGCCCACTAACCCAATAGAATTTAATGAACTTTTTTGTTCTTCAGTTAATGCTTTAAGGATTAGTTTAGTCCTTTTTGGTCGAACCTCTTCATTAGGTTGATCATTGTTTATACCACCTATAATCGTCGTGCCATCCATGTTTACTATATTTGAGGTTTTATGGGAGTTTAATTTTCATTTATGAAAAATTCAACATCACAGATATCATTAATACATCTTCCTTTTGACTTCCATACGTAGCTTGATTTCCTATGCATAAGCACTCTACATTTTGGACATCTAATATCATCTTCATACTTAAGATTGAGATCATCAATCTTTTTCTTTTTACTCTTTTTTCCAGTTCCTATACCACTGAATATTGTAGCAATGACACCTGCCCCAGCAATGAGTGCGTATCTGGATCCTTCTGGAATATGATCTGTAAAAAATATAAGGATCAATACAACAGAAAGACTTAGTCCAATCCTAATTAACTTAGGAATAGGTGATGGTTTTTCGATTGCATTCTTTTTTATTTCATACTCTTCATACATAGGTAGCAACAGTTGGAATTCTTTTGTGAAGTCTGTTCTGCTTTTAAAAGCTATTTGATTAATTTTTCGAAGAAGGTTAATTCCTGATATTTTGAAATCCCCTATTTGGACTTTGTCATCTGGATCAATAGTTGATTTTTTGATGGAGATGCCATTTACTTTAGTATCATTTGTTCCATTATGATAGAATATCATTTTTCCATTTGGTTTAACTTCTACCTTGAGATGTGCATTACCTGATACTGTGTCATCATTAAGTTGGATGTCATTGGTTGGTAGTCTTCCGATTGTAATCATTTGCTTTGAGTTTATAGATAGGAGATTACCAAGTTTCTGTCAAATTTCCCTCTTAATAGAGGGCACTGGCTTTTATTTCTTTTTTGTGCTTCTGATACAGTATTGTTTCTCACATAGTAATACATCTCGTCTATAGTTATCATCTTATCATTATTGGCATCACCTGCTTCGCTCAAAGCATGTATTAGATTATAGGTGAATAAGCCATGACCTAGAGCTGGGATCTCTAAACTCTTTTCATTTTCTCTACTCGACATAAATATCATGACTTGGTCTTTTAGCTGAATATCAGTGGTAAATGACTTGTTTCTAATTTTTGGAGAAGACAGTATTGTGCCGCTATTACAGGCATCTGCGATTATCAGTTTTGTCTTAGCCTTAGAAAGTGAAAATATTGATTTTAATGTTTCATGATTTAATCCTTGATCCATTGATTTCATATCTACTGTTGCCAATAATCCACTAGCTCCATGACCAGAAAAGAAGAATATAATTTTATCTTTTGCTTGTGCTTTACTAAAGAGTATTTTTGATTTTGTAGTAATATTTGACGCTGTAGCTTCATGATCATATAGTGTTATTACATTTTCTTTTTGTATAAATCCAAATTTTCCAGCATTCACTAATTTCTCAAATGATTGAGCATCTGCTACAGTATAATTGAGTTTTCCAATATGTTTATATTTTCCTATACCAACAATAACTACAGAGGTATTTGATATTTGATTGGAGTCAGTACCTAAGTATTTATTGCTTTCCCAAACACCTTGCTTTTTATGTTCTTTTATATTAAAATATGTTCCCTTTCCATGTCTCTTGTCTCCATAGAATTCACCATCATACCAAGAATTTTCATTGTATAAAATCTTGCCTTTTTCTTTTTTGTCCTTTGAATATGTACCTTCAAAATAACGCCCATCCGAATGGTAGTATTTGCTTTTACCATATCTTTTGTTCTTAGAAAATTGGCCAATATAAATATCACCATTCGCATAGAAATATGATCCATATGAAGGTTGGTTTTTAATGACTGTTCCTTCAAATAGAGACCCAGACTTAAATTGATATATACCATCACCATCATTACAATCACCCTGTACACATTGAGCATTTATGTAAAACACAGCAAATGAAAATAGAATAATTAAATAGCTTTTCATGGGGTGACTCTATTCGTTGGTTAAGATAGTAATTTATTCAATTTCTAATTGAATAATTCATTATAAATTCTATAGTACCATCTCTTTTATATTCAAAAACTATATTTAATATTTGCGCCTAATGTTTGATTGTCAATGTCTCTTTGATTAAGTTCTATATAGTTTTTATAGACTGAATATGAAAGACTAATCCCCAATTTATTTGTGAAATAATATTGTAACTCTAAACCCAATCCATAACTAAACGATGATACAATATCAGGGTGCTTTACCGATCCTTCATCAGCATAAAAAGTATCATTTTCGTTTGTTGAACTGCTTGTGTAGTTACCTTCAATATTCAGATATGCTTTGGATGTGTTACTAAGAAATTTCGAGGCAAAAAATTTCCCTTTTATTCTGATTCCTTTATACGCCATGATGTCAATATATAAAGGAATGTGTATCCCAATAACTGAATATTTTGATTCTAAGAATACTAAGGTTTGGTCTGTGACTCCACTTGATATATCTGAAAGCTCTAGATATTCGATAAAGCCAATTTTTGAAGCTTCTACGCCACTGCCTATATATAATCCATCAACAATTTTAAAACTAATGTTCAATCCAGTTTGAAATCCAAGAGTTGATCTGTATTCCGTTTTATTGTTCACTCCTGCAAAGGTAAAATTCGATTCGGATAGGTTGGGATGTTTTGCTGACGATAATGAAGCACCTCCAAAAAGCGTAAATATATAGGACGGGTAGTTTTCATCAACTGATTGAGGAGATTCAGTCTTTTGGTAATCATTCGTTACGTATTCTGTGGATTCATTACTATTTACATTTTCATCTAGTCTTTCTTCATACTGAGCTACTTTATTCTCGGTGAAGGATTCTATTAGTTTTGCATTTAATTCTCTTCCATTTTTTATGTCGATCAACTTAAAGTTTTGCTTCGTAACATCTTCTATTACATATTCCATCACTTCGGTTGTGAAATGCATAATCAGTAAAGATTGATCACCATCTTTCTTTATTTCATATGTGCCTTCGAATAATTTGGCACCTTTTTTATAACTAAAAGACTGGTCAATATTTAGAGTCAGTATTTTGACTGGACTAATCTTCCATATGCCAGCAAGACTATTGATGTCCTGAGCAAAAGTAATTGACATTGATAGAATGATAAAAGCCAACGATAGTATTAGTTTCATGGTCGTAGTTTTTTAGCCTAGGTTGATTAATAATTGATTCAGCAATTCTTTGTCATCTTCAGATAAGTTAGAGGTTGCAATTACATCTTTAATATGAGTCTTAAGAAGATGTTCTGGAACATTTTCTTGAGCTTTGAAGTAGCTAGATAATAGGGTGTCGAATCCAGGAGAATCAGCCAGAATGAAAAGTCGAGTCACATCACCACATTTGAGATTTCCTACTGCTTTTAGCATATGATCTATTCCATTTACTATATTTTCATCACAACCAAGTCCTTTATTAGCTGGCCATTGCGATAAATATTCAGCGCACGTTTTAGTTACTAACCAAGGAGCAACATCATGAAATGTGTGTCCTGGATCTGCATCCAAAATGCCACGGTCTCCGCATCCATTTGGAGCGTCTTTGTCGGGAGAGCCAGCTGATATACCTCCAGTAATCAAATTATTGTCTAAATCGTAAGTACATTGTTGACCAGGAGTGTCGTCATCAAACGGAATCCATCTTGCTTCGTTCACTGCTCCATAATGAAAAGTTTCCAAGGTTAATGCATTTCCACATTTAATCCATCTGCCTTTTGTGCAAAGCTTAATTTCATTTTCAGGAATCTCGTCATAAGTACAAGGACACAATGGAACTTTGTCATAAAACGGTTTTAAATCTATCTCTTTCAGTCTTAATCTGATAGGAAAGTTGACTATGATTGATTCACTAAGTTTTAGTTTAATATCAACAATAACAGTTTGACCTAATGCCCATTTTGCTTCTTGTTTCACTTTTACTCTAAGTTTGAAGGCTTCTACATTACCATGTAATAATTCACCCATAGAGCTATATAATGATACCAATTGAATGGCATTTTCAGCAAGTAAAACAGCGCCATTGGTTTCAAATGCGATTTCTGATAATTCTGCAAATGATACTCCATTTCCCAAACCTACAGTATATATTCTTACATCATTATCACAAGCTTTATCTATCAATTGATCCACTGATACACCAGAGTCCGTGTTAGCACCATCCGTAAATGCAATAATCGCTTTGTTATTATTTTTTGCCTTTTCTCCTGTGTAATCACACATAGCTGCAGCTGATATGTACAAGGGTGTGCCACCACTTTCATTATTTGCTAAGTCCAAGATAGGAGGAATAAGAACTTCTGGATCGTCAGAAAATTCGGTAAGGATTTGATATGGGGAAGTATAATTTCCACCAGATGTGAATGCAACGACAGAAGCTTCATCACCGTCATTTACAATTTCAGCAAATTTGACTCCTGCTTCTACTCTTGCATTACTTGGGTCAGTACTTGATATAGATCCAGACTGGTCGAATAACATAGTTGCAGAAAACGGACCTCTTTCTTCTTGTCGTGATTCTCTGAGATCTAATATTTCTGCACTTTGAAATGAAGAAGAATTGTCACCTATTTCAAAATTGCTTGCTCCTAGATTCTGAATAAATCCTCCTAAGTGATCTACTGCAAAAAGGTCGACATTAATAATAAGTTCATTGCTATCGACGGATTCTATATCGATATCTATGATTCCAGCTGCAGGTTCACCCTCTAAGTCAGGTATTATATCATTTTGGTCTTCTATACAACCTGTAATGCATATTATTAAAATAAATAATAGTGTGTAAAATATATTTTTCATGAGATTAGTATTTGTTTAGGTGGCTGGTATTTGATTATTAGAAATAAAGGCTAACTCCAATTTTAATTAGACTCAGGCTATCATTACCGATTGCTGCATAAATTCCTAGTTGGTCTGTGAAGTAGTATTTAACTCCGATATTATATGCCAGACTTATTGAACCATTGCCTTTTGCATTGAGCGCATTAGTAGCGACCATTCTTTTGTATGACATGCCAATTCCCAAATAAGCATCAAGGTCTTCGTGGATATTAAAGTGGTAATTACTTTTCAGATTAAAATTAAAGTAATGATATCTATATTCAAAAACTGGGATTGTCCAGCTTCGATATGTTCCTCCTCCAGAAATACCTACATTTTTCCATATTTGCTTTTCGAATTCTATGTTTATTGCAGGAATACTTAGTTTAGGCTCAATTCCATCATTGGATAGTAAAACGCTATCTATTTTTATATCACTAACAAGTCCTAACGAAATTGTAAAAACCGTGCTGCCTTTCTCAAAGTAGTTTCCGTTTTCAAATAATACTTCTTTTATATCTATCTGACTATTTATAGAAGTAAGCGGTAATGCGGATAAAGCTAAAATGTATATAAGATGTTTCATTTTGGTTAAATTAACTGAGTTTTTAAATTGAAAATCTAATTTTTTCAGGGTTGATATTTGCATTAAATTTCTTGTTGTAATCCCCATTTTTATATCGGATTGGCTATACATATATCAGACAATCAGACTGTTTGGATGTATTTGATCCTTTGGGAATGGTTAGAATTTTAATAGCTGAGTTGGCTAGTTTTTACTGGAATGAATACTGAAATTAGTTTGTGAGCTAAAAATTCAAAGATTGGCCATTGCATCATTGTGATAAATAAGAAGATAAATGCTCCTCTATAAGCCACCCAAAACATAGTGTCAATAATATCAGTAACCAGATATGAAGTGCCATATTTTGCAACAGTAGTAGACATGATATCTGATGTAACATATGGACCTAGTTCATCTATTGAAAAATGAACAGCTGTTTCTAAGTATGAGTTGATACTTCCATTGAGCCCATAAATGCCTCCTAAAATTCCCATGGATATCATAGCTACTACTGGCAGATAGACCATGTTAAGTTTAGCAACAAATGTCCATAGTCCAAAGGCTCTCTGGAAACCTTTATTTTTATTAATCTTTCTTACGGCCCATATTCCTATGAAGAGACCGAATACAGCTGATAAAAACCCATATAAGAAAAAGCTTGATACAACGCCCATTCCTATCTCGTATGCTAAGTCTAAAATTAAGTTTAATGTTTCCATGATTTGATTATTTAAATGATTAATTGATAATTCAAATGTAGGAGGCAAGAGCACCTTTTTTAGGACAATATGTATGAACCGATTGTGTTTATGTATGAAGTAATAATGGTGATGGATTTGCTTATTAGTTTATTATCCGATTTTACGATAAAAGGATTCGATATAAGAATCGAACCCTTTTAATTTTGATTTTATAGGATAGTATTTTTAGAATAAAAATTTTAATATTGGATTTATATTTTACTTGCAGGAATTAGCTTTTTAATATCCCAAAAGATGTGTATCATATATATGATTATCAAGATGTTAATTAAAATGAACAAAAACATTTGATCATAGATTAACATTAAATGTATAGTACCTGGACCCATGAAAAATATAAAAGTAATCAAGACTGCAAAAGCTATTTTTCTATGTTTCAGGTTAATCTGATTTTTTAGTACGGTTGCTAAGGTAACCATTGGCAATGCGATTAAAATGCCTACTTTGAATATCGTAAAAAAGCCATCACTAGGATTTGATCCGAAAATACTGAAATCTCTGATAAATGCCCCAGTTATGAATATAGCTGACATGTAATATCCAATTATGGCACCTCCAAGACTTATGATTAGTGAAGAAATGACTGTATTAAATATTTTATTTCTTTTTATCTGATTCATAAGTTGCAAATACAAGCTATCTCCTATTGAGTTTTCATTTATCAATTTTTGTTCTTCATACTCTCCTTTTTCGACTTCTAGCAATCCAATCAAATAACATATACTAAAACATGTAAAAGCAAGAACTGTAGCACTGTCATACAAAAGTATTACACTCATATTGGCCGTACCTAGAAGGATGGCATTTATTCTTGCCACTAACAGAGAATTGAAATTGTTGATCTTATTTGATAGCCAATATCCAATAATTGAGATAAAAGTGAGGACAAATAGAAAAAGGAGTTGCTTGAAAAATGAAAGTCCATTAACGTCTTCTGAGGGTTCTAATATCGTTGTAAATAAGCTACTCATTACGAAATTATAGTAGAATACTATGAATATTATTGACAATAAAGGTCTTAAGTTATTTGCAATAGGAGTGTTCATTTGACTTGAGTTTTAAGAAGTTTGTTTTAAGAAAGTCATTCTTTTTTGAGACATTTTACTGAGTAAAAATAGCTAAATACCAAATAAATTTAATGGTGTAATTTTATATAAATACTTATATTTATAAAATGTAAATGTTATAACGTGTTGTTTATTAGCGTGCAATGATGAATGCGTTTCCTCTTATTTATTTTGATTGAGGATGTTATTCACTGTATTAATTTATGAGAACAAAATCACTATGATGAAATGAAATCAATAGCTAAAAAGATAGTAGAGAATTCTTGACCAGTGAAAGATTGAAATGATTTACCTAAATATTTTTCGAAATCTGTAATTACTTTTTCTGATGTGCGGAAATCCTCTTGAATCATTTCTGAGATTACTTCTTTTAGAAATGCCATAGCTTCATATGGTGGCCACCAATCGGTATCAAATAATAGATCGATGTCATAAATTATCCCACTGTCCTCATAGATTCGTGTGCTCGTTTTTACTCCGTCAGTATATTTCACAGTTACTATTGCGCCATTGCTTTTCATATTGTAGGTAGCACTTTGGTAGGTACTTGTTGGGTGTGCCAAGAGCCCTATTGCTTTTGCCCCTCCATTGTTGATATACTTTTCTAGTCTCGCAGATTGACTAAAACAAGAAATAGAAGTAGCTATTATTAGTATGAAAGCGATTAAGATTGATTGTAAATTTTTCATGTTTGATATTTTTTGTGATTAATTATATCTCAAATATCAAGGCTTACAGGCTTACACCAAGGTGGTTATGTGTGAATCAAACTATTTTCTGTATAAATGGGATTTTTTATTATTTATTGAGCTTGTGTCTTTCAAATTATGATTAAATAACTATCATTTTCTTCACCTGACAGGTGTAGCATTATCTTAATACAGTTACAGTACCTTGGAAGGTTTTATTGATAGTATTCACGAAAGTGATTGAGGAAAGCATTAGTGAATTTTTAATAATCTATCATAAAATCCGCGTGAAATAAGCACCTATATCAAACGAAACACCAGACCCTCGATCGAACGAGCCAAAATAGTATCCAGGGAATGCAAGAATTTTAAGGTTCGAATTCTTATTCCCGAACTTCTTGAAAGTATAACCAAGTGATGTGAAAAGTGTACTTTCATTTGAGTAAAAAAGGCCAACTATAAATTGTTTATCTATTTTGGATTCTAACCCAAATAAGACCCTTGTCGGTGAATATAGGTTTCTATTGATCCATAGTTTTGGCGATATAGAAAAGTTATAATCCTCATAGGTGTATGATATATATGCATTATATGAGCTCTGGGTACTTATTCTATTATTTATAGAATTTGTGTTAGATAGCTGTGAGATTAAGTTCTGAACTGCAATGCCTATTTCGAAGAATGATTCCTCTTTGGCAGGATTGTTTGAGACAAAGTGAAATCCAAAATCTATGTCAAATGTATTTGTCTGCTCTGAACCCAAATAGGATTCAAATGCTGGCTGGTCTCGAGCTATCAAATTAGAAGAGTTAAGGCCAAATTGTAAATATTTTGTTCCAAAGCCTAGAGATAACTGACTATCATCATTCAAGAATTTTTGTAATGTATAGGATATCGTTAATCCTGCGCCATTTGCACTAAGAGTCTCAGATTGATCTCTAAAAATATATCCTCCAAATGAAATATTTTGATTTGGTATTTTTGAGCTTCCAAAAATACTAAATGAGCTTGGACTATCGTCTAGGCCTATCCATTGTGTTCTAATATTCATTCCGATTTCATACTGTGCGTTATAACCTAAGAATGCAGGATTGTATAATAAACCCATACTAATAGAGCTTGGCTCATGTGTTAATTGTTGCGATATGCTATAGAAACAATTGAATATTAAGATTAAAGAAAGTATATATTTCATCGTATTATAGTTAAAGTATTACTCAATGGTTTATCAAAAGATTTCACTTCGAGTCTATAAAAATATTTTCCTTCTGGAAGTGGGTTCCCTCTATACATTCCATCAAATAATGGCTTGTTTAATGATTGATAATTAATACTTTTAAAAACAATATTTCCCCACCTATTATAAATAGATAGTAGATTGTCAGGGTGATTTTCTAACCCATCAAATATAAGAGAACTGTTATTATCCGCAGAGAGCGGAGTTATAACAGAAATTGGTTTAAAAACTGAAATATCAAGAGTAAGAAGATCAATAGTGAAAAAGGAATCTAGAGTGCATCCATTGGCGTCAGTAATATTGTATTGGTAGCTCCCCGGCAGAAGTCCTTCGCTGTTGTAAGTATTAGATATAGTATCAAAAATATTTAATTCATAAGGTGTAGCTCCACCTTGAATATCAATAAATATTCCTCCATCCTCACAAGAATAGCAAGTAGCACTATCCAATGAAAATGTTGAAATCAGTTCTTCTGGGGCAATTATTACTTCGGAATAGTCAAACCTGCACTGATTAATGTCTGTGTAAGTAAAATTATAAATACCATCTGTTAAAGAGTCTTGAAAGAATTGAATCGAATCATCAGAGTCCCAATTAATAGAAATTAGATTTGTAGAATCTACATGAATTTCTCCTGTCGGGTATCCAAAACAAATAGGCTGAACGGTTGATATCTCTGGAATCAGCCGTGGGAAAGTGTCTATAGATATATCAGCAACAACAAATTCACATTGATTTTCATCGGTTATAGAAACAGAATAAACACCATTGTGTAGGCTATCTCTATCTCCATTCACTTGATTATCCGACCATTGATAATCAAGTTCTAAATTCGCAAATAAAATCTCTCCATTGTTATGATTTATACAAGTATTTTTAGTTGTGTAAGCTAGATCGGGCTCTTTATAATTAACTATAGAGAATACGAAGGAAGAATCACAGCTAGCCGAATTGGTGATCGTAACGTTATATTCTCCAGCTGGTAAGTTCTCTAGATTACTATTGTCAGTCCCATCAGACCAAGAATAGTGTAAATCCTGTTCTGTCTCGATATTAATGAATCCGTTAAAGGTATTACTACAAATGATATCAGAAAAAGTAGGTGTGAAAGTAATTGGAGGTGGAGATTTAATCTCAAAATCAATAACGAATTCATTCTGAAATGCATCTAATACTACTACTTGATAATTTCCATTTGGTAAGTTTGATATCTCAGTGATATTAGTGCCAACAATGACTCCCAAACTATTTGTCCATATGATATTATAAGGGGTTACACCTCCAGATATTTCTAGAGCGGCACTACTGTTGATCTGGTTAAAGCAAGTATTATCAACCAATGAAAGCTCCACTAATAATGGATCGAAAGAACAAAATTCTTTTGAGTCCATATCAAATTCTTCCTCTTCTAGCACGCCATCATTTGATAGATATATGATATTGCTAATTTGAGCTATACCGCTATTTAAACTGAAACAACCATTCGATGAAGGAGTTATTTCTATTTCAATATATGCGAGTATTTGGCCTATTTGTACGTCTATTGATTCTCCATTAACTTCAAACCATAATATTGCTGCTTCACTATTAGTATATGATTGAAAAATAGGGGCAATCAACTCAGGGGTAGATGCTTTGATTGATACACTTGTATTGTCATAAATACTTAAACCAATCTGTAGTCCTGCCATGTCATATTGAGATGTAGCCACAATCGGTATTTCTACCAGCAAATCTTCTGGCATGAAATTCACATCCCCAAATTCTATATATTGAGCACTAATTTTGGTCACACTCAAGAATAGAATTATTATTATTATTATGTTTAAGTACTTCATATTTTAATCACCTTTTCTACAAAAACATTTTCTTGAAGAATAATCTCAAATAGGTAAACTCCATTCCTAGACAGAACTTTATTATCGATACTTTGGCCAGATTGGATCTGACTTGAATATAATTTCTTGCCATTAGGTAAGTAAATGTTCAGTATACCAGTTTTCTCGCTTCCAAGATCAATTTTTATATTATTTGAGAATGGATTTGGATATACTTTTATTTGAGTTTTATTAGGGTCTGATTGATTTAGAGTTTGATCTAACGTAAGAACAAACGATTCGCCTTCTGCTGAATATAATATTGGGTCTAAATTAATCCCAAATTGAATATCATGTATCTCAAAGTCGATATCGGCCTTCGCCACTAGTATGATTTCTAGATTTGATAGATCGAATGGATTCCCATCACCATTGAAGACTATTATTCCAATTTCTCCATTGTCATATATCTCTTTGCTTATGCTCAGTGATTCTAAATTCGATGATACTAGAATATCCTCTAAGTATTCTCCTGAAAATGAAAATTGGAATCCCAAAGCATCCGAATAAGACATCGAAGCATCTATATTCTCATCTTTATTGAATGACAGATTGAGAGGTATAATTTCAGGCTTATTGCCATCATACGTATAATTTACATCTCCTAATTTTATAGCATAGAAGTCAGGATTCTGATTGATACTAAATGAATTATTTAAAATAAACTCAGGATACACTTCCTTGAAGAATTGACTTGACCTTACAAAATTATAATCTTGTGGGATAAACCTCCAAGTATCATTGAATGGATAAGAATCAAATCGATCAAATGTTGCTCCTATGGCAAGTGATAGATCATTGATATTCACCCTTTTGTTACCATCTATATCTGCAGCAATTTCTTTGAATTTACTATCAAAGGAATGAATACCTAAGATGAATCTGTTGATATCAGCCACATCGGCTATATTCACACCATCTTGTGCTTTAGTGTCATGAGCGGGTGAGATATTCAATGATTCATTCGTTGATACACCCAATAATGCATATCGACCTTCCATATCGGTGATATCTCCTACCATAGCGTTTACAAAAACATCTACATCCACGATCCTTAATCCATCTTCCCTCTCTACTATACCATTCGCATCATAGACTGTTGTCTTGCATAGCTCTGCTCCGATAGTCGTTGGTATTACGCTATTAAAGTTAATACTGGCAAGAATCTCAAAATCATCCGCTAAACTGCCAGCAAAAAATACATCAAAACATTCTACATTTCCTACTTCTATATCAACATAGAAAATGATAGTGCCATCTGTAAGGGTTAATCCAGAACCGGATGTAAATCCAGTAACCCTAATACTATGATCTGTTTCAGAAACTGACATAATAGAGAGTGATGCAATAGGATCAGAAATATCAAGAATTGTGACCCCACCTATAGCAGTAGTTCCTATTTTATATTGGAATGATGAGATGTCAGTATAGTTCAGCACTTTCACAGGTACTCGAACGACACTATTGCAGACATAAGTTTGCTCATCCATAAAAAATGTAAGATCAGCCATCTCATCACAATCATTCGGACATTTAGAGCCTCCACAATCTATCCCTGTCTCTTCTCCATTCATTATACCATCATAACAGGTCTCACACATACCATCAGATACATTTGCAAACATGTTATAATTATATGCATTAGGGTCAATACAGCCTACGATATCACCTGGACAAACACCTGGATCCCAATCAATAGCTCCATTTTTGAGCGCTAGACAACTATTGAGATAGGTTATGTCATCACATCCACAGACTGGTGCGATATTAGATGGACAATATACGCCTATATTGATATTGTCTTCTGGATCTAGTGGACAATCATCAATAGGTATGCACATACCTGTCGTCCATGTTGTGACACCTTTTTTTCTCGCCTCACATTCATTAATATAGGTAACATCATCACATCCACAAACAAAATTCTCATCAGTTGTGCATTGTATAGCATCATTGATTAGACCTGGGTCAATACAATCAGAATCTGGACAGCATCCCGGAGTAGAGGAAGTAACTCCTTCTCGCAAGGCAAAACATTCATTGATATAAGTCACCTCATTGCATCCACAGACTGGATCATAATTTTGTGTGCATGGAAGGTCCGGATAAATCAATCTTTCATCTATACATCCAGCTGAAGGACAAGATCCACTGTCCCAAGATGTGACACCTTTTTTGAATGCTCCACATGAATTAGAATATGTTATGCCATCGCAACCACATACAGGATTGAAATCTTGCGGACAAATTATATCTTCATTTATTAATTCTTCGTCTATACAATCGCCTTGATTACAATTGATAGGCGATGCTACTCCGCATGCTTCGGCGACGCAAATATTCGCGTACACATTACCCAGACAATCACATACTGGGTCATATAATTGTGGACAGTCCTCTGGATTAGTAATCAAAGAAACATCGACACAACATTCTCCAAATTCATACTCATATACACCTGCATCTTGTGCCAGGCAAGGATTTGCATATGTAATGGTGTCACAGCCACATACAGGTTCGTAGAAATAATCATCACATTCTAGTGGTGGACCTAATGGTACATAAATCGGTGAACAGATTATTGTTTGACATTCGCCTTCTGTCCATGAGATCACACCTGCATGAGTGGCGTGACAGCTATTTGAATATGTAATACCATCACAACCACATACGGGTACATACTCTAAAGTGCAATAAAACATTGTATCCACCTCTATAATGCAATCTTCCTCACAAGCGCCAGAAGTGTAAAACGTTACTCCAGATATATCCGCAATGCAGGCATTTGGGTATGTAATACCATTACATCCACAAACGGGTATATATTCGGTTGTACATATTGCATCTTCATCTATTTGGCTTTCATCTATACAATCTTGATCTTCACAAGGTAGGTCATAAACTACAGCTGCGCGAGTTGGATAATCAATGATAGCTGAACACCATCGTTCGAATTGTCCATTTGTAATAATATGACTATCAGTATGGTATGACATTATGTTGCGATACGTTTTATCAATGATTACTTTTTCATCTGAACTTAGTGATGCATAATTACTTCCGAAATGGTATATAGATATTTCATCCAAGGTCCAGCATGGAAGATCTCCTACGGTATCATCAATTTCGTCATTTGGATCGCTGGGTACATTACATGTTTCGCAAGTACATCCTTGATGTGTATGACGCAAATCGAAAAAATGTCCTATTTCATGAAGATGAGTAGAGGCACCTGAGTTTCTTCCTCCGATGATTATATTTTCACCGTGTATACCAGGAAAGCTGCATACTCCACCTGCATCCTCATCTGTTCCTGAACCTTGTAGCATGTATATATTGATGGCATCGTCTGACCAATTATAAGGATTACCATTCATTACTTCATTTTTTGCCTCTTCTTCTAATTGAGTAATTGTTTCCCCATCGATGATAGCAGCAAAATAGGTGTTTGAGATGTCATTATCAATACCACCTATATAGTCTAGCGAAAAGCAAAATCTAAAATTACCATTATTCTGTTCCATAATATTATTCATCCAATCTACTATGGATTGTAAGTATTGCACGTCTACAGTTTGACCATATACCGTGGACGGCATACCCGTTTCCGGATTAAGCACGCCTTTGTAATGGATCTTGATGTATCTTATCTCAGACGAACAGACTGTCTCACAATCTTCATCAGTTGCAAATTCGATAGGGTCGCTCCAGTCAGAAGTGAGACCATTATCACAGATTATTCTTACTCTCCATTCGTATGTCTTACAATCTTCATAATCGAACCAGTCATAGATATTTTGCAGCGTAATATCATCAACGACAGCATTAGACCATGATTGAGAATTGGGTTCTATTTCTCTTATCTGCCATTGATATGCGGTAGCATTTGTTACTGGACCAACAGCTAGTTGCCAACTGTTGTCAATTGTTTTGGTATTGCTAAAAGTAGAGGGTAGAGGTAATGTACATTCTTGTTCACAATCAATGTCAAAGAATTGACCAGGGCTCCAGCCTGTAATATTTGGTGCTTCACAAAAAAGACTCACTTGCCATTCATAAGAATGACATTCTTCATAATCAAACCAGTCTTTCATCGGAATCGTAGTCGCTGGAAATAACTCAATCCAATCTTCAAAATTAGGAGATATTTCCCTTACTCGCCATTGATATGTTACGGGATCTGAAACACCAGAAACTTGAAATTGAACTTTATTTTCAAAGATCTCAGTATTGTACCAATTGGGAAGAACGCAACCTATTTCATCACAAGGTCCATCTGTCCATTTCTTGATTCCTGCTTTGAAAGCTTCACAATCATTATTATATTCTTCGCCATCACATCCACAGACAGGCATAATGTTTAAGGGACATTGCATCCCTTCTACTTCTTCAGGGAAATCTGGATCATTATTATAACAATCATCTTGAACATCGCAAGGCCCTGGGGTATAATATGTAATACCTTCATAATAAGCAACACAACTATTTTCGTAGGTCATGCCATCACAACCACATACTTCAGCTCCTATAAAATCTCCGCAGATTTCATCCACATCAACATCGGGCGGGATAGGTAGTGGGACATAAATGATACTATCACAATCAATATTGGAGCACGTACCAGTAGTGAAATCTGTAATCCCAGCGGATAGCGCATAACATTCATTTATATAAGATTCGCCATCGCAGCCACATACTGGAGCATACACAGCTTCACATTGGATATCGAGATCTACCAGATTTTCATCGATACAGTTTGTACTACATTCTCCCATAGTGTAACTTATGACACCATTGACACCAGCACTACAGGCATTAGGATAGGTTACACCATCACAACCACAGACAGGAGTATAATCAAGAGGACATACCGCGTTTTCATCGATCATAGAAGTATCTATACAAGCGTATTGATCGCATGCATTAAGTGTTGTAGATGTAACACCGTAATAGTTTTCAGCAATGCAGCTGTTGGGGTAGGTTTTTCCGTCACAGCCACAAACTGGAATGTATTCGTTTGTGCAAACTATGTTTTCATCAATAGTAGATAGGTCTATACAATTATAGCCTCCACAAGGATTACACAAATCATCAAAACTTTCTGTGTTTAAACACTCAGAATATGTATTTAAATCTGCAATGATTATTAAATTAAAATCGCTGAGAGTATAATCGAAAAAGGAACAAGTAACTAAACCTGTTACAACGTCTTCGGTACAACTTCCTACCGAAGCAAAATATTCACAATCATGAAAATTATAAATAGACCCGCCCCCTTCCGGAGTTGAAAATTGAACCCGTTGAAAATAAAAGAAATTATTATCTTCTAAAACAGCAAATCCAAATTCCCATTCCGCATTTAATCCTACAGATATTGCTGATAATGCTAAATTATAAAAGTAACTTAAGGAATCTTTAACTATGGGATCACAAAGTATAGCTTCATAATTATCGGAGCAATTTTCAAAATCGTTGATAGCTCCATTACTTGATTCTTCAATAGTGAAATTTTGAATAGGAGAAGTAGTAGATGAGCCATCGGGACAAATTACTTCAACCCTCCATTGATAATCTGTGTCTGGTTCTAGGCCAGTTATCGTAGTTGTAGGACTTGAAGTTAAGATTGGTGCTGACCATTGTGACGTGCCACTTTTTCTGTATTGCCACTCAAAATCTGTATTGCTTGATACTTGAGATACTTGTAAAGTAGATGAAGATGATGTAATGTTAGTACTAGAATAGATGCCTTGATTATCACAAGTAGTAGTTACTGGAGAAGTAGTAAACTGTTGGTCAGGTGAAAAATAATCAGGCGCCGTACCGCAGAATATAATTACATACCAATCGTATGTTGTGTTCGGCTCTAGGCCGGTTAGTGTTATTTGATTATCAGTTGTTTCTTGACTTTCATAAATTGATTCGGTCGATTTTTTATAGTACCAAGTGAAATTACTGTTAGGAGTAGCATCAAATGCCTCTAATGTAACAGTAGTCTGACCAACATTATAAGAGCCAAAGAAAACTGAGGAATTATCACAATCCTGACAAGCTGAAGCATCTTCGGTAATACCATAACAGTATGTCATCACATCATAGTTGACATAAGTATTGCCGTCAATTCCACATATTACATCTGGCACATTGCTAGGGTTAAATATGCTCGGATCAAGTAAGCAGAAATCTCTTAATGGATTTATTTCTACATTTCCACAATTAGGAAAGCCTTGATTATCACTATACATTTGAATTAATGAACCAAATGGTATTGTAATATTACCTGTTGAACCAAATTCTGGAAAGAAAAAGGTGACAAGATATTCATCACCACCAAATGGTCCTCCAGTAGCTGGAGCATATGTTTCGACAACATTACCAGAACAATCATAGAAATCTATTTGCGTTGGATCAATACCTTCTGTACCAAAGCAATATTTTTTTTCATAATAATAAATATCATTAATTGAAGTGCTATAATAATACCCAAACTCATAGTCAATCGCATTTCCTGAAATTTCACAAATACAGCAATTGGATTGAATTGTATTGATAACCCAATCCTCACAAAGTATATGCTCATATCCACTTGGGCATTCATCTATATAATCACCTTGAGCGGAAGAGATGTTAAATTGGCTGAATAAAATTAAAAAGAAAAATAGATGTTTCATTTTGGAGGTATTTTTATTAAATAATCTATAGTTATCAATAGGTAATTCAAAACTAAAGTGGAAAAATAAAAAGGGGTTTATATAAGTATTAGTCATGTTTCAGTGATTAGTATGGTATCGAGATTTTCATGATTATTTAGGTTTTTTGTTTTTCTAAATATAGTAATTATTCTCTTCTTTTATTATAAAAAATCGTATTAAGTTTACTCTTAATTTATTGATATATGCTATTTTAGTAATAGATTATCAGTATGTTATATAATAAACGCTACTCTGCTTTATAGATATAGAAGAGCTACCAAAATTTTGGTTTTAAGGTCAAAAAATTGTTTGTAATGACTCGTAATTGATATTGATTGTTAATGTAGATCATCTGCATTTGGTAGATGTTATTAAATTTAAAACTCAAATTCAAACTCTCCATCTGAGATATATTTCTCTTTGCCCTCATAGTTATGAAGTACACCACTAAATGTGCCTTTGGCTTTTTCTGCGGTCAGAATATCAAAACATATATCAATGCTATCTTCATCGCTATTGTATTTACCAGGGTGGTCATCTAGAGATTCACCTTCCTTTATTGTAATATTCTCAAAGTAAGTAACACTGCCTATATGGTCATCTAGATAGTCAGACTCACAACCACTGTCTAGATTACTAGGGAGTCCGGCACCGATAGCCAAGTAATTTTTATAAGTGATACTGTTTGCGGTAGGATTAGTAACGTCAAAGTTGATTACGACAAAAACTTTTACATCTAAGATTTCTGATACTGAACCAATTGCGCAGTCTAGTCTGTAATCGGAGCTTTCGGAAATATCTGCGGATATATATCCATTACCACTGTCGCAGGAGCTCAAATCCTGATCATCTCCTCCTGTCATGGACCCACATGAAGAAAAAGCTAACATTGCAGAAAGTAAAGTAAAAAAGTATAAATTTTTCATTTTAAAAGTATTTTGAATGATTAAATAATACTTCAAATATGATGAGTTGAATCGTTTTATCTATTCCGTAATGTATCAGTCATATGATTTTATGTATGAATCGATATAGGACACTAATTGTCTAATTTCATTTACTAAAAAAGGCTCAGATTGATCACTGAATTTATACTCCTGCAAATGAAATGGTTTGATTTGATTTTAGAATTTCCAAAATGCTGAATGGCCAATTCAAACATAAAATGACACGATTGATACAGGCAATTTTATATTCTATTTGGATATTATTATATTTAAGGTTAATTGAAATATCATATTTAAATCTAATTGACTTTCAAAAGAAACTAGAAAAACAAATTACTATGAATCTACCGAAAATATTAGCAATCATCATGTTCACTTTTATATCTATATGTGAAACTGATGCACAAATGGCAGAGGCTTTTAACGAATTGAATGAGATGTTGGAGGAGTTTGATAATGGAGATGAAATGATCAGTCAAGTATTCTCTGTGGATGATGATAAGCCTTATGAGGTGACTATGACTAGAGTCATTAAAAACAATAAAAAAGGGAAGGAGGAAGTAGAAGTTTTTTCTTTCAATTTAGCTCTTATCAATCCTAAAAAAATAGAACGCAAATCGAAGAAAGATGAGATGAGCATCACTTTTAAAACAAGTAAAGGCAAGTTCATAAAACGGACAGAGGACGGAGATTCGAAATTTGATAGTAAAATGAAAGTTATAGCTCAGGATATTGATATTGCAAGGGACATTGAAGTATACTTTAAGGAGCTAATTGAGATGGGGAATGAGCTGTGGGACAGTGCAATTCAGGTTCCTGCAACTATAGAAGAGATAAATAGTTTGATTTCCAGTTTTGGAAGTGAGATGAAAGATGAGAAAATATCAATAAACCAGTCTTTAAAAAAGAATGATACGGATGAAAATGGCTTGATGGAAATTGTCAGAGAAACTACTAAAAAAGGGAAGTCGGAAGTTGAGAAAATTCTTTTTTATTGGGGAGATTTAGAACCGAATAGTGTGTCTACAAAGAATGAAGGAGCATTCCAAGTCCTTACAATAAAAGCTAAAAATAAGAAGAAACTGATCGCTTATATATCGGAAGATAAATTAGAATATAGCTCTAGTCTTCAATTGTATTTTTCTTCTCCGAGCGACGCTATTTATACTTCTGAAATGATAGCATCGGCCAATAAGCTTGGCAGTCAAATTACTGAGAGTTCCCTTTCTAAATTTGAAAACTGTGAAGGTAAGTGTCTATCTATGATGAAAGAAATAGTGATCAGTTCAACTTCAAAAATTGAGAATACTACTATGACGGAGGATTGCCAAGCAACAATTGTGATTAGTGATAAAAAGAGTAAAAAAATGGAATGGCACTGGAGTGATATTGCAACTGGGAGTGTAAATGTAGATTATAACTCTTCCAATCAAACGATATCTTTCAAAACAAAGAACAAAAAGAAATTCATAACTTATTACAAGGAGGATGGAAAGATAGATAAATATGACGATGAATTTGAATTTGATATTGCCGATGTGTATTCTGCAAAGAGCCTGGAGATACTTGTGCCACAAATAGTCCAAGAATGTAATAGAGATTTAGATGTTAAAGATATGACATGGATGTCGAATTACGTATCATCCGTTACTGTCGATGATGGAAAATATGACCAATCGATCGAGCAGACAGATGATGAGTGCTCGTATATGTACAAATTAGAGAATAAAGAAAAAGGCAAAGAAGAGACATATGAGTTCAATCTATACGACTTGAATCCTAAATCTATCAAGCTTGATATCTCTAAAAATAAGATCAATCTCAATGTAGTAACTAAAGGCAAAGAAAAGCTAATAACCAAGTACGAAGAAGGTGGGGATCTAAAATATGAGAAAGAAATAGACCTGAAGTTCGATGATTTGCTGTCGGCTAGAATCGCTCAAAATACCCTTCAAGAGCTTATCAATTCCTGCCAGTAATTCTTTGAGAATGTCACTTTATACATTATTACCGTCGGTTCATACATAAACAGAGGATACGGAGGCATGGTAGGCTCATATTTGTAATGTAATTAATTCCAATTTAATCATTAAAACAAATATGAAAATGAAAAATTTACTACTAGTTATTGCTTTTTTAGGAATATCGTTTGGTGCAAAAGCACAAGCCTTCGATTCGGCGGTAGGCCTTCGATTAGGATATCCGATTTCGGTTTCTTATAAGACATTTATCAATGAGACCAGTGCAGCGGAAGCTTATGTTGGATTTAGAAGTTACTTCGGATCCACTTGGTTATCTGCAAATGCTGCCTACCAAATCCACAATGACTTAGAATTCGAGGGTGTGGAAAATCTACAATGGTACTATGGAGCGGGAGCTGGTATTCATAATTTAAGTAGTGATTTTGGTGGATCTACAACATTCTTTTCTGTACAAGGGTACATTGGTTTATCATACACACTTGAGAATACACCCCTCAATTTTTCTATTGATTGGTCCCCTAGTCTATTTGTAGGCACAGGAGGGGGTGGATTAGGTGGATTTGGTGGAAGATATGGTGCATTATCTGTTAGGTATGTGCTAGGTCAGAGCTAATACCATTTCTGGTTTAGATTGACGGTAATTATTCATTTTGTCCTTCATGTTCCTTCGTTAAAAAGCCTCGCCGAACCTATGGGTTCGACTGCGTTTTTTGCCTTGACTCATTTTGACCAATTCTAAATCCTTTACCGTCATCTAAAAACAGAAATGGTATAAGTTAGGACGAGACAATGCATAAAATAAAAAAGGTGTAGTTCTTTCTGAACTACACCTTTTTTTGTACCTCTCTATCACTTCACCACCGTCAGGGTTTTCTTGATTTGCGCATCACCAATCTGTAGCACATAGAAATAAATACCACCAGGGTATCCGCTCGCATCCCAATCGTTGGTATATCCAAGTTTCTCATAGATCTTATCTCCCCATCGATTATAGATGTAGAGTTGTGCACCTGATATCTCTGACTCGAAGTTGAATCTTAGTGCGTCATTCTGTCCATCATCGTTTGGAGTGATGATATCTGTTAGGATGATGTCTTTGAGCGCTTCGTCTACTATTTTTAGCGTGTTGGTAGTACAGATGTCACATTCTAGGTTACATACTTCATATGTAACACGCAGCGTATCAAAGAAAGACTCTGATATAGCAAACTCGAACAATCCGTTAGACTCATAATCCTTGGCAAAGAACAATTCTTCTCGCTCTATCCCGATGATCTGAGTAGATATGCTGTCTGGAATAAGATCATTATCAAATATATTGATGTCGTATATGTCACCCGCTCGCACTTCGATGTAATCTTCTTCTAGCGTAGCTGCTGCGCAATCGAACAACGTCACAATCTGCTTATGTGATATTTGCACTCCTGTACATGGATTGTCGTATGCCCAAGTAATTATGATCTGACCAGGGCAACCTTCTGAAATTTCTATGGATCCAGCCTCTACCTCTTGGGATACAGCACATGCACCTTCGGTATCATTCGTAATCAGTAGCGTGTCGGGTTCGAATGGCAATTGACTGCAAGATAACGTGATGTCTGCTGGCGGGTCTATAAACTCGAAACTATCGTTGGCTGATACTGTAGCTATCTGTGAGAAAGTCAATGAATCCACACTACATGGGTGACCTATTGACCATTTATAGGTGACGGTACCGCCGCACTCATTATAATCCTGTGTGGTAGTTAGAGAGGCTACACCCATTGGGATACAATCATTTTCACCATCAAACGCATATTCTAGTTCGATTTCATAGAGTTCGATTTCATTTTCATCGCAGTTGATATCTATAAATTCTATAGGTGTGTCAACGAACACTAATGTACCTGGAGACTCCACGGTGATGATCCGGCTAGCTTCTATAACCACCCCACATAGTGTAGCGTGAGTCCATGATTCTATGATAGTGCCTTGGCAGTTGGCAAAATTGGTGTTATCTCTCATCGGAGGGACAGAGCCTGATTCGAGACAATCATCTGTCATATTATTTGTATACCCTAGGTTTTCTGGAAGTGGAATATTTTCTGCGCAGTTTACAGTGATGTCAGTGGGAGGATCAATAAAGGCTGGAGGATTGTCAAATAGGCAGGCTCCTTCTATGCAGTCGCTACATTCTATGACTGTAATGGTGAAGAACGTATATATTACGCATCCATTGTTATCAATTAGAGATAGGTCATAATCTGTAGTTGATGCTGGCGCTACATTGAGATCATCAGATCCTGATTCTTCCCAAGTGATTGATTGGTAGTCGTCAGAATTAATGATACTGACAGTTATTTCTTCATTTTCACAAACCTCAAGTAAAGTTGGATTTGTAATAGGTAGTGGATGATTATAAATGACAGTTGTAGGAATATAAGTTGCTTCTATTGCGGTTAAAAATTCTTGACAAGATAAGAAAACATTGAATGCATCAGGAGCGATGTCAAACATTGTCTCTCCGCAAAACGGTTGATTTTTTATCCTAAAGACTAAAGTGACCACCCTTGTAGGAGCAAAAACATCATTGATCGATTGGATATTACTATCTTTTATGACTCTTACATACGGGCCATCTGTCGTGAAGAAATCTACTTTTGGTGCTAGTTCACTATTGAGATTAATCCCTTCAACAAATTCTAACGCAAAAGTGTCAAATCGTATTTGAAAGGTATATTCAGAGATGTCTATTAACCCATCCAAAATGACATCGATAGATATAAATTCACCACCTGTATAGCCTTGATCAATTAGTTCTATTGTGATGTCTGGTGGATCGAATTCACTGCAGGCACCATCTAGTTGACTTACGTATACATCAGTGGTGCAGCTTTCGCCAGTTGTCAAACTATATACTGTTACCTCCTTAATGGTGCATACATCCGCGCACACGAGTAGGAATGTATCCACATCCATCACTGGGTCAAAAGAATAACAATCTCTTACTGGGAATCCATCTTCTAGGACTCTCTCTAGTGGTATTTTTCTTCCTTCTTGGACAAAGATAGGTTCAGCTATATCTGTTTTGCATATAGGAGTAGGACAGTCTTCTATCGCTACACAATTACAGTCTACTATTATCGAATCTAAGGCGATGCCGCAGGGTTGGCCTTCTGGGTCTTGCTCATCGCAGAACTCATCCCAGTAGTCGCCGCCATTTGGCCAAAGTGGATTGTTTTTTATATCTACATCTACACCAAGTTTATCACAGTAATTGCTAAGCGAAGGTGGAATACAATCACTAAAATTATTATCGTTAATGTAAAATACTAATATGTCGAAGAAATCGAGATCAATATCTCCAATATCATCTGGTAGCTTACCGCTAAAATTATTGAATTGGATATCAAACAAGTAAAGATCATTAAGTTCTCCAAAGCCAAAAGGTATTTTGCCAAACATTCCAGTTGATTCTAAATCAAAAAACTCTAAAGTTTTAATTTCAGTTATGCTATTGGGCAAAGTATCATTTATCGAATTAGCCTGAAGATCGAAGAAAATGAGTTCTTGCAGATTGCCTATGTTGTTTGGTATAGGTCCAGTCATATTATTTTCTGAAATGTCAAAATAGCGAAGATTGACAAGATCAGGTAATGTACTTGGAATTGGACCAGTTACATTTGATCCTTCAATATCAAAGAAAGTTAGTTCAGTGAGTTGATTGATAGACAAAGGGATAGATCCTGTAAGATCATTTCCACTCCCTACAATTGCACCATCTTCATCACAATTCGCTATTCCAAACATATCTATTCCTCTCACTCGATTGATTGCTTCATCACAACATAGTCCATACCAGCGTTCATTGCCTTCTAGTAACCCACACGGATCACAATTACTTAGCCAATCAGTATTGTCATCCCAGTCATCACCATTGGTACTTTGGTAGAATGCTTCTAATGCTACGTAGTCGGGGTGGGTGCAGGGGTTGTTTGATGGAGAATTAATAATCACTTGATTGAATTCCCATTGATTACTTGATGTCCATTCAATGACACCGAAGGTTCTTATTATTTTAAAAGAATCTGTAGTTAAATTACTTGGAACATCGGTGTATGTAACCCCAATTAATGAACATGAATCTTGGTTGACGAAAATATTTAAGTCAGTACTCACATAACTTGTATTAGTTTCAATAAAACTAGGAGTAAATTGATCTGCGGTTACTCCTGATAGCGATGTTTCTATTAAAGATAGAGGAAACTGAATACTGTCAACTGTAAATGTATCTTGATCCGTAACAATCAACTGAAAACTAACTGAATCCTCCCCAAATTCATCCCAAATAAAGGTTTCTACTGTATCACCCACCATATCACAAGTCAGCAAGATAGAATCGAGAATACTTGTTGGACTAAAAGAAATGTTACACGTAGTCAAGTCATTATCAACTAGATCAGGTGTGCCAAGAAAGAGAATGAGTTCAGCTATGTCAAACACGAAAGTATCTACAACTTCAAACTCGCACTCGGTATTACAATTGCAATTAGCTAGATCAAAAGTGCCAACTCCATCACCACATTCTGATCCATCTAAAGTTGTGCTATTGTCACATATGTCATCCGTATCTCCAGAATATGGGAGTTGTATATTGCCATCTAAATTTAAACTGAAAGTCATATCATCACACCTATCTAAAAACACAGGTGGTATGCAGCCTTCTAGATTATTACTGTCTAGTTTCATCACCAGAATACTATCCATATTAGCCCATACTTGAGGGATAGTACCAACAAATTCATTACTACCCAGTTTTATCAATCGAATAGTATCAAGATCTGCCAATTGTTGAGGAATGTTTCCACTTAATTGATTATCTGTAAGGGATAGATCATCCAAATTAATCAAGGTGCTAATGGCAGTTGGTATCGATCCCGATAAATTATTATTAGAAAGATAAAGATCCTGTAGCAAACTAGCGGATGCTCCAAAATCTGTAGGAATATTTCCAATTAGCTCATTATTTTCTAATCTCAGGAACCTAAGTTTAGGCATGTCAAAGATAGAATGAGGGATTGTGTCTCCTATTGCATTGTTATCTAAGTTAAAGTAGACAACCTCTGATAATTGATTTAAGTTTGGAGATAGTGTTCCCGATAATCCATTTCCAGTATCGCCGGCGCTATTACCCGCTGGATCCCCGTCTAGATCTATTACTCTTACTCTGGAGCTATCAGTATTACATGTTATACCATACCATGGGGTTCCGCTGAGTTTACCACAAGGGTCACAAGTTGAAAACTGGAATCCACCTTCCCAACCGCTTTTGTTTGTCCATTCTGTGCCGTTTGTATTCTGATAGAGCGCTAATAATGCTGGAATGTCAGGATGTAAGGTGCACAAGCATTCACCTTCACCATCCGTGCAGAATAAGTCGAAATCTTCATTGATGAGGTCTTCATTTTCAAAAAGGAGAATTGCTAAACCACAAATATTATCCCATGATGAAGGGATGCAGCCCTCAAAATTATTGTTTGATAAATCCAAATCTGAAATACTTGCTAAGTCACCCATACTAGGAGGTAAAAAGCCTGTGAGTAAATTATCATTGAGGAATAGATTGATGAGATTCTGCATGCTTTCAAAATCTAATTGTATG
Source organism: Halioglobus sp. (assembly GCA_047628935.1). Lineage (GTDB taxonomy): Bacteria > Bacteroidota > Bacteroidia > Chitinophagales > Saprospiraceae > CAJXUU01. The sequence goes on along the minus strand of JBLHWH010000014.1, from coordinate 18,980 downwards.
TTTCCTGATACTCCTGCTTCAGAAAAATCAAGATTACGCAACTCAGTGAAACCAGTAATAAAGTCTGGGAAAGGGCTATTAAATTCTGATCTATTAAGATCGAGTTGTTCTAACTTATCTAAGTCAGAAAATGAATCGGGAAAGGGTCCTGGAATTGTATTGCTATTTGCCTTAATCTCGACCAACTCTGAAAGCGAACCTATACTAGTAGGCCATGATCCATTCATATTGATATTCCCTAACTTGAGTCGGATAACTCTTGTTTTATCAGTATTACATGTTATGCCATCCCATTCATTACCATTATAGTTACAAGGGTCACAATTTAAGCCAGCCAAGCCAGCTTCCCATCCTTCTGTTTCGAGATTCATCCAATTGGTTCCTCCCATCTCATTATAAATAGATAATAATGATGGGATATCTGGATGAATACATTCCCCAGTTCCTGTAACTTCTACTTCACAACTTAATACACATCCTTGAGCGTCAACTACCTCAATGGTATATTCTCCCGCAGCAAGGTTCATTAAAGTATAACTAGTATTACTGATACCTGTCTCATTACCAGATGACATTCCTGTCCAATTGACATCATAAGGAAATACAGGATTATCAACCATGATGGTTATTGAGTTTGCATTGGCAGAACAATCAAGTGCTAACTCTGATTTAGTAATTAATATCTGATTACTGCCAATACAAACACCATCAGTCACAGTCACCATATATGTACCACCTTCTGATATTTCGATGAAAGATCCTAATGCTCCTGTGGACCATTCTATTAAGTCATATGTGCCATTGATGGATAACTCTATGGTGGATTGTGGGCAGATGTATGTTTGGCCGCCGAGGGTGTTGATGGTTGGTACAGGTGAGCCTGTAAGATCGATTACAACAGGTACAATTTCTGAAGAACAATCATCATCACTTATTGCTTGAGCAAAAACAGTAACATCTACCATAGTAGTGAACGTGTTTGGATTTAAAATCACATTAGACCCATCAAAATTTTCACTCCAAATTATTGTATCCCCAAAAGAAATTTCATCATTATATAAGGTGAGATTTATAGATACTTCTTCAGTGGATTCCTGACAAGCGCTTATTGTAACATTATCAGAAATCGTAGGATTGCTGTAAACGATATGAGGGTTAGAAGAATAGGAAATGTTGAAATCACAACCCAACTGATCAGCTATAGTAATTGTATAATTGTAATCTCCTGCAGATTGATCTAGAATATCAAAAAAAGCAGTGACAATGTCATCCGTTGCTATGCCTGCTGTCTGAGTTTCTATTAAAGAACTATTTTCAAATAGACTTATGTCATATGGGGGGAGACCACCAAGTGCATCTACTTGTATTTGGTATGTTTCATTTTCGCAAGTGGGATCACTTGGTAAAGTTACATTAGTAATACCTTCTTCCTCAACTGTTACATTCGGAAAATCATCACTATTGTATGCACAGTCAAACTGATCTGTTAGGATACCACTGTAATCATATGTTCCTTCAGGATTTCCAGGAATGGTAACAGTAAACATCTCACTAGCAGAACTATTGGTATAGGTAGCTCCTCCAATAAATTCTGTTATTGTTATTGAATAAGGACCATTTGATATTGGTTCAGGAAATACGTTTATGGTGAGATCATATGGTTGCTCAAAGCATACATCCACCAAGGGAGCACTAATTTCAAAACTACCTGAGAATGCTACTAATTCTCCTGTGGATGAAGGATCACGTATTATATCAGGGCAAGAATTTCCATTGTCTGTAATGACTGCAGAAAATGTATAGGCACCTTGAAATAATGTTGGATCTAAAGCTATAGAAATCGAATTATCTGTGGTATTGGCTGTGGCTCCAAATTGCACTCCCATGTCACTTTCAATAATCACATCATATGGTCCTCCACTCCCTGCAACAATATCAACTTGAAAATCGAATGACTCTCCTTGGCAAACTGAGGTTGGGTAGGTGATGACGTAGTCAGAGGGACATGTGATGCATATTCCTTCTTGGTTGTTACAGAAGTTTGTCCAGGATTGGGTATATAGGTTTGGGTTGCCTGAAATGTTGCCTATTGAAACATTGGAGCAAATCATTTGCAATTCGTCAGGAATGCATCCTTCAAGATCATTATTTAATAGATAAAGCTCTGATAAATTACTTAAATCTCCTAGCTCAGCAGGTATTTCACTATCAAATTGATTATCATTTAACCATAAATAATTAAGATTTGATAGACTTCCAATTTGAGAAGGTATTGGTCCTGATAATAAATTTAAGGATAATCCAAGCTTGATAAGATTTGATAAATTTTGAAGAGAAACAGGAATTGCTCCAGTCAGTTGATTATTCCAAAGACTTAGAGAGATTAAATTGGATAAATCACCCATTTCACTGGGTATAGAGCCTGTAATTTGATTATTTCTTAGACTTAGATGTTCTAAAAATGTTATTGTTCCTATTTCTATTGAAATTTCACCAATTACATTATTTCCTCCTGATGAACCACTTAAAGTAATACAATCTACTATTCCATCTAAATCAATACAAGTAACTCTATCACTAGCATCACATTGTATGCCATACCAGTTGCATATATCACAATCTTTATTCCATCCTGCGATTGTACTTTGTGGATTGACATTGGTTCCTTTATTTGTCCAGTTGTCTCCATCGGTGCTGTTGTATAATGCCATGAGGGCATCATAGTCTGGATGAGTACATATGCATAAATCCAAAACTTCTTGCTCAGAGTTACAATTCGTTAAATTATTAGAAATATCAGCAATGCCTGGGTTGTTATTTATGAAATTACAAATACTTGTCGCACTACATGCAGACAACAAAGAATTATCAATTATTGCTAACCCAGCGGCTGTGTTTAAATTAGCATTTTCTAAACTAGAAATATCAGATAAAATGAAATTATTTTCTATACCTAAAGCATCATTTATAACAATGTTAGAATTAATTCCATCTAAGGAATTCAATGCAGGATTTGATGAAAAAATTAATGTACCTACGTTATTCAATTGACTTATACCGGTAAGGTCATTCAATGTAATATTATCATACACTACAAATAAATTACCTACAGTTGTTAAATTAGATAACCCATCCAAACTTAAAAGAGATGGATTACCTGAAAAAAGATCTACACCAATGAAAAAATTCTCTGTAACATTTGTTAGTGACTCTAATCCGTTAAAATTTAATAAATTATCGTTCCCAGAAATATTAATATAACCAGAAACAGAAGCTAGGCTATTAAGTCCTGTCAAATCATTAAATTCTCCACTAGTCATTGTAATATTACCGCCTATCGTAGAAATGGAATTCAACCCATCTAAACTCATCAAGGCTAAATTACCGTTAATATCTAAGTCTCCAGTCAAAGAACTGATTCCAACAAGACTAGAAATACTTGTTAAATTATCATTGGCATCAATTGTAAGTCCTCCCACAATTGAAATAGATTCAAGTCCTGTTAGATCTGTTAATACATCATTTCTAAAAACCCACAGTTCATCAACCACGGTCGTCAAGTTTGATAATGCAGTAATATCAGACAGACTAGGATTTCCAGTAATTCCTCCAGAAACCAAATTATTTCCAATTTGAAAAGAACCTCCAACATTCATTAAATTATTCAAGCCATCCAGTGATATTAAGTTCGCATTACCGCTAATTTTAAGGTCATCTACAGTGGATGAGAGTGAATTTAAACCACTAAGATTTAATAACAAAGAATTACCCGTCACATACAAAGAAGAAACAGAAGATAAATTATTTAATCCTTCCAATGAGGTGAGAAGACTGGTGTTAGAAATTTTAAGCCACGCTCCTCCTACAGATTCCAAATTACTCAACGGAGATAAATCAATTATGCTCCCTCCGGGTTCTTCATCAATTGAAATTGAAAATGGCATATTTATGCATGATGGATAATTTGACATAAAATCATTTACATCTGCTTGCGTATTCAGTGAAATCGTGGATGATGGACATTGACATCTCAAACCACTCCCAAATAGTATTAAACTTATAAAAATTAATATCCTTTTTTGTCTCACTACTTATTGATTTCATTCATTCTAAAATAAATACGCCATTTACGCCTCATACCTTATCCCAACAAACTGCCCCAAACTACCTCCATGATAATCCACCTTCGTCTCCAATCTCAAAACCCCGTCATTTACTATCTTACCAAAAAAAGATCTATCATTAAAGATCAAACCGATCTCGCTGAAGACTTCTCCATTTCTCAATATTTAATATTTTATTTCTATCTCCTCCTCCAAGAAAATATATTTTCCTGGAATTATAAAATCATGCGTCAGATCTCCTGTAATCCCAAACTGATCATAGGTCCCATCATCATCCCAATCTACATCATAACTATACGTCTCCCCAGGAAAAGTAGGTATCGTAATACAAGAACTACAACTACTCCCAGGATTATCCGTCTGCCAAGTAGTAATAAACGGCTCCTGCGCCATCAAATGACTCGCCACCATCCCAAAAAATAGAATCAATAATATTTTCATTCCTCCTCTCATCATATCAATACTTCATTACTTTTTGTCTACTAATTATATCTTGATCATTTCCGATTATCTCCAGAAGATATATTCCACTATTAAGATGGCCGATGTCTATTCTATCTACACTCATTCTATCAATGATTACTGAACCAGTTACATCTAGTAATCGGATATTGTACATATCATCAGACTGGATGTAGATCATATCCTGTGTAGGGTTTGGGTATAGCTTAATATCCTGATTTGATTCGTGAACAGACACTAGACAGTCACTCTCTGTGTCACCCACCATTATCCAGCCCAATGAATTGATTAGATAGTCACGTGACGCGATAGACTGCCCAGTAGAATATTGCAAATTAGTGAGCAATCCTAGATTTTTATTAGCGGGTGTTGATGGATTATTCGCCCATCCAATCAGTGTATTGGAGTAGTTCTCACATGACAACCCTGATTTTTCTAGAAATCCTTGATCAAACGAAGTGACAAATTCTGCATCTGGAGCAAAAGTCCATGCCCCAAGATTTTGATCAAATGCTAAAGCGAAAGTAAACATTCCTTTGAGGGAGGTTACATTAGATACATCCCAACTGCTAAGATCTTGGTTGAATTTTTTAGACTGAGAAAACATGGATTGCATATTTTCTACCGATCCAATATTCCACTGGCTCAAATCTTGATTGAAATATTGTGAGCCTCTAAACATATATGCCATGTTCTCGACCTTCGAGACATCCCATTGATCCAGATTTTGATCAAAAGCAAAAGTGAAATCAAAAAGAGATTCCATATTCTCGACCTCCGAGACATCCCAATTGTCTAGTGGTTGATCAAAATCTTTTGCGAAACTAAACATCCCCTGTATAGTAGTTACAGACGACACGTCCCAATTGTCAATAGGCTGATCAAATCTATCAGTACCTTCAAACATCCTCGCCATAGTGGTTACATTAGAAACATCCCAATTATCTAAAGGCTGATCGAATCTAGATGTATACCTGAACATACCATCCATATTAGTTACATTAGATACATTCCACTGATTGACATTTTGGTTAAACTTGGTTGCAAAACCAAACATTTCGAACATATCCGTAACTGCCGATACATCCCAATTACCTATATCTTGATCAAATTCATCTGCGGCATCAAACATTTCACTCATATTAGTAACATTTGATACATCCCAACTCCCAATGGATTGATTAAATATTTCAGCAAATGCAAACATAGAAGACATATCCTCGACATTAGATACATCCCAACTACTTATATCCGTATCGAATATGGATGCAAAACAAAATAGAAATGACATATCGGTTATGTTATTAACATCCCAATCTCCAGTATCGTGATTAAATGAACTTGCAGAACGAAACATTCTATTTAATGATGTTACATTTTCCAAGTTTGGAACATCGGAGGCATCGGAGTTTAGGTTTTCGCAACCGTAAAATGCAGATGCCATACTGGTCCACTCGATGTCGCCCCAGTTATTGATATTCAGTATCTTCAGTTTATCCCCTTCTCTATTAAAATATATTCTTGGAAATTCTCCTCTTATAGCTATAGTATAATTCCCCTCCACACCATAATCATGCGTAATGTCTCCAGTAACCCCTACATCATCATACACTCCATCATTATCCCAGTCAACTTCATAGTTGTACGTTTCGTCAGTAAAAGTCGGTATCGTAATACATGAGCTGCAACTCGTTCCTTCATTGTCCGTCTTCCATGTTGTGATAAATGGAGCTTGGTTATTTTCGCAATTAGGTAGTACACTGTCATTACAATTAAATATTTCGACAGGTGCAGCATCTAGACTGCCGTAGATGGTGTCTGTAGGTTCACATCCAACTCCTAGAGATTGGAAACAATTTTCGAGAAGCTCTCCGTCACAAGAATAGATAGTATATTCTCCAGCAACTTTGGATGCAAAAGCAAACCCTTGGTTGATAATTACGACCCCATTATCATCAAATCCACTCAATGATATTTTAAAGTTTGCATTGTCAAAAGGTGAATTGAAGTAGCTCGGCAAAGTTGGAATAATATCTCTGAGCCATTGGCTACATAACATATTTTGAGGGTCATAGCATGGGTCTGTGGTGGGTGTGCACTCACAGTTATCCATGTATCCGCCTCCTCCTATGCCACATGGTGCTTGGTTTTGTGCATCCTGACTTCCATCAGACTCACAAAACTTATCAAAATCACCACTCCAAGGCAAGTTTTTGTTTCCGAATATATAAAAGTACTTCCCTTCACAAAATTGTAAAAAACCTTCGTCCAAGCAACCTGTAAGATTATTATTAGAAAAATTAAAATTATAAGAGGAGGGCATATCAGCAAGGGCAGATGGTAGTGAACTTGTCAGACTATTATTTTGTAGAAATAAAAATTCGAGTGCTGATAAGTTTCCTATTTCTTCAGGAATACTTCCAGTAATATCATTGTTGATCAGTCTAAGTACCTTGAGACTATCTAACAATCCAATCTCGGTAGGGATGTTATTTTGTAAGTTATTATTATCTAGAGAAACAGAAGTTACTCTATCATTATTACAAAATATTCCTTTCCAAGTTGATAAGTCTGTAGAAAGGGCAAGGGTATTGTTTGATTCAAAAGTAGCACTGTCTGGCCATCCTTCATTGTCGGTCCACTCATCTCCATTTGTACTCAAGTATAAGGCACGCAGGGCAGTATAATCATTGAGGTCGGCACATTGAGAATACAGATTAGTGCAAGTCAAAAATGCAAAGCAATAGATAAATAGATAAGTAATACATTTCATATGGTTGATTTATTATGATTTCAAAATTTTAAAACGGCTCCTTACTAAACAAATAAGCCACATACACCTCATACCCCATACCACTAAATTGCCCAATACTCCCAAAGTTATAATCTACTTTAGAACCAATCCTCAGCGCCCCATCCTTCACCAACCAACCCAACATAGATTGATCATTGAATATGAATCCCATCTGAGCAAACATTTCGATGTTACTTACAAGACCAGCTGATATCCAATACTTATCGACACGTTCGTATCTTAGGTTTGCCATGACGTTGATCGCTTTTTTGAATCCATAACTGATCATTATATTGGGCTCGATATAGTACGGACTTCTTTGTGGGGAGTATCTGTATCCTGCGTGTGCAGTCGCATGTACTGTTTGTGTTATATCTCCTTGGTTGGATATTGTAAGACGGGTAGGTAGTATCTGATTGGCGGATAATCCAAAATAATAGTGAGATTTAAAGCTGTAAAAATCTGACAATGATACATAGTAAGCTCCGATGCTCATGTTGGGCGCAATAGCTGATGTAGATTCATTTAGTAATTTTGGGTCACCAGAAAATCCATCGAAAGGGGTGAAGTCCTGTGGGCTGAAGCTATAATTATTGAAACTTATCTTGCCTCCGATACTGAATACATCATCCCTGTTTCCGAAGAGCAAAGTTTTAAATTTGTAAGCAGCGGTAACTGCCATGCTTGTCCGTTGGTATGGACCTACTTTATCATAATCGATGTAGCCACCTATTGAGAGCTTAGTCTTACGTCTAATGAATGGATATTGAAAGCCTATTGTGCCATATTCTGGCGCGTTCTCAAAGTCTGTCCATTCTTTGTGCACGGTCGTGGACAGTTCCCATGTATTCCATCTAGCAGTAAGTGCAGGATTCCATATGAAACCATTCTCATAGAACGAAGACCAATTGCTAAGTTGTTGACTATGCAAATTGGTTGCTGATAGGTATAATATCAGTATGGTAAAAACTGATTTTATTCTCATTGGGGGTATTAGGGTTAGTTTTATAATACTAAAGTCTTAAAAATAAATCATTTTTCTTTACGTATCGCACGTATATTTTATGGAATGGTTTGATTTTACCTCTATTTGCATATAACTATTTTGTGTTTTGTTTCTTTTTGGGTAGTATATTCATTTTGGACAGATATAATGCAACATCTTTTGATGTTTTGAATGAGTTCAGTGAAAATAGGGATTTACCATTATTTAAGATTTGTTCGTTGTATTTTTCTACTGTACGAATTGCAATTTGGAGCTCTTCTGATATTTGATGTTTGTTGAGACCATCTTTGATCAGGAGTAATACTTCTTCTTGTCTTTTAGTAAACTTTAGATAGCTAAACGAGTCCTTTCTTAGACTTTGATAAGTTGATATTATAGCTTCATTTCTTGCGTCATATTTTATTGGGATTAATCGTACTTGATATGGCTGACCGTCATATGGCTCTATGGGTGTATACCAAGTAATATATTCTATGGGGTTATTATACGTGTCTCGGGTTATTGGTAAGCTTGTTAGTTTTAATTGCTGATACTCGTTTTTATTATTCTTAAGGCTTCTAAGGCTGGTAGCGTATATGTTCATCAGATTGGGGTCTCCATTGTGATATTTATATATTGTCAGCAGGAGGCAGGTCATGTTGTGCATGAGAAATGGAGTATGATTTTCATGTGTAGACTGTATGATGTCCGTTACGTGATTTATGTCGCAGCCCATTTGGGCTACGTTATGCATATGGATCACCTCTCTGGTGATAAGATTATGCATTATCATAAAAGTACCTGGAGGACAGTTGTCACTGTACTCTTTCCATGTTTTCTGAGATGTAGATTTTTTAGACTGTGTAATTGGCGAATAGCTGGGGAGAAAGTTCGATAGTTCTTCTTTGTTTCTTTGAATTAGTTTTTCAAGACTATGCATATATAGAGGCTATTAAAAGCCAAAGAGGCTGTTAAAAACGGGAATGATGATTATAAGTTAAGTGATGGATCATATTACCTTCTCTTGCGTAATTGTAATCAATCAAGTCTTAATGCTAAAATAGCAATAGTAATTTATTTATTTGATATGAAAAGAAGTGGGTATCCTTGAGTAATTACTTGCTATGTTTGTTATAGTATTGATATACAGAAGTATATGTAAGTACATTGTCCTTTGTTTTGTGGATGTATGACTATCTCTCTCTCACTAATCTCATGCCTATAAATGGTCTTTTGTCGTCTGGAGTAGTTTTTCCTCTACTTTTTACGGCGCAGTCGGCTGATTTGCTGCTCCATGATCCGCCTCTGATTACTCTGAGTGTCTTATCAGGTTTTGCATCATAGCCATTTGGACTATACCAGCTATCACACCATTCGTACACATTGCCAGACATACCAAAGATTAATAGTCTATTAGATTTCTTACTATTTACGGGACTTGTACCTCGATTACTGTTGCTTTTATATAGTGCTACAGCATCTATTTTATTTCCGCCGGCGTATTTAAATTTTGTGCCAGCACTAGCTGCATATTCCCATTCAGCTTCAGTCGGTAATCTGAACGTATATGGATTATCAGGCATTGAATTTAGTCTTTTGACATATTCTTTTGCATCATAAAAGGATATGTTTTCTACGGGACATTCATCACAATCAGAGAATAAAGATGGATTAGTACCCATTACTGCTTTGTATTCCTTCTGTGACACTTCGTATTTAGAGAACTTGATAGGATTGATCGTCACTTCCTTGGCGGGCATTGCATCATCTTCACATTCTTCATTACATCCTAGAGTGTGTGTGGCAGGATCTATGAAAACCATATTTTGATCAATTAGTTTAATAAAAGCAGAAATGACTTCTTCGTCTATAGAAGTGATATCTTTATTACCAGAATTTTCTATCGGTTCTTTAATGGGTAGAGGCGTAATTACCAGCTCTTCTTCCGAACTATCATCAGTATCTGAAAGTACTGTAATTAACTGTCCAGTTTCTGATTCTAGAATAGGAGTTTCTGGACTTGACACAGGCTTTTCAGTTTCTGAGTCGTTTTCATCTCCAGTAATAGGAGCTATAGGCTTAGTTCCGACTCTACTACCTGAGATTGAAGTTTTTTTATTTATTTCCTCGATAAGTTTTTTCTTCATTTTTTCTACCTCTTCCTTGTATCTAGATTGAGGGTATTTAGATAAGAATGTCTCTAGCGCTTCAATAGTGTTTATTCTTACTGCTTCTTTATGAGCCTTGGATATTTTGATATCCTTTTCTATGATTTTGGATCGCTCGATAGCATCCTTTTCATGTCTACCATCAGGAAATAGCTTTAAGTATCTTTCAAATTCTATTAAGGAATTACTGTTTTTAATTTTACTCCATTGTTCATCATCGATTTTTCTTTGCAAGAGTTTGACTTTGAATTTTGCTTCATTGATATGTACCCCTTCTTTAAAGGTTTCTATATATTTATTATATGCCGAAATACTATTGTTTTTGTTCGCATAAGCCCAAACAGATTCTTCATTGTCAAGATTTGCAGATGATAACAATGACGTTATTATTTTTTTTGCTTCCTCAGCATATATTCCTTCGGGATACAGGATGCCATACTCTTCATATGCCATTACAGTATTATCTTCTTTGACCAGTTTCCATATGTTTTTTTCTTCTTGAAGACGAATTGATTTCATTCTTTCTTTGATCGATTTGTCATTTTGACTGTCAGGATCTTCTTCTAATATAGCGGAGATGTCTTTATTTTCTTCAGTTTTTGTTGTGATAGGAGTTTCCATGAACTCAGTACCATATGGATCGGGTGATTGATTGATTAGATAATTTCCTCCTGCGCCAAGTAAGACCAACCCTATCAAAGCGATTATCCATTTGCCATATTTTTGAATGAAATTATTCTTATCCGAATTTACTTGAGAAGAATCAATTACAATTTCTTTTGGTTTCTTTTCGTCAAGATCCAAAAATATGGTGCCTTGGTCATCATCCTGTGTGTCCGTATTATCATGGGTGAGAATAGATAGTAATTCATCAGCTGTCTGCATCCTTTTCTTTGGGTCCTTGACTAAGCACTGTCTTATGATTTCATTGTAGGGTGCTGGACAAGTATCGACCAAAGAAGGGATAGGAGCATTAACGATATTTTGGTAGATTATCTTTCTTTTTGCTTCCGCACTTCCCGATATATCTTTGGCTGCAAATGGGATCTTACCTGTTAGTAATTCATACGCTATGATACCGATTGCCCAGAGGTCAGCATTATATCTTAGCTTTTCTCCTAGCAGTTGCTCAGGTGAAGAATATTCTAGCGTGCCACCACCGAAGCTATTTGTAAACGCTTCCAATTCTTGAGCATTTACAATTTTGCTCAATCCGAAATCTGCAATCTTAGCCGTATAAACTCCTTTACGTTCAGATATAAGGATATTACTTGGTTTTATATCTCTGTGGATTCTTTTATTATCATGTAAGTATTTGAGTCCTTTGATGAGTCCTTCGATTAAATTTTGCTTTGATTCTAAGCTCAGATCATTCTTTTGGGACAGTTCCTTTAGGTTACCTTCTGGATAGTATTGCATCACAGCATAGTCAAATAGGCCATTAGGCATCTCGATCTGGTATACTGCTTCGTAATTAGCTATGTTTTTATGGACAGGTAGATCTGCAGTAGCATCGAATTCTGATTGCAGGCTGAATTTTTTATTGTTGATATACTTGACTTCAGAGACCTTTATAGCTTTGGTTTCATCTCGCTCATTATCATAAGCTTTGTATACAGTACCAAATGATCCTCCACCAAGTCGCCCTTCTCGTATGTCTATATCATATCGATTAAAAAAAGCGTCCTTTGAAATGGTGTTTTTCATGTTTGGTGTTGAGATTGGGATCAAATATAAATTTTATGATTGATTAATTATTACGGGATTGCGGCATTCTCACTTTTTCTACCATTTTCTATTTTTGATAATGTGAAAATTTAGTGTGTTTCCGATTCTTGTTAAAGGGTATGGGATTATAGCTTCTGATAGTTAGTGGATGGAGTTATTTGTAAACCTCATTGGAAAGTTACAAAGCCATTATCCTATGTTTTTAATACTTAAATTCTCCGATGCTTGCGTCGGAGTCATAAAAAGATGTTTTTGCATAAAAACGCCCTATCACAAAAAAGATCCGATTTCCGACCTTTAGGTTGGAAAATTTTTGGCGAATGCTCCATCCGCTTGCAGTGGGGTAGTCAAAATTTAGGATCTTTTTTACTAGGAATTGGCAATAATTCTACTTCATACATAATATCGATTGGTTCATACACAAATGATTGAATAAGGGATGATGATGTCCCATATTTGGACTATCAATTCAATTAAGCACAAATATTAACACAATCAAAAAACAATCAATCATGAAAACTTTATCTACTTTAATATTAGCGATCTTATTCTCAATAACAATAAATGCACAATTAGAAGAAGTCCCTACATTATGTAATGGACTTGCATTCAACGAACGACCAATTTTAGCAGTTTATGATTTCGAAGTTTCTGCAAGAGGAGCACGAGATGCTTCGAGTTCAGGTATGAGGGACATGCTAGCAAATGCATTGGGTAATTGCGGATGCTTTAGAGTTGCTGAACGAAAAAACCTTAATAGTATCCAAATGGAGCAATCACTAGGACTCAGTGGCGGGTTTAATACTAACACAACGGCAAAAACGGGTAAGTTAGCAGGTGCTCAAATAATAGTTTCAGCTAACTTAACCGAATTCAAAGAAAACGAAAGCAGCGGTGGTATTGGAGGATTTGCTAGGAAACTTGGTGTTGGTGGAGTCGGGATGACCAAAGCTCATGTTGGTATGATTATCAAACTGATCGATGCCGAAACAGGAATTACAATAGCAAGCAAGTCCGTAGAGAAAAAAGTTAAAAAAGTAGGCGCAATCGGAGGAACTGGAGTTATGGGTGCCGTAGTAGGTGCTGCATTCTATAAAAGTAAAGCGATGGCTGACGCAATTGAGGAAACGATGATAGAAGCGTTACAATATATAGTTGCTGAGAAAGCAAACTTTCCAAATGCGATCGATCCTAATGCTAATGCCAATAATAATATCACAAGAAGATCTGATTGCCCTACATTAATGAGTGGGAATTCGCCTAAGATCATGATCGTAATTCCTGAGCAACATATAGCTACTAAAGTGCCAGATCCAGCGGGCGAAACAGAGATGATCAGAAAATTCTTAGAGATTGGTTATGATGTAGTTGATCCTTCACAAGTAGTAGCAATTTACCAACAAGGATCACTGAGTGCTGAAATCGAAAATCCTGCAAAAGCAGCGGAACTTGGAAAGCGATTTGGTGCTGATGTGATCATAATAGGAGAAGCATTTAGTCAAAAAGCGACACAAAGCAGTGGCAATATGCTATCATGTAGAGCAAGAGTAGAAGCTAGAGCAATAGAAACTGCTACAGGGAGAATATTAGCTGCTAATGGAGGTCACGCAGGAGGAGTTGATGTAGCGGAATTTGTGGCGGCAAAAGCGGCCCTGAGAAATGCCGGTGGACAATTAGCTGATTACTTTATCAATCAACTTTGTGGAAAGAATATCACTATCAACAACAATAAGATCTCTCAGAACTTTGGTGGTGGTTCATCATCTAAATCACTAAAAATGACAGACGCTGCACCGGTGGCTCAGGTAAAAGTCACTGTTCAAAATGCAAACTTCATGATGTATAGAAAATTACAAAAGTCGTTTACAAAAGCATCAAAAATGGAATGTACAGACAAATCTCTAAGCAATAGTCAAATCACAATGGTGATCAGTACTTCGAAATCTGTAGATGATGTAGCGGATGCTTTGATGAATGTTACAGGAAATAAATTAGAAATCACAGATATGACAAGCAATAGAATAAGTGGAAGAATAAATTAGGCTTAATCCAAATGAAATGGATTTTTCATTGATTTGGATTGATTGTGATAGAACTGGCTCAAGTATTATTAATTGAATGATATTTGAGTCGGTTCTTTTTTGTTTTAGTCTATTGACAGATCGACCTAGATGAGTGTTTAGGCTTTAAAAAAGGAGTATTTCTTTTTTATTATTAATTAAGACTTGAAGTAAGTATCTAGTTTTTCTTACTTTTAAGAGTTAAAAAATCTGTCTTACCATTTATTGAATTTAACTTTAGTTTGGCAAATTAAGATTTCATATACTATATTTACGATCAGTTAAATCAATCTCCCCGATGGATCATTTAATATTTTTTAAGAAAAATGTCGACCTCAAAGAATCTCTTTCAAAAGTGAGATTTAGTTACACGAGGGAATATTGGATGCATATAACCGATTCTGACGAAAAGCTCTTGAAGCATGTGAAACAGTATTCTGGAGCATTGTTATTTTTCTTTTGTGACAAGCTAACTGAGCAAAATAGAATTACCATCTCAAACTTACGAAATAGATTTCCAGATCTTCGAATTTGTCTATGTACTCATGAGGTGTATTCTCTAGAAGCTTGGAAGTTAGATGTATTTCATTTTCTGGAACATCCTACAGATAATAAGAAACTAATACAAGGCTATAATAAGTACATTTCTAATCTTGGAGGAATAGATAAAGAGTTTAAAATAAAAAGATCCAATGGTCTACATAGGATTCCTTTTCATGTGGTGAATTATCTCAGGGCCGAAGGAAATTACACTAAAATTTATACACCTAAGCCTCGGCCTATAGTAGAAACAAAGCAACTTCAAATGTATATGTTTTGTACAGAAGAAGACTTGAATATGAGACGAGTTCATAGATCATTTATCATAAATATGAAACGAATTCGTACAGTTGGGAACAAGCGAGTATATTTTTACAATACAGAAGAGCCATTAGATATATCGAAAGCTCTTGAGATGAAATTGAAAAGAATCTTATTGGGTAAATAAGTAATTAGAAATGTCGAATATTTTAATAACTGTGGGAAGAGAAACGTCGAATGATATAGTCATGGATGATTCGAGTATTAGTGGGTATCATGCTCATGCTAAGTATGACGGAGATGGGAAGGTCACCATTGTTGATATAGATAGCACCAATGGGATTCATGTTAATAATAGACGGGTACAAAAGAAGCAAGTAGATCATAAAGATCAAATAATAATTGGTAGTCAATTGCTAGACTCTGAAGAATTTATAAAGAATGTAAAAACGAAGTATTTAGAGAAAAAAACTGATTTTAGCGATGAGTATAAATTGATTTTGTCACAGCTAAGAAGTTTTAGCAAAGCGAAGGATAAAATGAATAATTCGGGAAATATCTCAAACATACTTAGAGTAGGTTTAGTAATACTTATTGTGCTTGTATTATTTCTGAAACCAGATTTAATAGAAGATGACAGCACTAGGATTATGCTAATGATAGGAGCTGGATTGATACCTGTTATATTTAGTATTTTTTCCCTTAAAGGAGAAAAGAAACGTGTTGCAATTGATATGTTGAAATTTGATTATGAGGAAATAACCAAATGCCCAAAGTGCAATAAATCATTATTAAATTATACCGCGGACTACGTCGAAAGAAAAGGAGAATGTCCTTTAGGAGAATGTAAAGCAAAGTTTAATATTATTTGAAAAAGTGAGGTTCATACATAAAAGTGATTGGTTCATACATAGTAATTAAAGAGAGATGGAAAACAGCTGTATAATTGTATCATATAATAAGATAAACGTAAAAATAGCAGACCATGAGTGATCACACTATAATAGATACATCGACAATGACTGGAAAAGAAAAATTTTCTTTTCGTAATTTATCTAGTACTCAAAAAGGAGGAATGATTGGAGGAGGTATTGCTTTGACAGCGGCCTTTGGTGCTATTTTGTCTTCATTAATTGGTACTGATTCACCAAAAGAAGTAGAAGATGCAAATTCTGATTTAGCTGAAGATTTAACAGTAAATGAGGCTCAAGATATAGATAACGATTCAAGTGAAGAGTATTACAATGATGAATCAGTAAATCCAATTGAAGAGGAGACTTATTCTGAGGCTGTAGATGATACTGATATAGTCGAAGAAAGTTATAATCTTACATTCGACACAGATATTGTTTTTTCTAATTCTGTCAATAATGACATGACTTTTGAAGATGCATTTTCTTCTGCTAGAGACGATGTTGGATATGGTGGATGGTTTAATTGGAACGGTCAAAGCTATTCTACTTTTACAAAAGAAGAATGGAGCGCATTGTCAGAAGAAGAGCAGAACTCATTTGTTGATGAAGTAGTTAGCCATTCTGATGTTGAGAATGCTCAATGGGTGGAATCACAGGAAGAAGAAAATGAGATTAGCTCAATAGATCAACAAACAAATGAACAAGAGTATATAATTAGTGATGAACAGATAGAGTCAGAGCCAGAGGCTGTCGATAACAATGATGTTGAAAGTCCTATAGAAGCTGATGTGATGGATGACCTCTCAAATAGTGAAACAGGAGGAGACGATCTATCAGAAGATATAGTTATTGTAAAACCGATTAGAGGGGCAGATGTGAATGGGGATGGTGTAGTGGATGCCTTAGTGTTTGATAACGATGGGGATGGAAACATTGACCTGATTGCATTAGATGAAGACTACGATGGCACTTTTGAATCATACATGATTAATGAGGATGGAGATGAAGATCTTGATGTATTTATAATTGATGAGGGTGGAGATGGTATAGATAGTTCTGATTCGATTGAAGAGATATCTGATGTTGTCAATATGGAGAATTTTGTGGTGTTAGATGACGACCAAATTCCTGAAGATTTGAGTTTTATTGATGATATTTATGGAGATGATGATGCACAAGACGATACAATTGAAGAAGATTTAGGCTTCGATGATGCTGGACTATAAAAAAATAAGATGATTAAGGGAAAATGTCCAAAATGTGAGTCTACTTTGATGATTGACACTGAGTCTTTGCTTAAAATGAAAAGACCAATCTTTCATTGTCCAAGTTGTGATACAAGGATATTAATAAAGCCTAAAATCGCCAAATGTGGGAATTGTAACTCTAAATTTGGATTTTATTCTCAAACCTTATCTGAGAATGGATTATGTAAATGTCCAAAGTGTAATACATTAAATCGAGTAAAATTGAATTCATGAAAATTACTTGTAGTAAATGTGGACGAAAAAACACCATAAAGAATCCAGAGGTGTTTCGAGGAATGAAGAATGTAGTTTTTGTATGTAAAAACAAAGATTGTAAATCGAAGATTAAATTCAATTTACCAAATGAGGATGAAAAGGAAGAGAAAAAAGAAGGTACAACTATAGTGGTACCAAATAATTCTAAAGTGAAATCGGCTCAGCTTACATACAAAAGCGCAGAAGGTGAGAGATTTATTTCCGTTATCGGACCAGGCGTCAACCATATTGGTAGACAAGCAAAAGGATTCAATCAAGAAATAGCGATAAAGACCGAAGATCGACATATGTCCAGAGTCCATGCTGTTATAATTGGCAAGGTCCAAGAAGGAAGTTTTTTGAGCATTCTGAAGGATTATAATAGTAAAAACAAAATACAATTAAATGGCCGAATTATTTTAGAAAATGAGGAAGTCTACTTAATGGAGGGAGATAAAATAATCTTAGGTTCTACCCAATTACTATATGAAGTAAATTATCAAGAAAGTGAACATTAAAAAATTCCAATATCAGGGGACTAGAAATTATCAACAAGATAATTATTACACTAATGAAGATCGAGGAATATATATTATTTGCGATGGAGTAGGTGGTAGTGTAGATGGTGCAAAAGCTAGTGAAATAGTTACTCTAGAAATTTCGGATTACCTAATTAATGCGACAGAAGCAATAAGCGTTCAATATATGGAAGATGCCATTTATTCAGCACAACAACAGTTAAACAAGTACGCTGATGAAAATTTAGACTTTGGTAATAGTGGAACAACTTTAGCACTGCTTGTTTTGAATGGAGAGAAAGCTTATGCAGCTCATATGGGTGACAGTAAAATTCTATTATTTAAGCAAAACTCTAATAAGATCTGGTATACAAAAGACCATAGCATGGTTCAAGAATTATTCGAGGCGGGAGTTATAAAGAATGAAGCTGACTTATTTACTCATCCCATGAGAAATAGAATTACTAATGGCCTTTTTGCTAGAAAAGAACCTAGAAAGCTAAATATATCAATAACTGAATTGAGTAATATCAATAAGGGTGATATTTTTATCATCTGCTCAGATGGAGTATTTGAATCTTATAGACCTCTAGAGTTATATCAATTATACAATCAAGAATCTGTTTGTAAAGCAACTGAAATTATAGAAAAAAAAGTAGAATCAGCTTCTAGCGATAATAGCACATTTATCCTCGTGCAAATCTAAACTATTCAAATACAGACTGTTGTTTTTTGAGAAAAAATTCTCGGCCAACATTATATATTAATTCCAAGAATCAGTGATTCAATTAAAAAATCGTAACTACTCAGGTAGCAAAAAAGGCTAAGTTTGAATTATTTGGATCATGTAAGAATGCATGTTTAGATTTCTTTTTCTCAAAGTATCACAGACTGATCTAAGGGTACAAAAGACGTGTTGCCCTG
>JBLHWH010000013.1:0-53412 GCA_047628935.1 Halioglobus sp. | reverse complement strand
TCAGAAGTATTCTCACCGATCTGAGTCAGAACTGCTTCTACGATTTGCTTCCTATCTTCCAGTACTTTAGTGATATCTTTCTCTACCTCTTTTACGATCTCATTTGTCGTTTTTATATCTACGCCCATTGGTAGCTCTACAAATGTATTCACATAAATAGGATCCGCAGAAGGGAAGAACTCTATACTCGGTGGGAAAGTCTTAATCAAGATTCCTACTATAAATAATAGTGCAAATGATCCAAAAAAGATCAAGTATGGCTTCACACCATTCAATACCCATGAGATGAATTTTTTATACCCGTTTTCTAAGATAGGCAATGCTCCATTCTGAAATCGAAATGATAGAGGACGAAGAAGAAAGAAGTTAATTAATACTAGACCAACTGCAAAAGCGAATAAATTTCGTATGGTATCATTTCCTGAGATACCACCCGCTATGGAAACTAGCAGAAGTACAGCTGCTCCAATCAATAGGTTTTTCACCTTTCTTCTGTATTCAGTTTTGTTTTCAGCTTTCTCATCCAATTTCATGAAAGTAGAAGTGAAAACTGGATTGATCACCAAAGCCACGAATAGGGAAGAAGACAGTACAATGATTAAAGTGATCGGCATATATTTCATAAATTCTCCTACGATACCGGGCCAAACTGCAAGCGGTAAGAACGCAGCAAGCGTAGTAGCGGTAGAGGCAATAATCGGCCACGCGACTTCTCCTGCACCGTACTTGGCTGCATCTGCACTACTATATCCATTTTGCATATATCGATAGATGTTTTCTACCACCACAATGGCATTATCCACCAGTAACCCGAGGGCCAGAATCAGTGAAAATAATACTACAATGTTCAATGTAGTACCTGTAATATTCAAAAATAGAATACCCATTAACATTGACAGTGGAATAGCTAATCCAACAAATGCAGCGTTTCTCAACCCTAAAAAGAATAAAAGAACTAAAATCACTAAAATTACACCCGAAATAATAGAATTTTCAAGATTGTTTACTTGATTTCTAGTATTTTCAGATTGATCATTAAATAGGCTTATTTTGAGATCTGTTGGTAACACTTTTCTTGCATCATCGATGATCACTTTGATTTTGTCAGCAGCGGAGAGTAGGTTTTGACCTCTTCTTTTGATCACATCAAGTGAGATGACAGGATCACCATCTGATCTCGCATAAGATGTTCGATCTTCGAATGTGTATTTTACCTCCGCTATATCTTTTAAAACAATCGGTCGCTGGTTTTCACTCTTCACGATGATATTTCTCATCTCGTCCACATTGTCAAACTGACCTATAATCCTAAGCGCTCTACGGAAGCCATTATTCACCATCTCACCACCACTCATCGTAATGTTCTCAGATTGGATAGCATTCTGGATATCATTGAATGATACTTTGAGAGATTGCATTTTGTTGAGATCTACATTGATCTGTACTTCTCTTTCGAGTGCCCCTTTGAGATCTACTTTATTGATCTCTTTGAGCGATTCTACATGATCTTGGACATATTCTGCATATTCTCTTAGGTCGTCTTGACTGTACTCTCCTGATACATTGATCGACACGATCGGAATATCAGAAAACTTGATTTCTAAAACTGTAGGATCCTGATCTAAATCATTTGGTAATTCTTGCTTCGCTTTATCAACTGCATCTTTTACCTTTCTTACGGCATCTTCTATCTCTAAATCAGCATCAAATTCTGCAATCATTACTGAAAAATCCTGAATAGATGTCGATGTGATTTTCTTTAAACCAGATATAGATTCTATCTCTTTCTCGAGTGGTCGGGAGATTAGATTCTCTATTTCTTCAGCTGAGTTCCCGAAGTAAGGCGTATTAATATATACTGTGGGCAATGATGCCTCAGGGAATTGTTCTTTTGGGATACTATTGTAAGATGATATCCCAAATAGGAAGATCATCAAAGCTACTAAGAAAACACTCGTTGCATTATCCACAGCAAACGAACTCAACCCAAATTCTCGGAGTTTATCTTTTATTATTTCCATGATGTATTGGGTTTATTTATTCAGTATTTTGATAGGATCACCATTTGAGATACTTCTTGCACCATCAATGATGATCTGATCGCCTGCGGATAGACCTTCTTCTATTATGATATCACCTTCGTAGCCTTCGCCTGTAGTAACATAGCTTTTTTTGGCTATGTCTTTTCCATCTTTTTTACTTGTTGTATAGACGAATTTTTTGCCTGATACCTCTTGCTGTACGATCTCTAATGGAACAGTGATCGCTTCTTTTTTAGAATAATCATTGAACTTCATTGCAGCCAATAGATTTGGTTTAATTGTACCTTTTTTACTATCAGATGCTACTTCTACTTTGAATGTTCTATTGTTAGGATCTATAGTTCTGCCCAAGAGCGTTACACTTTTTGTCATTTCTTGATTGATCGCGGGTATCGATACTTCTATTTTATCACCTCTTTTTATTTTCCCTAAGTACGTTTCTGGTATATCAGCTGTTATTTTCAATTTATTTGGGTTGAACATCTGTACTATTGGTGCTCCAGGTACTGCCAGCTCTCCAGCTTTGAGAAACTCCATATCTACTACTCCGGAAATTGGGGCATAGATATTTGCCTTACCCAATTGTGTATTTAGTGTGGCCATAGTTTTTTGCAACCTATCAAAGTCGTTCTTAGATTTTAAGTATTGAATTTCTGATCCTATGTTTTGATCCCAGAGTCTTTTTTGTCTGTCATAAACATCCTTAGTAAGTGACATCGATGTTTCCAATTCAGATTTTTGATCCTGAAGAGATTGTAAATCTACTCTTGCTACCAATTGGCCGCGTTTAACATATTGGCCCTCTTTTACCTGGACACTTAGAAGTCGACCACCAGTTTCACTACTCACAGACACTTGATCATCGCTTTTAACGGACGCTTGCACTTCTATCATTCTTTTGAAATCAGTAGCTTCGAGTGTTTGAGTGGTAATAAGCAATGGAGCTTTTTCTTTTTTAGGTTCTAATTCTAAAATTTTTTCGCCCAATACAGTTATTTCAGTCTCCAAAACCTTTTTAGCATCCTTTTTCTTTTTTAACTCTGCTTTTACTTCAGCTACATCGGTTAAGTCTACTGGTTTCTCTCCACAGCTGATAGCCAAGAATAAAAGTAGAATAAGTGTGGTTATATTTTTCATTTTTATCTTTTTAAGAACTCTAAATTCAAGAATTCGATAATTCGTAATTTTAATTTTACAGTTTCAAAACTGTAAAAATTGAGGTTGTTATAATTTGCCAAGAGTTATGTCTAGATCCACTTTAGCAGTCAACAAATCATACATAGCTGATATGACTTCCGCTTGAGCTTGATAGAGTGTGTTTTCCGCCTGAGTTACTTCTACACTAGATCCTACCCCTTCTTTGAATTTGATTTGAGTTCTATCATAGATACTTTGAGTAATTGTAAGTGCTTTTTGTCTGTTTGTTAGGTTTCTCTTTGCATTTGACATCCCTATTTGAGCATTTTTGGCCTGCAAAGTCATTCCCCTTGTAAATTCTGTTTTCTGAAGATCTACTTTTTCGATATCAAGTTTTACTTTTTGGATTTTTGCACTCTTTTCACCACCATCATATATCGGAACATTGATTTTCAACCCAACAACACCAGTTGGTAGAAATCCAGACTCATTTTCGTCAAATAAGTTTGTTCTTTGAAGCGATTCTTGGTAACTTGCAAATGCGCCTACATTTGGCAAATATCCAGCTCGGAATCTCTTAAGGTTAAGGTTATTCAAATCTTGTGTAGTGTTCAGTAATTGATACTCCGCTCTCAGATTTGGATCTATTTGTATAATTTCGTTTTGATTTTCGGCATCAAATTTTACGATCAACTCATTTATATCTTCTTTCAGGGAGATTTTATCATCAAGAGGAAATCCCATTTGGAATTTTAATAGATTCTGTGAAAGATCAATCAATCCTTCTATGTTTTCGAGCTGAATATTGAGATTGTCATATGAAAGCTTTAGTCTATCTACATCTAAGCTTTCCATGAAACCAGCATCATACATAGCTTTTACTTCATCTAGAGATTTTTCTAATGTTTTGATGTTATCTGCTAGTGTTTTTTTGTTTTCATCGGCTATTAGTATCGAAGTGTAAGCTTTGGTAATGTTCGCTTTAATTTGATCTACCGTAGCATCTTTTTGTTTTTTGATTAAGTCACGATATAACTTTGCACCTCTGATTGCATAGAAATATGATCCATCAAATACCTTCATGTTTGCACTAAGGCCAACATTAAATTGTTGTGGCTGGACAAATCCTAATTCAAATGTTTCCAATGGCCCTTGTGTAGTTGTCGATAATCCTTCAGCCTCTAAAATTCTATAGACAGATGGGCTGATAAAGTCTTGGACTGGCTGCACCGGAACATTGAAATAGTAACTATAGTCTACGGTCCCATTAATTTGCGGCAATCCAATCGCTTTTACCTCCTTTATTTCTGATTCAGAATTAGCTATCTCAATATCATTCATCTTTATTGAATTCTGATTTTCGAGACCATAGGCTATAGCTTCATCTAAGGTGAAACTTTGTTGAGCTAGGGCACTGGTTAAAAGAGAAATAATGGAGAAAATCGTAAGTGTGATTCTCATTTTATTGTTGTTTTATTTATTATTTTAATTTACGTTTTCTTGTTGAATTCTGTTTATCGGAGTTAATGGATATATTTATTCGAGTTCTAGATTTTGAGCTTTAATTCTTCCTTTGTCATTTAGTAAACCTCTTACATGGTAAGTCACAAGTGATTTATAAAGATCACTTCTATCATATTCGGATAGAGGAAAGACACCCTCATCAGCCAATGTTAATATTTGACGGACATACATTTTTGATATTATATCAGCATCAATGTCTACGCAATAGTATCCTTCTTGCTGTCCTCGTTCTATATTTTTAATTATTGTGTTTAATATGAATCCAAAATGCTGATTCTCTACTCTTTCCCAAATCTGTGGGTAGTATTTTTGTGTGTCAAACATCATGGATGGACTCATACTTCTTAGGAATACGAGTACATGTTTTGCCACCTGTAACATCTCATCTATTGCATCCTTAGCTTCAGTTATTATTGCGGCTATATCTGCTTCGTCTTTTATGATATGATTTTCAATCACTTCCTGGATAAGGCCTTTTTTGTTTTCGAAATATTGGTATACAGTTTTTTTTGAAATTCCAATCCCTCTTGATATATCATCCAGACTGACACTCTTAATGCCATATTTCATGATCAGAACAAAGGTCTGGTCTAATATCTTTTGTTTCGTTTCCATAAGTTTACTGATAAGCGCTGTATAGGTTTATAAATCGAGCATTCATTGTGATTGCAAAGATATAACATAACAACTCAGGAAACTTTAAAATGTTTTAGAGTTTCCGTAGTGTTATACGAAATGTATGAATTTACGGATGATAAGTGTGTTCCAGCGGATGAATTGTAGTAAAACCACGATAATATGTTGATTCATTCACAAAAAATATGACTTTTACTCCTCCATTACGACAGGTAGATATTCAATTAAATGTTTTGCTTGGAAAGACTTGGGAAAATAAATAGATTGCATCTTAATGTTGTGAATAAAAGAAAATTGGTATTTAGAATGTCTAACACTTAATTTTTTTTTACTTTCACTTTCAAATAGAATGATCACTCAACTATTTTTAGATTAAAATTCAAATTTATTAACTTGTAAAATCAATATTAATGAAAACAAGATTTACACAAAAATTTTTAATGGCCTTCTTAATGTTAGGTCTTTTTACAACTTCTCAAGCACAGACCTATGTGAATGGGGGAGCGACAGGAGCAAATGATGGTTCTTCATGGGCTGATGCGTATACTGATTTGACTGCTGCATTAGGAACTGCAACTGGAGATTTATGGATAGCTGCGGGTACTTATAACCCAGCCGGAGCAGATGCAACATTTGAAGTAACAAGTCCTCTAAATATTTATGGAGGATTCGCTGGTACTGAAGCTTCGCTAGCAGATAGAGTTGATGGAAACACAACAATATTGTCTGGTGATTTAGCTGGTGACGATACGGATAATGTATTTACTGCGAACAAAACTGATAATGTTGCGCATGTAATGTCTATTGATGTAGGCGCTACAGATAAAGTAATATTGGATGGGCTTGAAATTTCAGGAGGATTTGGATCTGATGATGACACACCGACTGATACATATTTATACTCAGGAGCTGGAGTATATACAGCAAGTACTGTAGAAGTAAACAACTGTCATTTTCTCAATAATACCTGCGCAAACGGGGCTGGACTATTTATTATAGGAGATGCAGATGATTCTAAACTTAGTAATTCTACTTTTGAAAAATCTCTAGGAGCAATTCGTGGTGCCGGATGTATGGCAAATGATTTAGATGGATTTACTGTAACTAACTGTATATTTAGAGATAACGTTACAGGAAGAGGAGCTTTGTACCCGAACACTATTACTAATTTGCTGATAGATGGTTGTACATTTACTAATAATGTGAATAACGGAGGATTCGGTGGAGCAATGTTTATGTGGGCATGTGTTGGAACTGTACAAAATTGTACTTATACAGGCAATAGTGCTGGAAACGCAGCGGGTATCTATTGTGATGGTAGAGAACTTGCATCAGGAATAAACCACGTCACTTTTGATAATTTAACTTTTGATGGTAATTCTAGTTCAAGTAATCAGGCTGCAGGTATACATACGGCGACTATAAGTCACACAATGATGAATTGTACATTCACCAATAACGAGTCTGTACAGTTAAGCGCTGCTCACCTTGATGCTAGTGATGGCCAAATTATAATTAGTATTAATAATACTTTTAAAAACAACTCATCAACATTTGGAGGAGCTCAAGCATTCTTTGGTGCTGAATCACAAGTTACTTTGACTGGGAACATTTATAATTCAAACAATGCTGCGACTAGTGGTGGTGCAATTATTAATGCATTCGGACCTAATGTAACTATCAATAATTGCCTTTTCGAAGATAATGTTTCAGATGTAGGTTCTGGAGGAGCTATTTATAATCAAAATGATACTACTTCTCTAGTTGTAAATGAATGTCAATTCGTAGGTAATACGTCTAATGGTGGTGCTGGAGCAATAGGAATAAGTGGACCTGTTCCTATTACGGTATCAAAAAGTTGGTTTAATAGTAACACTGGAGATTTCGGAGGAGCTATAAGTGCAAATGAAAACTCAGATGGTGAATTTGGACAAGCTAAATTAATTTTGGATCAATGTATCTTTAGAGAGAACTTTGCAAATACTCAAGGTGCCGCTTTAAATATAAACGATTATGATACTGATATCATTAACTGTGAGTTTTCAACGAATATCAATCTAGGAGAAGGTGCAGGTGGTGCAATGTCATTGAATGCAGGTGATACTAGTATAGTAGAAGTAAATATCATTCATTCTACAATTGTTTCTAACTTTGGTGTTATTGGAGCGGGTATTGCTGCATTTACAGGAGAAAATGATTCAAAACTGAATGTAAAATTAACGAACACTATACTTGCAAACCCAGATGGTAGTAACTATGAAGTTGAAACTGAAACAAGTACACCTAAGTTTCAATCAAATGGAGGTAATATCTCTTCAGATGAAACGACAGTTGATGCATTCACGAACACTAATGATGTAAACGGAGC
Organism: Halioglobus sp.; assembly: GCA_047628935.1. Taxonomy (GTDB): domain Bacteria; phylum Bacteroidota; class Bacteroidia; order Chitinophagales; family Saprospiraceae; genus CAJXUU01. Next base: position 45,705 of record JBLHWH010000013.1, on the reverse strand, counting down.
GGATTCAGATGAACTATTCGTAGACATCGATGATTTTGATTACTACTTAGCTGATGCTTCTATTGCTTGTGATAATGGTGTAGAAGCTGGTGTTGCTGAAGATATCAATGGTAACGCAAGAGATGGTGCACCTGATACTGGAGCATTTGAAAAAGTAACAACTTCTACGGAAGAAGTATTAGAGAACAATGGTCAATTGACTATGACTCCTAATCCTGCAGCTACAGTAACTACAATTACTGTTGATAATGCATGGAATGGTGCTGTAAACATTACAGTGTCTGATATGACAGGTAAAATATTGGCTAATCAATTCGTTAACAAGTCAGCTCAAAAGCAAGACTTTAACTTAAATGTAAGCGACTTAAGCGTAGGAAATTATATCCTTACACTTAGAGCTGAAGATGCAGTTGTTTCAACACAGTTCATCAAAATCTAAGATTTAGATATATAAAGAATTAAAAAGACCCAATGACTTTAGTTAGTCATTGGGTCTTTTTAATATTTGGCAATATTCGATTTTTCTATGATGCTGAATAAAAGAGTGTCTTTAGGAATAATGAGTAAGAAAGTCAATTAAATAGGATTATAATTTACTCTTCTATTTTATCAAAGTAAGAATCAGCTTTTACGACTTCAGTTTTACCATTAATAGTTACAGCATAAACAAATCCGGGAAGAACACTGTAACCTCCTACATTTCCATCTCGATCTAGAGCGATAAGGCCCATCTGTTGATCTTTTTTTGAGCCTTTGATTTTGTCAGCTACCCTTTTTACAGCCTTTTTACATGCTTCAGTAGGGGAATCGCCAGATCTCATAAATTCTACCACCAAGAAAGAGGAAAGGTTTTTCATCATAATCTCACCCATACCGGTTGCAGTACAAGCACCTGATTTACCATCCACATATAATCCAGCTCCGATAATAGGAGAGTCACCAACTCTTCCTTGCATTTTATATGCTAATCCACTCGTACTACATCCACCTCCTAACTTACCTTCATGGATTCCAATCATACCAATGGTGTCATGTTGTTCAATATTTGGAATAGGTTGATATTTACTTTCTACTCTCCATTTATCGAGTGCTTTAGCGGATGCTTCAGTGAGGAGGTTGGTTTTAGTGTGTCCTCTTTCTAGTGCAAAATTTGTTGCTCCTACCCCTGCAAGTAATACGTGAGGTGTATGATACATAACGTCGCGAGCTACTTGAATTGGATGTTCTATATCTTTCATAAAGCATACTCCTCCAGCATTCCCTTCGTGATCCATAATACATGAATCCAACGTGACATCCCCCTCTCTATCTGGTCTGCCACCTTTGCCTACTGACATATCTTCTATATCCGATTCTACATGAGAAATCCCTTCTACTATGGAGTCAATAGTGTTCTTTCCATTTTTTGCCGAAGTAGCCGCAAGGTTATTAGCTGTCTGATTATTCCATGTACTAAGGATAATAGTTTTGCCTACATTTGAAGTAGGAGAAGGAGCACAGCTAGCGACTTTTGCAGTAGATACTATTATTGCTGGTGCTACTAGATAAGCAGGAAATAATTTAAGTAGGCTTCTTCGTTTTATGGTATTTCTCATACTTTATTTATTATTGCATTTGAGTAATGGAATAGAGATTAATTAATCAATTATTTCTAACTACTTAATTTGATCTAAAACCTGAATAATCTCATTTGAAAAAGTTTACTCGTTTATTACTCAATATTTTTTTAAAAGTGGTCCAAATTGTACCAGCTACAGTATCATTTTGGGTCACAAAACTTATATTGGTTTTAGTCGGTTATCGCAAGCAAGTTATCAATAAAAACTATATTAATACAACTGTAAATAAGTATTATGCTTCAGGGTTCAGCAATTTTTATAAATCAAATATACAATTTGTTGCACGAGTTATAATTGAATCAATAAGTTCTGTGTCAGATAAAAATCTAGAAAGACTTCAATTTTCAAACATCTCTAAACTTGAATCTCAATGTAAAGAAAGTAATGGAGTGATACTTCTTGCTTCTCACTATGGTAATTGGGAATTGGCATGTACGATTCTACCTAAACATACTGAGCTGGCTTGTTATGGTGTCTATAAACCATTAAAAAATAAAGTGGTAGATCAATTTATGTTGGATAAAAGGTCAAAACAAGGACTACATTTAATTCCGATGAATAAAATTGGAAGGACAATACTTGAAAATAAAAACAAAGGAATATCAGCGGTATATATATTAATTGCTGATCAAAATCCAAACTCAAAGAATAGTATAGTTTGGTCTCAATTTTTGGGAATTAAAACGGCCTTTTTTAATGGTCCTATGAAACTAGTTCAGAAATATGGATTTAATGTAGCTTACATGGAAGTGGAAGTTGGAAATAGATTATTCGAATATAACATCAATATTAATACAGATCTATTTGTTGGTGATAACAGTAAAGATCTTGTAGATTCCTATAGTGATATTTTAGAATCACAAATACAAAAAGCGCCACAATATTGGCTTTGGTCTCACAAAAGATGGAAACGTACATTCTAGAAATATTGTCCTTCATCGACGAATAACAGCCACCACTCTAATAATTCATATTCGTAATAGAAGAATAACTACTTTACATTTGTGAATTCAATAGAAAATGTAAAAATAGCTTTCGATTCGATCAAGGATAACTTCCTACGGTCCCTTCTTACTCTACTTATAATAGCTGTAGGTATAGCTTGCTTAGTAGGCATGCTCACAGCAATTGACAGTTTGTTGTTTTCAATGAGTAGTAATTTCAATAAACTTGGTGCCAATTCATTCAGTTTTCGACCATCTAGTGAAACCATAAAATCAAATAATGGTGGTCGTCAAAGAAAACAAGGAGATCCTATTGTTTTTGATGATGCACAAGAATTCAAAGAAGCATTTCAGTATAGCGGAGTTGACATATCTATAGATACTTACTGTTCGGGGAATGCGACAATCAAATATGGAGAAGAGGAATCGAATCCAACTGTTTCTATTAGAGGGATAGATGAATCATATTTCAGTACATCTGCATTCGACATCCAAGAAGGAAGAAATTTTACTAGAACCGAAGTTTATTCGGGTGGCAATCGTGCAATTGTAGGTAGTGATATCATAAAGTTGTTGTTCAATAAAAAACATGAGAAAGCGATAGGACAAAGTATATCTGTGAATGGGTCAAAATATCGAGTCATAGGAACACTAAAGCAAAAAGGAAACAGCTCAAGTAGTGGAGATGATAGACGTGTCTATATACCTCTTATGAACGCTAAAAAGTTATATGGTACTGCAAAGAAAAACTATAATTTGACCGTCGCAGTCAATAACTCTGCTGATATAGATGATGTAGTATCCAATGCAATAGGAGTAATGCGGAATGTGAGACATCTTAAAGCTGCTCAAAAAAATGATTTCGAAATAAGAAAGAGTGATTCGATTTTGGAAACGCTCAAAGAAATGACTTCGACCTTAAGATTAGCGACTATAGTAATAGCTTCACTAACTTTACTAGGAGCTGCTATTGGTCTTATGAATATCATGTTAGTATCTGTTACAGAACGTACAGCTGAAATAGGCGTAAGGAAAGCATTGGGTGCTACTCGATCAAACGTATTAATACAGTTTATCACAGAAGCTATTGTAATCTGTATTCTTGGAGGTTTAGTAGGAATCGTTTTTGGTATAATGATAGGATACGGAGTGTCCGCCGCCACAGAAGGCATATTCATTGTGCCTTGGAGATGGATGATGTTGGGTATTATTGTTTGTGTAGTTGTTGGGATGATTTCTGGTATTTATCCTGCTTTAAAAGCCTCAAGACTAGACCCTATTGAGTCACTTAGGTATGAGTAAGAATGCTCCAAAATACATTCGTTAAAGTTCTTACTATCTGTAGTGAAAAATTAACATAGTATCTACTGCGTACAAAAGCTAATGAAAGGAAATCGCCTATTATTAATTGGGACTTAATTTTTATTCATTTTCCAAGCACGCAATTCTATAAATAGGAGAGCCGATAGTTTACGTTTTGACTACGCTTATTCTTACCCCCAAAAGTTGAATATTGACAACGAAAACTGGGCGCTTCAAAGGGTGAGGTATAATAGCCATGGACTAGAAATAACAGGCTTTATTCTAAAACCTGTCAATGAATAAATAAAGCGCCCGATGATTATATACAATCGTGGAGGGAATCAAGATTTTGGATCGATTGATCTAAAATTGATTCCCAGAGAGCTTAATCGCTTTGCTAAAAAGGGCTATGTTGTTGTTGTTGTTGTTGTTGTTGTTGTTGTTGTTGTTGTTGTTGTTGTTGTTGTTGTTGTTGTTGTTGTTGTTGTTGTTGTTGTTGTCGCTTCTCAATACAGAGGAGGTACTTGGAGTGAGGTAGTGGATGAATTTGGAGGTGGTGATGTTATTAAGATTATTGAAATAGCTTCTAAATTACCATATGTTGACGAAAAAAGAATTGGTGTTGTTGGAGTTTCAAGGGGAGTAATGAGTTATTTAGTTTCAAAACACTCTGATACTGCCAAAGCATATGTTGCTGTTTTTGCTCCTGTTGACTTGCTTGCTGAATTAAATTTCCGACCTAAAATGTACAATGTTTTTAATGGTTTAATAGGAGATTAAATATCTCACAGACAAGAGTATATTGATAGATCTGTTGCTTTTTGGCCGAAATGATTAAATGAACCATTATTGGTAATTCACGGTACAGAAGATTCCAAAGTCTCATTTTATAATACGGAACAATTTGTAATCAATAATTTAGAAAAAAAACCAGATCTAGAGTATTATTGGTTAGATGGAGTGTGGCATAGTATGAGAGGTAGTAACAGAGATTTAGATTTGCGAGACTCGCTAATATTTGATTTTCTAGATAGAAAATTGAATTAATGGGTTTTGATATTTGAAAAACCTATTAAGAACCTGTTAATCTGAAGAAATTAACTCTAGTTTATAAACCTATTATCCTTGAACAAATAATGCTGAATTCTTTATATCAATCGAATAAACCTTTATTGGAATTTAGCATTGTATCTATATGGCAAAATTTAAATTACCAGAAGGAACTACAGATCGTGATATCAATCGAATCATAGAAATGGCATGGGAAGATCGTACTACTTTTGATGCGATCGAAGAGCAATTTGGCATCCCTGAAAAGGATGTGATCAAGCTCATGAAACGAGAAATGAAACTCAGCAGTTGGAAGATGTGGCGAGAAAGAGTGCAGGGAAGAAAAACGAAACATGCTTCACTCCGTAATTTTTCAGAAGGTCGTCACAAGTGCAGCCGGCAAGGACATATCAATAATAATAAGATTGCAAAGAGACAGTAAATTTAGTTTCTGAATTGTAAAACTGCTTGAATTGCTGGATTGTCTCGATACATTGGGGCTAGTATTAGAATTTCTTAAAAAATCTACTCAAATCAGTTTTGATAGAAAGATGATTAGCAGCACCCGAAAGGTGATAATAACCTAGTCCATAATCGATATTAAATCCTTTTATTCTAAGTCCTAAACCTGCAGAGAAACCTGCTAAACTTCTAAAATTAGACAGTGATAATTCTTTTCTTCGGAGGTGATTATATCCAATTCTTAGCTTTAATCCTTGTGTCTTACCAAGAAGGAATTCTCCATTAAAAATAAAATGTCTGAAAAAATTATCTACTCCTTCATTAAATGCAGATGTTTCAGTCGCTTCGTCTTCGAAGATGCTCTCTGATTGTACATTATTAGGATCATCATACGTCACACTCCATTGTTGTAGTTGATGAGCGATAATGGTAAATCTGAAAGGCAAGTAGTTTAGCTTTCTTGAGACTCCAAGTTGAATATCTAACGGAAGATTCGCTCTTTCATTTCCATAAGTTGACAATTCTGTTCCTATATTTTTGATTACAAAAGCGGCAGAAAAATTAGATTCTGGCTTAGAATAATATAATCCCAAATCTCCACCGATTCCTGAAGAACTGTATGTTTCTAGATTCCCGAATATACCCTTGAGATTAGCTCCAACAACTATTCGTTCATTCAGTCTTTTACTTGCACCTATAGTAATTGCGGTTTCGCCACCTGAGAAAGTGCCGTTGGCATTTCCAATCTCATCAGCAGCTATAAATTCACCAAAACTTACATAGCTGATCCCAACATGTGTATTGATTCCTCCCCATTTGTTTATTTTTCTACCATATCCTAAGTAGCCATTACTTATATCAGCGAATGCAAAGTTGTGATTAAAAGTAATCTGATTGTGAGTCTTATCATTCAGCAGTGCAGGATTGCTGGCAGCTAATGATACATCATCATCCTGTATTGTGATAAGACTACCACCTAGCGCTGATATCCTAGCGGATTGAGGATTACCTAAAAATTCATATGTATATCTCCCTCCAATTTGCGCATCAACAGCAATGAAAATCAATGAAAATATGAGGGATAGAGCTATTTTTTGCATGCTTGTTGTTTAGTGTCGGGTTATCTTGTGATAGATAATTGTTATTTTTTCAAGTGTGATCCGTCAATTTTCCAAGTTGTAGTGCATATCGCATTGCTATCACACAACATCTTTTTTATGAGTTCTCCTTGTTCATTGAATTCTTTGAGAAGACCAAATTCTTTATCTCCTTTTCTGTATGTTCCTTCCCATTTGAGTTTACCATTTGTATGATATTCTTTGAATGGACCTTGTTCCATATTCTCTTCAAACATGACTTCCTCCATGAGCTCTCCAGTAGGGTAATAACCTTTTACGATTCCAGCAAGCACATTACCAGTATACAATCCTTCTAACTTTACATTGCCATTTGAATGATACGTCTTGAATCCGCCATTAAGTGCATCCATATCATATTGTTCGATAACTTCTAATTGGCCATCAGAAGTAAATATCTTTCTTTCTCCATCCAATTTTCCATTTATATAATTACTTTTTTCTGTAAGCACACCTTCTGGAGAATAGGTTTTATACCAACCATGTTTCAATGAATCACCAGTATATTGATATTCCTCGTATTTTTCGCCAGTTTCATAAGCTGTTGTGATCGTTTTGTCTCCGCAACTGCTTAAAATTATTGCGAAAAGCAAAAATGATACTCGAATTAGTTTTTTTAGCATGTATTGATTTCTTTTTTATTATTTGCTATCAGGTTTTATCAAGCCGATACCTACCTTTCAGATGCAAATATAGGAACGTTTGAGTTGCGGAGTAAATTGTATAACTTTACAATTCAAAATTGTATAAATATTGCAAAGGCTAAGCAAACCCATTCAATAATAATTTTCATAATCTTACCTTTACGATATGCAATTAATAGAATTCAGAGAAGAAGGGCTGTACGTACCTCAAGCCGATGTTTATATTGATCCGTGGAAGCCTGTCAATAAAGCATTTATCACGCATGGACATTCTGATCATTCTCGATATGGAAATAAGTCATACTTGTGCACTCATTCTGCACTTCCTGTGATCAAGCACAGACTTGGCAGCCACATCAATGCTAAGGGGATAGACTATGGAGAAGAAATGTCTGTTAATGGTGTGAAGTTTAGTTTTCATCCAGCAGGACATATTATTGGTTCTGCTCAGATCAGAGTAGAATATAAAGGTGAAGTTTGGGTAGCTTCAGGTGATTATAAAACGACCCCAGACGGGGTCTCCGAAGATTTCGAACCTGTAAAGTGCCATGCTTTTATAACAGAATCAACTTTTGGACTGCCAGTATTCAAATGGCAGCCGCAGTCAGAAGTTATGGATGAGATTAATGACTGGTGGAGAACCAATAAAGAACAAGGAAAAGTAAGTGTATTGGCAGCTTATTCTCTAGGTAAAGCACAAAGGATAATCAATAATGTAGATCATTCTATCGGAAAGATATTTACGCACGGAGCGGTAGAAAATGTGAATGAAGTAATCCGTAGACAAGGTGTCCATCTAAATGAAACGACCCGAGTGGTCCAAGGGCAAAAGCCATCGATATATGCGGGCAGTCTTGTAATAGCTCCCCCATCTGCAGTAGATTCTGCTTGGTCTAAGAAATTCAAAAATTTTTCATCAGGGATTGCTTCTGGATGGATGGCCGTGAGAGGAACGAGACGCAGAAGATCTGCAGACAGAGGATTCATATTGAGCGATCACGCCGACTGGGATGAATTGGTCAGTGCTGTGAAAGCTACCGAAGCCGAACGTATCTACGTGACGCATGGATATACAGATGTATTTTCGAGGTACCTGTCAAGCATAGGTTATTACTCCGCTGTTGTAGATACAGAATATACTGGAGACGAACTAAGCGCGGTTTCTGAAGTTGAAGAAGGAACAGCGAATAAATGAAAAGATTCGCCCAATTATTCAAACAACTTGATCATACAACAAAGAGCACTGCGAAAATCAATGCGCTGGTTGAGTATTTTTCCAGTTCGGAAGACAAAGATAAAGTATGGGCGATTGCGCTATTTTCCCATAGACGGCCAAAACGAACTGTCACCACGAAACTTCTTAGAGAGTGGTCGGCCGATTTAGCTGGGCTTCCATTATGGTTATTCGAAGAGAGTTATCATATAGTAGGTGATCTAGCTGAGACAATTGCACTAATAACTCCAAAGGCTACCAAAAAATCGGATAACTCACTATCAGATTGGATAGGTGTGATCATAGATTTGAAAGACAAAGAAGAAGCCGTAAAGAAAGCTACAATCCAAGATGCATGGACTTCACTGGATCAAGATGAACGATTCCTGTTCAATAAATTGATCACTGGAGGATTCAGGGTTGGGGTATCACAAAAGTCAATCATAAATGCACTTGCTAAACTTTCTAGAATAGAAGAAAGTAAAATCACTCACCGATTAATGGGGAACTGGAATCCAACAACCATTACCTTCGAAGAGTTGGTGTTAGCATCTAATCCAACTGAAGATCTATCAAAGCCTTATCCATTTTATTTGGCTTATTCATTAGATATCGATTTCGATCAATTGGGTAGTCCATCTGATTGGTCGGCAGAGCGGAAGTGGGATGGTATCAGAGGTCAACTTATCCTGAGAGGGGGAGAGTATTACCTTTGGTCGAGAGGCGAGGAACTGGTAAGTGAAAAGTTTCCTGAGCTGCAACATTTAAAAAATAAAACGAACACAGATATCGTAATCGATGGAGAAATACTGCCATATAGAGATGGGAAACCACTTAATTTTAATACGCTCCAAACAAGGATTGGAAGAAAGAATGTGACGAAAAAACATCTCTTAGATGCGCCAATTATCATCATGGCCTATGATCTTCTAGAGTATGATGGAGAAGACATAAGAGAGAATTCGCTTCAAGAAAGAAGGCGTTTACTAAAAGAAATCGTGAAAGAAATAGATTCTGATCGATTGCTATTATCAGAAGAAGTCGGGTTTGCAACTTGGGAAGAATTGGAAAAAGAAAGAGAACGATCCAGAGAATTTCTATCAGAAGGGATCATGCTCAAGCATCTGCACTCTCCATACAAATCAGGCCGTAAAAAAGGCGATTGGTGGAAGTGGAAAATTGATCCTTTGACGATTGATGCAGTGATGATCTATGCTCAGAGGGGACATGGACGAAGAGCGAATCTATATACAGGTTTTACTTTTGCTGTTAAGGATGGAGATCTTTTAGTTCCATTTGCCAAGGCATATTCAGGGCTAAAGGACGAAGAATTTAAAGAAATAACTCAGTGGGTAAAGAAGAATACTCAAGAACGATTTGGACCAGTTTGTAGTGTTAATCCAGAATTGGTCTTTGAATTGGCGTTCGAAGGGATAGCGAAATCTACTCGACATAAGTCTGGTGTTGCTTTACGATTTCCAAGAATCAAAAGATGGAGAAAGGATAAGCCCAAAGAGGAGATTAATACGTTAGAGGATTTGAATGTGATGTTAAATGAGTTTGGGTAACATTTTTTATGTGTTCGAGGAGTTCGGCATCGTGAACCCATCTAGCTTATGATAACGCCTAGAAAAGGCTACAGTTTTCAAGTAAAATGCCAACATGCTAGGGCTCCGAGAGTGGTACGCACGCGGCTAAAGTCGCGGATACATTAGTAGAACTCCTAAAACTTATTCTTCCACATCATACTCTCCACGGGTTTGATCGTACGAGTATTGTACTTTGCATTCGGCTTTTTATTATAGTAATTTTCAATATCACCCTCTACCATGAAATAGATCAACTGACCAACTGGCATACCCGCATATACACGGACAGGGTGTACACATGAGATCTCTAATGTCCAAGTATTACAGAACCCTACATCGCCTTTACCGGCAGTAGCATGAATGTCTATACCAAGTCGACCGATACTAGATTTTCCTTCAAGGAACGGCACGGTAGAATGTGTTTCTGTATATTCTTCGGTTACTCCTAGATAAAGCGTTCCTGGTTGAATTACAAACCCTTCTTCTCCGATTTCGAAGTGTTCGATTTCGTTGTGTTTTTTAGCATCTAAAACTTCATCTTTATAGGTAGCTAGGTGTTTACCGAGGTGTACATCATAACTATTTGTACCCAGACATTTAGGGTCAAAAGGGTCTATGACGATGTTGCCATTATCTATCTCCTCTAGTATACGCTTATCAGTTAAAATCATAAGATGAAATCTAATTTAAAAAATTAAGTCGCAAAAATAGTAAGTTATTTGAGGTATCAGATTACAGATGCTAAAGTTTTAATACTTTTGATCGATGCCTATCAAATTAAAAATATCTAATGATCCAGAAATCGAGCTTTCTATATGGAAAGTAGTTGAAAAGGAAACCTATTTTGAAACGAAACTTGACATTCATGAATCTGAAGAAGAGATCATTGAAAAATTGAGTAGTCGGAAAAAAATGGAATGGCTCGCTTCGAGGTATTTGCTTCACTTGATGTCTGGCAGAGTGTCAAGAGGAGAATTTGTTAAAGATATTCATGGCAAGCCACACCTTAATGATTCAGATTATCATATATCGATCAGTCATAGTAATAATCATATCAGCGTGATCGCTTCCAATCAGTTGGTAGGGGTAGACATCCAGACCTATGTGAGTAAGATCAGTCGGATAAGGCATAAATTTGTATCGAAAGAAGAAGAGCAATTCATCGATGAATCTGATCCTAATAAAGCATTACACATAATCTGGGGTGCTAAAGAGTCGTTGTACAAAGCGTATGGTAAGAGAGGGCTCGGATTTATATCTCATATACACATTTGGTCTTTAGATGCTTCTAAGGATAAAGGAACATTCAAAGGTAAGGTCAAAAAAGATGATTATGAACAAGAGTTTGATCTATTTTATCATTTATTTGAGGAATATATATTAGTTTATGCAAAAGAATCTAATTAGAGTAATGTTGGTATTGGCTGCTATCAGCAGTGCATTTTTGTTTTATAAAAAAATAAAGATAGATCAATCTAAAACTTATATAGTGGAAGAGGTGAGCGAATCAGAAAATAGTTTACCTTCTGACTTTCATTCTTTTTATGATCAATTTCATATTGATAGCATATTCCAGATGAGTCGCATTGTGTTCCCGCTTTCAGGAGTGGTGCAAGAAGGAGATTCTGTTTTGACACTTGTAGAAATGCAATGGCTCAAGCGGGACTGGAAAATCCATAAACCATTTGACAACTATGGAGGTACTTTTGAACGGATATTTACCAATACAGGCGGTATTATATCAGAGACTATAGTAGGAAACGGAGGAATGTTTAGCTTAGAAAAAAGATATAGTAAGTTAGCTGGGGAGTGGCATTTGATTTATTATCAGGGATTAATGATGCATGGGTAATATACGATTTCTAGATAATTAGGAAGATGAATAGGCTTTATAAAATAGGAAAGGGAAGTGAAAATGACATTGTAATTCGAGCCCAGGATTGTCCAACTTTGCATGCAGAAGTAGGTTATGAAAGAGGTTATTGGGTTCTAACCAACCTAGATGAAACCAAAGCAATTTTTGTAAATGACGATGTAATCAAGTCACCACGAAAATTAGTTAAGAACGACAAGCTAAGAATTTGTAACCAAACAGTCTACTGGAGTAATTATCTATATGAAGGTGAAAATCAAGAATTGAGTTTGATAGATATTGTTTCACTTAATGGTCGAATTAGTCGGTCAAATTTTAGAGCTTTAAGTCTATTGGCCTTTGGCTTAACTATCTGTATATTCTTTCTTCCAGGGGTGATAGTCGCAGTTTGGGAATACCTAAATAGGCGAAGATTTAGAGAGATTGAATTTGATTCTGTAAATGCGATTCAAGAGATTGCAACACTGGTGTATGTTTTTGGAATTTCAATATTAGCAATAATAATGCTTATATTAGGGATCAAAAGAATCAGGGATACTGGGAACCCAATTTGGAAACTTCTAATTCCAATATGTAATTTGAAATTGTTGTATTTTGAACAATCGAAGAAATAGAATATCTATACAGAATTATGGATAACGATGTTAGTACCGACTATTAACAAAGTCTGGGGTTATACTATGACATTAGGAATCATGAGATTTGACAAACCTGACATTTGAAATATAGAATATACATATCACTACCTTTTATACTCTTGCTATCTTGTAATAATGACAATAGTAGAATCAATTCATTTAATCAGAATCTGCCACACAATGACAGAATTGTATTGGAAGAATTAGTTGATCTTTTTGAGAAGCTATTGCGGGATAATTATGGTGAATCAAAGAATCAGACACGAACTATGCTTAATGACATTGTAAATGGGAATACAATAGATTGGGAATATGATAAACAAGAAGTGTGCAGCGTCTTAAATAGTTTTCAAAATAGCACACTAGAACTAAAGGGAGAAAAGTTGAAATATGATACAGTTTATGCAGGGATTTCATTGATAACCAAAGATCCACAAGACACAGTTGTAATTACTATAACGCAAGATAAAGATACAAGTGAAGAGCTTGTATATCTTACAGGAAATGACTCTTTTAAAGCACAAGTAGAGCAAGTAAAGGAATATGGCTATTGGAATTTACTTAATAGAAGTTCATTTGTCCAAGCATTAAAACATGAAAGAAATCCAGAATTGATTAATCAATACATACATAGAAGAGAAGCTGTTGGGAAATGGAGTCATAAATTTATAGCTAAATCTATGGGAGCCGATTCGGCCATTAATTTCAACGATTATTTCATAAAGAGAATCGTTGTTTTTGAAGTATTTTATGAAAACTTAAGAATCGAACATGGATGCTGATAACGTATATGAGAATAGTCTAGCTATTATTACGTCTTTGTGCACACTCTGTTAATTTTAAGCCACTAATACCCACTCCTAGCCTCAAAAGGCACAACACTGCCATCCTCTAAATACTCCTTTAAATTATACAATAATAGAGCCCAGCAGTAGCTAGTTCTCCTGTAGTGATGATTCGTATCTTGCCAATCTTTATGATAGAATTTTAGTCTAGTAACTTCATTATCTATAGACTCGATTTCGAAGCCAAATGTGGTATAGTCCCAATCAGCATCACTCTTTGTCATTGTAATGGCGAATGCACTATCCGCTATGCAATGAGTCACTTCTCCGTACCAATCGAATTCATCAGTGAAGTATAAATTATATTTAGATCCTTTGCCAGCTATACCAGAACATTTATTTGTCCACCAATTATTCAAATGTTTTGGCTCCGAGATGGCTTCGAATACAGAAGAGATATCAGCATTGATATGAACGTCGTGTAAAATAGTATGAGGCATTGTTTTTATTTTTTAGTCAATAGATACTCAAAATATCGCTCTTTATTCCAAAATCGTAGATGTTTTGCTTAAATATTAGTTATTTTTTAATATTAACATTTTCTGGGAGAGACCAATTAGCTGCATAAAGTTTAATATATTGATTGCGATTTGTACTTGCATCTTTTACAACTTACGTAAGGTGAATAAATATTATATCACACTGCTAAACTGCTTCAAAAAGCGACTATCGTTTTCGAATAACAAACGAATATCACTAATATCATACTTCTGCATAGCTGATCTTTCGATGCCAATTCCAAATGCAAATCCAGAATATTTCTCAGAATCGATGCCACAGTTTTCTAATACATTAGGATCTACCATTCCACAACCTAGTACTTCTAACCAACCCGTTCCTTTGGTCAGTTTTCTCGCTGTTTCAGACTCAGTACCCATCCATACATCCATCTCCGCACTCGGCTCAGTAAATGGAAAATAACTTGGTCGCAGCCTTATGTCAGTCTGTGGTCCGTACATCTCTTTTGCAAAATAAAGCAATGTCTGTCTCATATCAGCAAACGATACATTCTCATCGATGTATAATCCTTCTACTTGGTGGAATTGGCAGTGTGATCTTGCGGAGATCGTCTCATTTCTATATACACGACCTGGCGCTATGATTCTGATTGGTGGTTTCTCTGTAGTCATCACTCTCGCTTGTACAGATGAGGTATGTGTACGCAACAGTCTTGTGACACTATTTTTAAGATAGAAAGTATCCTGCATATCTCTCGCCGGATGATCTTCAGGAGTATTCATGGCAGTAAAGTTATGCCAATCATCTTCTATTTCTCTTTCTTCCGCTACTGTAAATCCAATACGCTCGAACACCTCGATCAATCGATTCATTACGATAGATACAGGATGTCGACTACCTCGTGCAATAGGATCATTTGGTGCCGTAAGATCAATTTCATTAGCAGACTTCTTTCCTTCTGCAGATGACAATGCTGATTTTGAAGCTTCGAATTTAGCTTCAGCTTCTTGTTTCAGTGAATTCAAAAGTTGACCAAATTCTTTTTTTCTCTCATTAGGAACATTTCTAATCTCCCCGAAAAGAGGCTTGATGATATTCTTAGTTCCGAGATACTTTATTCTGAATTGCTCGAGGGCATCAGAACCTGCAATTTCTGCTGATTTAATCTCTGCTAATACTTCGTCTACTTTATCAAAAACGTCTGCCATGGATTGTAATTCTTATACCAATTCTGTTTCAAAATGTCACTTTGGGACTTGGTGTAATTCCGATACGAAAGGGTGGCTTACTTAGTAAACGCCCGTATTATTGAATTAAGCACACTAAATATGCGACAAATTCAAATGTCGTCGGAATTAATTAGAAGGCAAAGGTAATTATTTTGTCAAATACTACGGATAATATCTACCAATTGATCGATCTCTCCATGTGTGTTAAAATAGTGTGGAGCCAATCGAATCGCCCAATCAGTTCCTTTCTTGTCAAAGTCAATCAAAGCTGCTCCTCTGAATGCCACTGAGAAATATATATTGTTTTGCTCTAATGTGTTGATAGTGTGTTGCCTATCTTTGTTTTTTATCTGAAAAGTAAGGATGCTGGCTAATTGTGAGCCTTGATCCAAAATTTTCATGCCTGGAACTTCAAATAACTTATTTCTCAAATAGGACAGTATATCTTGATTGTAATTCCAGATATTATCTAAACCGATATTATTTGCATATCGAATAGCCTCTTTTAGACCAAGAACACAAGCTACATTTTGCTCCCAAGTTTCGAAACGTAAGGCATTATCTACCGCTTTGAATTTTTTGGCCGCTACCCATTCCATACCTCGACCGTCTACTCTGATCGGTATAAGATTGTCTGCTACGGCTTTATCAGAAACATAAAGAAATCCAGTAGCTCTAGGTCCTCTTAGAAATTTCCTCCCCGAAGAACAAAGGAAATCGCACTTCAGTTTTTGCACATCCAAAGGCATCTGACCTGCAGATTGACATGCATCAATTATATATAATACATCATTCTCCGAGCACAAATCACCGATGGCTTCTACATTTTGAATTTTACCAGAGTTGGTAGGGATATGAGAGACAGAGACCAATTTTGGATGATGCTCTTTGATCAATTCCTGCATATGTGTCAGATCAATATCTCCATTAGCTAGATTTCGCACTCTTACAGTGGCTACTCTGAATCGCTGGTACAATACCGAAAACTGGGCATGATTGGAAGTATAGTCATCGTCCGTAGTAATAATTACATCTCCTTTCTCAAAAGGAATGGCAGATAAAACTTGACCATAAGCATCAGTAGCATTGATAGAGAAAGCTACATTCCGAGGTTTACAATTCAGCATCTTAGAGGTCTCAGCATAAAACTCTTGCAATTCTGACTGAATCCTATTTCCTAATCCAAGTTTATATCCGCCCAACTCTGCCTCTTCATCGAGGTAAGTTTTCATCCGTTCTGTAACTATTGAAGGAACTAGTGATGCTCCAGCACTATTGAAGAAAAGTTTGTTTTGGCAGTGAGGTGTGTCTTTTCGAACTTGATTGATGTTGAGCATATGTATTTTATTGTGGTGGGAAGATAGGAGAAAGGTTTGAGTAGATACTAAAAAAATATTATTAGGACTCCCAAGCCAGTAAAGATTGGGAAGTTCTATTTTAGCCTTTAATGCAAACTAAAAAAGATTCCTAAATTTAGAAGTCTAGGAATCTTTTCAATTGATATTATTTGATTGAAGTATCTCTTCTATCTCACCACAAACCGTTTCGTCAAATTCTTCTTGCCATCCTGGAAAATAATCATATAAACGCCAGATGGGTATTGAGATATAATGATCTCTTGTTTTTCAGCTTTGTCTTGCTTGACATCAGTTACTGTTTTGCCTTGTGTGTTCACAATCTTAATTAATTCCCATACATCTTTAGTTTCTATGAAAATGGATTCAGAAGCAGGATTTGGATATAACTTTACTAGATTTTCGGCAAGATTTTTAGTGCCAACAATACATAGTGGATCACTCGAAGGCAGTACGGCTAGATTTATAGTAAATTTTAACTGACAACCTGTTGCCAGGTCAAAACTATCAATAGTGTAAGTTCCTGCTACAGTCAATCCTTCGTAATCAAATCCTTCACAGATAGTCGTGTCCAGTTGTTCATATATAGTCGGTAACACCATTATTTGGAATGTTTGAATGTCAGTGACACAGCCATTTAAACCAAAGAATGAATCTATAACTTCAATAGATTCAGTTAACAGATAGGTATTTCCGTTAATGACGATATCATCTCCTTCACAAGCAGTGATGTCTTCCTGTGAGTAGTTGATTTGAGTTACATTCACTTGGAGAGAAATGACTTCTTTTATACATCCATTTTCGTTCAATATAGTATCGACAATTTCTGTTGACTCGGCAATATCATAACTTACTCCGTTGAAAAATATGCTCTCGCCTTGACATATATCTACCGTGTTTTGTGCTATAGTGATGCCTTGTACATCTAGTTCGATCGTCACTAGAGAATCGCAACCATATGGCAATTCTATATTTTGAGTGTAAATACCTGATTCAGTATACCCTTCATATGATTCTCCATCGCAGATTGCTGCGGATAAGAAGGTTTCTTTATCAGTACAAAGCTCACTCACAAGTGTATTAATAGTTTTATTGGTCACGATCGGGGAATTGGTATCAAAGATGATATCAGCTTGATTATGCACAGGAGTCATCTCCGCTCGACCATCTTTGGCATTACATCGGAATGTAACAAAACCCTGACTGGCGGCATAGTTTGTTGTACTATCCACCAATAAAATATCTTCGAATAAGAAGATCAAATCTGTACCTTCGATACATGTTTCTACATCATGGCTAGCGTTGATTACACGGATAGTCGATGGATCAATATTCGAATCAAGAGGGTCTACTATCTTTACTTGGAATGCAGTATCGTTTCCATTGTTTTGAAATCTGATAGTATACTCTAAGTCTTCGTCCATGAGCGTAAGATTTTCTAATCCTTCTCTGTCTGGGTATTCTCTCTTATCATTCGGATCGTAAGAACAACGGAGTTGGTCAGAGTATCCATACTCTTTAATTAAATCTCCAAATTTATCATATAGTTTAGCATCAAATGCGAGCATAGGTAGGTTCGTCGAGCCACTTGGCATCTTCACAGTCACTTTATAAGTCTGAGGTGAGAATGGGGCTAATGGACCAATATTGGCAGATACAGTATTTCCAATAAGTTGATAGCCGGCGATGTCACTAGAAAAGAAAGTTGTCTTATCATCAAAATTAAATGTTAGAACTGCATCTAATGGTTCTGCTCCTGTATTTTCTACTGTAATGGTAAACCTTGTTTCGAAGTCACACCTTGCGATAGTATTCACCATTGAAAGGGTGGCCATTTCTTCTGGTGTAGGAATAGGCACGAATGGAAAGTTGTATCCTTCATTACAAGGTTCTGTAATTTGGATGTTATCAATTGTTAATTCAGTTTGTACCCATTCTCCTTCGTTTACATTGGCCGTAAGTGTATATGTGCCTGGTGGTACTGAGAACGTATAGTTTCCATCATCGTCAGTCAGTATTGAAAAGTCTCCTGGAGTGATAGATACCAAAACATTTCTGAGTGGAAGTTCATCGCTATCATAAACGCCATTTGCGTTTTTATCAATAAAAGCAGTCCCGAGTATCTTAGTAGATTGTTTTGGATTGATCCATGCAAATATTTGATCTCCTTCTATAACTAAGAAGTCTGTGCAACCGTTGAGGGTGAGGTCTATTTTTGTGTTTTGTCTAGCTACTACGTTAGATGTTTGTAAAAGCTCTATCTCGCCTAAACACTCAATGTTAGGGTTTGTAGATTGGAAACCTTCTACTTGAGGAATTATGATACTTTCTTCAATAGGAGAGTTTATAAAAGCTCTAAAGATTTCATTTTCATAGTCTCCACCTTGGAAATTACCGCAATATTCCCAATCTGAACTCTGTGTGCCTTCAACACTTATAAGAAAAAAATGATCTATTAATATACTTGATTCTTCTACAAAATAATAAAGTGATGGTGTGATATTTTCAGGGCAAACAAAATTACTTTCTTCGAAAGTTCTATCACCATTGTTTAAAAGGGCTGAACAATCATCAAACGCAATATCAATATTTCCATCATCATTAAAATCACCAGTGTAGAAGTATTCAAAATTCTGCGCGTTAAAGTTATTTAACTCTATATTTTCCCAGCTATTAATCCACAAAATATCATAGATGTAATCCACACAAACAAAGAAAATATCCTTCATTCCATCATTATCAAAATCAACTATAGTAAGTTTATCGGGCCCTTCCATCCCACATACTTGTTCATTGATCTGAAGCACAAATTCACCACTACCTAGATTTTGGTAGACAGATAACCTATCACCACTACCGGCAGAATTAAAAATACTACTTTCAGATAATACTAAATCTGTCAACCCATCATTATCTATGTCTTCTAAGTAGATTTTGTAGGTTCCGTTTTCATAATGATCTTCATTGTTGAATAGCAGGATTTCATTGTCTAGGAATCCATTTCCATTATTTTCTTTAAGGTAGACATTTCCAGTATTGTAGTCATAGAAAACCAAATGATCTCGACCTCCTGTTTCTAGTAGGTTAGGTGCAGTTGCGTAAGTGATTATATTGTAATCCTCGTTAAATTCTCCTGCTGGTACATAATCCCAGGCTGTATTGATAGATGCATCATCACATGGGCTTTCACATTGGCTGATATAACTGCCAGTAAGTTGTATTTCATATTCACAAGCAGAACCAGAGCAACCATCAATAAATAAAAAGTACTCTTGGCCAGATTCTAAAACACTGCTATCAAATGTTACTGGATCTGTTGAGCAATTGGCGTCACAGAATACTGACTCTGTAAAATCACAAGAAGTGTACAAACCGATTTGTACTCCTTCAGTTCCGTCAGTAGAAACTGAACAGTTTATTGGTGTAACAGTGATGCTATAATTACCTTCTGGAGCTACAAAACCGATCCAAGAAATGTTATTTGCAACACCTGTATTGTCTGGACAAAGCGGATTAGGTTGATTCCCTCCTGATTCTTCTTGAGGCATTGTTCCTAAGAAATTATTTAATAAATCCATATCACAAATAATTTCTGCCTGAGAACATTCAAGTGCAGGATTGGCCATACAGCTTTCGACTATAGTTGTATTGCTTGGTGCAGAAGTACAACCTGTTGTAGCGTCAGTAAATGAAAAACGTACAATTCCGGGTGAAACGCCTGTTGCTAATCCGTTGTTATTTATTGTTGCTACACTAGGATCATCACTTGTCCATGTACCTCCTGTTGATGGAAATAGATTAGTTTTTTCTCCAACACATATTTTTGGTGCACCAGAGGTAATTTCTGGTGATGGATTTACTATTATTGTACCGAGGGTATTTGTACATCCAGTCTGCGTTTCTGTGAATGTAAAATATGCTTCACCTGAAGATACAGCTGTAATCAATCCACTATTGTCAATTGTAGCTACAAATTCTGGAAAACTTTCCCAAGTTCCTGCATTAGCAGATGCCATCAATGTAGTTTCTCCAATACATAATTCCTCAGAGCCAGTATTTTGGATAAAAGGAGCAGGAAGAACTGTCAAAGGGATGTCAGTAGTAGCTTGACATAGATTAGTATTATTTGTAAATGTTAAATATGTAATACCTGGGCTGATAGCAGTTACATTTCCAGCATTAGTTACAGTAGCAATACTGGTGTTGTCCGTGGTCCAAGCACCAGTTGAAGATGAAGCCATATTAGTAGTTTGCATCCCACAAATCGTACTTGGGCCATCAAAAGCAACAATAGGAAGCGGTGAAGTAGTTATTTCGTATTCAGTAACACATCCAGATAGAGTTGTGGTAGAAATGTTTGTAGTCCCTTCTGCGTGAATTAATAATTCATCATTGTCAAACGAGGCGACGGACTCATCACTACTAGCCCAAGTATCTAGTCCAAACTCTGAATTAGGAAAGTAGGATTGTCCAATACAGAAAAACTCAACTTCATTATCAAAATAGATAACGTCTTCTTCTATATTTACGAATATACTAGCAACTGCAGTTAACCCCGGTGATCCGGTTACAGTTACTGTATATGTCTCAAAAACATTGGGGCATACTGTGATTGATTCTGTAGTCTCGCCCGTACTCCATAAGTAAGTAAGGTCTAAAGGTGCACAGACCACATCTGGTGTAATGATTACACATTCTCCAGCACAATTGATAACTTCATTATCATTGATTGATATATCAGTGATTGAAATGTTGGAAGGTTGGTTTCCAGAATATAGTTGACTTGTGCTACCCACTGTAAATCCATTAGAATAGTCATATCCATTTCCAATTTCGCTAGACGAAGGATCTACTCCATTTTCGAAGAGGCGAACATCATTTGGACATCCTACACCATTGCTAACAGCGATTCTAAACAGAGGAATGATATCTCCTGCTGCAAGGTTATTATAGTGATAAGTACTTATGTTTATTTTTGGAGTGATTGATACATAATCTTTGTCGGGAGTTATGTTAGGCGATATTGTTATGAAATTTATCTCCCAATCAATAGGTTCAGTACCACCATAATTTGCATTATTGAATAGCGGCATATAATTTTCATCTATTTCAACTTCTGCACCTGTTGGCATGACGATGCTATATTGAGAATTGAATTGTACGCGTTGAGGTATTGTTGTTGCTGAACCAGAATTGATAAGAAGATTGGCATTGTAATAATATGTTGTGCCATCATCAGTATCATAGTCTAGTATGAAGTCAATACTTGTGATCTGACTAAAAGAAGCATAAGAATAACAAAAAAGTGTAGCTAAAAGTAATAGGTTTTTCATTGGTTTTGTTATTTATATAAATTACGTTATACAATACTATGGAATAAGTAGAATATTTCACATTGATTAACTGAATAGTTTCACTGCATTAATAAGATGCATTTGATATTCAAAGCGCTGCTTATTAATTTGAGATATTGAGATTCTTATTTATCAGGTCAAATAATCAATAATGACTAACGAATAATATTTCTTACTTCCCATCCCCATTTCTAAATTGTACTTTTATAATTATATAATATTTTGATCTTTCACATAAATTATCTCGACTATGAAATATATGTCACTTTTCTTACTGCTCTTATTAAGTATTGGTTGTAAAAATAAAAGCATGGATGATTCATCTCCATTGCCTGTTCTCAGTGAAGGATATGGGAGCTATTTAGTCGAGCATACTCAGTCGGAAATATCTGTGGCAGATAATCTGGTCTTTCGATTTTCTGGAGCGGTTATAGAACCTGAGCAAATAGGAAATGAAGTTGACCCCAAACTTTTCAAAATCACTCCAAAAGTCAATGGTAAAGCATATTGGAAAGATATGTCAACATTGATATTTGATCCTGAAGAATATTTTGAATACAATGCACGATATGATTTTACCATTCAACTGTCCACAATATATAAAGATGTACCTGAGAGATTTAGAGATGCGACTATACCTTTTAGGACAAGAGTTTTGAATCTTGATTTGGATTTTTATAAGATCAACTATCCACCGAACGATGGTGATCTGATCCAATACACAGGTGCCATCAAGTCTTCTGATTTTATTGATAATAATGAAATAGAGAAGATGCTTTCTGCTACACAGCAAGGCTCAGATATCGAATTATTATGGACTCATTCGAGTGGAAGGCACCATAGCTTTTCTATTTCAAATATTGTACGTACAAAGGAAGGGTCAGAGGTCAATATAAAATGGGATGGTCGTAAATGGGACTCTGATTTTGAGGGAGAACGTAAACAGATTATTTTTCCAAAAGGAATCTTTCAAATAATATCGGCGGAGGCTAGTAAGGGAGAAAATAGATCTGTTTTTATAGATTTCACATCGCCTCTTGATAAACGTCAGAGCCTTGAAGGATTGGTAAGAATAAAAAATTATAAAGGTAAGTTGAAATATGAAATCAACGGATCGAGATTGACTGTATACCCACAAAGCAAAGTGGATAGCCCTTTTGAACTAATCTTAGACAAATCGATCGCTAATAAAGAGGAAGATGGATTGAAGGATGAATATATCAAAAGCCTTTCGTTCGATCCTATAAAACCAGCAGTACGCCTTGCTGGTAAAGGAGTAATAGTACCATTTAACGATGAAATAATATTTCCTTTCGAAGCGATAAATCTAAAAGGTGCGCAAGTGGAAGTCTTTAAAATATTCGATGATAATGTGTTGCAATTTTTACAATATAATAGACTGAATACAACGTATGATTTGCAAGCCGTAGGTCGAATCATTCATCAACAAAAGATAAAATTATCAAATCTAAATATCGAAAACAATGATGCCAGTTATGTTAGGTATGCACTGGATCTGAGAAAACTAATTACACCAGATCCTGGAGCAATCTACCAAGTAAGAATCGGATTTGAAAAAGATGATGTGATCGATTATGATTGTGAATCTGATGAAGTTGAGAATAAAACTCTTAGTGAAAGAGACGGATTTACTTCGATAATAGAGTCAAGTATAAATTATGATGGATATAGGTGGGAAGACAGGAATGACCCATGTAAACGAGGATATTATGATTCTTCAAATTTTATCACAAGAAATATCCTAGGTTCGAATATTGGAATCATTGCTAAAAAAGGTCAAAATAACAATCACTATTTTGTTTTGTCAGATCTCAAATCCGTCGAACCTATCGATGGTGCGACAGTAAAATTGTACGATTTCCAACAACAGTTAATCACATCTGGATTAACGGGTAGTAATGGTCAACTTTCTATAGAAACTGAAAAAGAGGTGTCCTTTGGTATTGTAAAAAGTGGATTAGAATTCGGCTACATCAATCTACAAGACCAACATGCTAATAGTCTATCAGAATTCGAAGTGTCTGGAAAGTCGAAGAAGAAAGGAATAGATGGATATATCTATGGAGAAAGAGGCGTTTGGAGACCAGGAGACACATTATTTATCAATTTCATGTTAGAGGATAAGCTAGCTAAATTACCTAGTAATCACCCAGTGACGCTAACGGTAAAAGATGCTCGGGGCAAACAAAAATATACTAAAACTAGAACAGACAATAAGGGTCGATTATATTCATACGCAGTACCTACTGATGACGCAGATCCCACAGGAAATTGGACAGCAATAGTAAGTGTGGGAGGATCCCAATTTCAAAAGTCACTTAAAGTAGAAACAGTAAAACCTAACAGGCTCAAAATCAAATACGACTTGGATGAAGATGCTAGGCTTGCGCTCTATGCTGATCAAAAAGTAGGGTTAACTTCCACATGGTTACACGGTGCACCTGGAGATGGGTTACGAGCAAAAGTCGATATGCAAATCATGCCTAGCAGCACACAATTCAAAGGATATGATGAATATGTTTTTGATGATCCAGCGCGTAAAATCGACCCTGTTCCATCCACAGTTTTTGATGGCAATCTGGATGAGTCTGGTAAGACGAGTTTCAGCATTATGAAAAATGAAAATTGGCTGGCTCCTGGTAAATTAAGAGCTAATTTCAAAACGAAAGTCTTCGAAAAAGGAGGAAATTTTAGTGAAGATAACTTTAGTATGGATGCTGATATTTATGCATCTTATGTAGGTGTAAATATGCCAAAGACAAGGTGGGGTTCTAGATTTATAAAAAGTAATACACCGACTGATATTCCATTAGTGGTGGTAGGTACCGACGGAAAGCCAATCGCTAACCGAAAATTGTCTATAGGAATCTACTCAGCGGAATGGAATTGGTGGTATGACAGAGGATACAGTCAGAAATATAATTACAATAGTGCAAAACATACTGGGGCTATTCTTAAAGATAAAGTAACTACTGATGCCAATGGTAAAGCTGACTTTAATGTAAAATTTGAAGATGAGTATAATAACTATATGATCAGAATCTGTGATGATGTGACTGGCCACTGTACAGGTGATATGTTCTATACGGGCTATTCTTGGGGTAGTCAAGGATCAAAAGATGGTCCTCAGCAATTACTCTTTACAACTGATAAGAAATCATATAAAGTAGGAGAAAGTATAGAGGTAAAAATCCCAAGTAATGAAGGATCAAAAATTTTTATATCTATCGAAAAGGGAGAAAAAGTGCTTCAATCATTCTGGATTGATGGCAAAAAGGATGAAACTAAAGTAGAAATCCTTACGGATGCATCGATGAACTCTAATGTCTACATTCATGCACATCTTATCCAACCACATAATAACGGAGCTAATGATCTTCCAATTAGAATGTTTGGAATTGTACCGATTTCTGTTATTGATGATTCGAGTGAGATAAATCCAAAAATAAGTATGCCAGAATCAATTCGACCAAATGAGTCATTTGTGGTAAAGGTGTCTGAGCAGAATGGCAAACCAATGACTTACACTTTGGCAGTTGTAGATGAGGGATTATTGGATTTGACAAGATTCAAAACACCGGATCCATGGAATCATTTCTATGCAAAACAAGCTTTGGGAGTCAAAACATGGGATATATACGATATGGTTCTTGACGGGTATGGAGGTAAGTTGGATCGTTACATATCCATTGGTGGTGATGCCAATTCACTTGGTAATAAAAAAGGTAAAAAAGCGAATCGTTTTGTACCTGTTGTACGGCATCTCGGGCCATTTACAATAACTGCAGGAGCAAGCCAATCCCATAAAATTTCAATGCCTAATTATGTCGGATCGGTGAGGACGATGGTAGTAGCAAGAAATAATAATGCTTACGGAAATGCAGAAGAGACCACTCCAGTGAAAAAACCATTAATGTTGCTGGCAACATTGCCAAGAGTCCTTGGGCCGAACGAAAGTCTAACGTTGCCAGCAAATGTGTTTGCCATGGAAGACAATATAAAAAACGTAAAAGTGTCAGTAGAAACTTCAGATAATCTAAGTATCAGTGGCAGTATATCTCAGAATCTTACTTTCTCAAAATTAGGAGATAAGCAAGCCTATTTTGATATGAATGTAGCTGGAGCAACAGGATTAGCAAAGGTGAAAATGACAGTATCCGGTCATGGAGAAAGTGCTTATGATGAAGTGAATATCGATATCAGAAACCCAAATCCCTATACTTCGAAAGTTTATGAAGCCTCAGTTGAACCGGGACAAGAGTGGGAGATGAATTATGAATTATTCGGCACGATTGGTAGTAATGAAGGTGTATTAGAATTGAGCAATATGCCTCCGATGAATTTTGGTAGACGATTAAAATATTTAATTCGCTATCCATATGGTTGTGTAGAGCAGACTACCTCTTCTGTTTTTCCTCAGTTATACCTTGATGCAGTGACAGAGTTAAGTGATAAAAGGAAATACAAAATCGAAACCAATATAAGACGTGGGATAGAAAGACTAAGTCTATTCCAGACAAGTGGAGGTGGCCTAGGGTACTGGCCTGGAGATAATGCAGTAAGTGAATGGGGGACCAACTATGCAGGACATTTTTTGTTGGAAGCAAGAGATAAAGGATTTTATGTGCCTGATCATATTATCAAAGGAATAGTAAAATATCAAGATGTCGCTGCAAATAATTTTGATGTGTCATCTGTATCTAAAGATCATAGATGGAGAGGACGAACTCAGGCTTATAGATTATATACACTCGCGAAGGCTGGTAGTCCAAATATTGGAGCTATGAATAGACTAAAAGTTAAAGATGGTCTATCTGCAGCAACCGCCCATATGCTTGCTGCTTCTTATGCTATCATTGGGCAGAAAGAAGTAGCGAAACAACTGGTCGCGAATACAAATCTTGAAGTGAGTGCTTATGTTGAGACAGGTAATTCTTATGGTTCTGGTGTCCGAGATATGGCCATGATGGCAGAAGCACATCAAGTGATTGGTAATACTTCTGAAACAGCTCAACTCATAAAGCGAATCAGTCAAGAAATGAGTACACATAGATGGTATAGTACACAGACAACTGCTTATTCTTTATTGAGCATTGGTAAGTTTTTATCAGCGTATGTAAAAGATGATCTCAAATATGAATATTCGACAAATGGAAACGAAATTGTTGAAGGAACCTCGAAAAAGCCAACTATACAGGCTGCTGTAGAAGTAGAATCTTCAGCAAATAAAATTGTGAAAGTTAAGAACACATCTTCCTCCATAATGTATGTAAGGTATGTGCTAAGTGGTCAGTTGCCGCCTGGATCTGATGAAAAAGCATCTAGCAAACATATCAAGTTAGCAGTTAGTTATCAAGATAAAGACGGAAATCATGTGAATCCTAAAATCATAAAACAAGGAACTGATTTTGTAGCGAAAGTCACAGTCTCAAATTTAGGCTCGAGAGGCAGAAAAATAAATGAAGTAGCAATATCTCAAATCTTCCCATCGGGATGGGAGATCCAAAATGATCGAATGTCCAGTATGTCAGATGCAAATGGCAATAGCCGCTTTGACTATAGAGACATTCGAGATGATAGGGTATATACCTTCTTTGACATCAATGGAAGGAATGCGAGTTATACCTATTATGTAAATTTGACGGCAGCATATGCAGGTAAGTTTTATCTGTCGCCAGTTGCTGTGGAAGCTATGTATGACAATGAAATTCAAGCTAAAAATGAAGGCATGTGGGTGGAAGTGGTGAAGTAGAAAATGTTATTTTTCAATAAAATAAATAAGTCTAAATTCTCCTTCTATTCGACCTTTATCTAGTGAGGGTACAGCAAAATAGAGCATGGTGCTAATTTCTATCGTGATATCAACATCATATCCTTTGTTACTTTCAACTATCGTATGTTCTTTTATTTTAGCTATGTTTTCACTAGTATCTGTAAAGTATCAACATGCGTTATGCTGTTCAGTATCTGTGGATCTCCTTCTTCGCATCCAAAAATAAGCTCTATCCCAACGGTTGTTTCAGTAGGTTTTGCAATTGTCCATTTATCTTTGCTAACCATCAGTTCAGTGATAATTAGCATCTTCTCGGACATAGAAGTTGTACTTGTATATTTTATTTGAGGGAAGCTAATGTAAATATTAGACATGCCAGGATTAAGAGTTGTTTTTCTAAATTTAAACCTTAAGGAACTATTGCTAACATCCAAATTGCCTCCTTCAGGATCAGTCGTAAAAAGAGTGCCTAATGCAGCTCTAGTTGTATATTCGTTATTCCCTTCATAAATGCATAATTGATTGTCTCGGAATGTTCCTTCGAAATAACTATTGATCTCAATATTTGTAGGATTACAATTATCGTTTAAGAAATCTATACATCCTAAATTTTCTTTATGCTCTGGAATAAATTGATCACATGAATTAAGCATTAAACAAGCAAAAACTAGATATATAATATTATATTTCTTCTGAGAAGCCATCGATAATAGGTTTAAATTCCAAAATTCTTTCTTTCCCGTTAGGGCAAAGATTGGTAACTTTGATTTGTACATTTCCGTAAACAAAAAGATCAGTTATATAAAGGGGAATATTGTCAGGATACCACCTTATGGTAAAGCCAGTACTTGAAGAATTTAATAATTGTCCGTTTTCAATATTTCCTACAATCGTTGCACTATATTTATCTGGATTCTGGGCCACTAATCCTCCATATGAATATAGTATGTCTTTTGGTGGTCCAACTACACCATTTATTACCGGAATTTTTAACGAAATCTTCTCCGATTGCTATTACTGCATTTGATGGAACAGTTGCTTGAATATCATCTAAATCAATAATAGTTATTAGAGAGGGAGGGTTCAATTCACCTAATAAAGCGCAACTTGAAGTGACTGTAAATCGTATTGGCTCACCTGCATCAATTTGAGTAAAAGTTTTTGGAGCTGATCTTGTTCCTTCTTGAGATGCTGGATCAGCTTTTTCTGCACTCCAACTCAGTAAGGTGACATCTTCACCTGCTCCTATTGGAGTAAATGTTGCGGTTAAACTACAATCATCCTCTACGTCAATTGCTAAGTGTGTTGGAGGAAGACATTCTTCACAATCCTCATAAAGTTCTTTTCTAACTTTATCTAAATACCATTCACCTACGGACATGCTAGGTTCGAATCCAAAAATACTACCAGCAATGCCACCTACGATCCCACCTACAACTGATCCAACTGGACCTCCAATAAGACCCCCTGTATAAATGCCAGCATAAATTCCTACCAAAATACCTCCTACATATGCACCAACACCGTATAATACTGCGGCTACTACACCGCCAGCATTTTCACCAGCGAAGTCTTCACAAAAATCAGTTCTAACAAGTATTTCTCTATGCAATTGAGAGCCTTGTTTAGTTAATTCTAATGCTAAGTTCAATATGTACAATTCTTTATTGTTTAAATTGAAAGTATGAGAATTATTAATGTAGTTGTCGATGGTAGTTTCTATTAAATTAATGTCCTCTAAATTTTCAATTTCAGTACCAAATTGATTTAAAACAACAGCCAACCCATTTGACATTAAATCTTTATTTAAGAAAGAATTAATTCTTTCATGGTAGGTAAGGTTTTCGAAATTATTTGATAAGCTTTCAAATTCAACCTTAAAATAGTCTCTTTTATCAACAGGAATATATTCAAAGGGATCAACAGAAATATTATTAAAATAATGATCCCTAAATAAGTTATAAGTTATAAGTTATAAGTTACTTGCTATATTGAATTGATTATTTGTATTTTTTTTCTATTTGATACGAAGAATGATCATTTTCTTCAATAGAATATTGTGTACAGCTTGATTCAAGTAATGTGAAAGATATAAAAACTAATAGAGTTAGTAAAACATGGTTATTTTTCATTGTAATTGATTTGGTTGTTTAATCAAATATATATAAATAATTATAAGCTTACAAGAAGGTAGTTCATTTTAAAAAAATATGTAATTTTAAAAATCTAAAAGAGAGGCGTAATAATATGGGGATAATTACGAATGTAGTAAGAACAATTGCTGTAAGGGTGCACAAACAAATTGAGTTTATGGCAGCGCATCCTCATAAATTTCAAGAAAGTATTTTACATCAGAATATAGCTAAAGCTAAATCCACTATGTATGGATTTGAGCATAATTTTAGAGACATACACAGCTATGAAGACTTCAAAAAGCATGTTCCCCTTAATAGCTATGAATCCTTAAGGCCATATGTGAATCGAGTGCTAGAAGGTGAAAAAAATGTCCTCTGGCCTGGTAAACCTAAATATGTAGTAGCTACCTCCGGGACAACAGGTGGAGTGAAATATGTACCACTTTCAAAAGATAGTTTACCATATCATTATAATACTGCAAGGAATGCAGTCTTCAACTATACCTTGAAGTATGGTTTATTGAGAATATTTAATAATAAGCTATTGTTTCTTTCAGGCAGCCCACAGTTGGGTAAGACAGGAATGATTCCTTCTGGAAAATTGTCAGGTATTGTAAATCACCAAGTTCCAAGGTGGCTTAAGTTCAATCAGGTGCCATCCTGGGATACGAACCTCATCGAAGATTGGGAAGAGAAAGTCTACCGTATAGCCCAAGAATCCATCAAAGAGAATATGTCGATGATCAGCGGTATACCACCATGGGTACTAATGTACTATGAATCGTTATTGGAACAAACTGGAGCCGGTTCTATTAGTGAGATATTTCCAGATTATGAGTTGTTTGTTTACGGAGGGGTGAATTTTGAGCCTTATAGAAAGAAATTCGAATCTCTAGTCGGGAAAGAGTTGGACAGTATAGAAACGTATCCATCTTCTGAGGGATTTGTAGCCTTTCAAGATATTAAAGGAGATGCTGGTTTGTTACTAAACGTAAATGGAGGAGTATTCTTCGAATTTGTACTTGCAAGTAAAATTCATGATGAGAATGCAGAGCGTATAGAACTTAAAGAGGTTGAAGTAGGAATTGAATATGCCATAGTACTCACTAATAATGCAGGACTGTGGGCATATATTTTAGGTGATGTTATAGAGTTTACTTCAACTAACCCATATAGGCTTATTATTAAAGGGAGAATAGAACATTTTTTATCTGCATTTGGAGAACATATCATTGCTGGTGAGATCGAATCAGCAATGAGAATATGTCTTTCTGGTACAGGGATTCAAATAACAGATTTTACGGTAGCGCCACAAATCAATCCACCAGAAGGAGGACTTCCGTACCATGAATGGATAGTGGAAACAGAAAATGGGGCACTAGAATTATCATCTTTTGGAAGGATTCTCGATCAATGTTTGCAGACAACAAACTTTCAATATAAAAATCTCATAGATGGTAAAGTCATCACAAGGTTGAAAATATCGCCCGTTCCTAGAGGAACATTTTCCCAATACCTAAAATCAAGAGAAAAACTAGACGGACTAAATAAAGTGCCTCACCTAGCGAACATTCGTGACATAGCTGATGGCTTGTTATTAACCGCAAGAGATCGGGTAACTCCACAATAATAATTTAGGCACAAAAATAGGCAACGTCTTAATAAAACTAACAACGATTAATCAAAATGTCAATATCGCAACCGGAACTATCAACTAACAACAACCCAACTATCAATTAATAAAATGCTCTACATCGTACCCACACCAATAGGCAACCTTGAGGATATTACCTACCGTTCTATTTCAACTTTAAAAGAGGTAGGACTTATACTAGCTGAGGATACCCGTACGAGTGGTAAGCTTCTAAAGCATTATGAGATAGAAACAACCATGCGTTCGTTCCATGCATTCAATGAGCATAAGGTACTCGAAGGGTATATCAATCAACTCAAGCAGGGATTTGAAATCGCATTGATATCTGATGCAGGCACGCCAGGAATTTCTGATCCAGGATTTCTACTTATTAGAGCATGTGTAGAGGCAGGAGTAAAGGTTACTTGTCTTCCGGGAGCTACGGCTTTCGTGCCAGCCTTGGTGTCATCAGGTTTGGTATGCGATAAATTTTATTTCGAAGGTTTTCTTCCTCATAAAAAGGGTAGGCAAACTAGATTAGAGTATCTTTCAAATTTCCCTTCTACCTTTATATTATACGAATCACCGCACAGATTGATCAAATGCCTCAAAGAGCTAGCAGAAAAATGTGGACCTGAAAGAAAAGCTGCTGTGTGTCGTGAAATATCAAAACGATTCGAAGAGATTAATACTAAAACACTTGCGGAATTAATACGAGACTATGAATCTCGGGACTCTGTCAAAGGTGAAATCGTAATCATAGTCTCTGGTGCAGAAGATTTATCCAAAAAGAAAAAAGAAAAGAATCTCAGTACAAATAAGTATAAATGAATTATTGAGTTGGAGAATTGTTGAATTGTTGAATTCGAAAACATACATGCATTCTTGTCGAAACAAAGACTATGATATGTATTATTTACTCTAGATCAATTCTCTTGATCAATTGTTCATAACAATATCGAATCCGTTGGGAAGGTTTTCTTTTCTGGGGCTATCATAAAATAAATAGATATGAAATTTAATACAAAAGTGATCCATGCGGGTATAGAGCCTGATCCATCTACTGGAGCGATAATGACTCCTATATTTCAGACTTCAACTTATGTGCAAGCTTCTCCAGGTGATCATAAAGGTTTCGCATATGCCCGTACTCAAAATCCGACAAGAAGTGTATTAGAAAAAAACCTAGCGGCATTAGAAAATGGTTACGATGCGATCTGTTTTGGAAGTGGCTTGGCAGCAATGGATGCAATACTTAAGCTTTTATCTGCAGGAGACGAGGTAGTGGCTACGAATGATTTATACGGTGGGTCATATAGACTAATGACTATGGTGTTTGGTAATTATGGTATCAAATTCAGTTTTGTAGGACTTGAAAATGCAGGATCAATCCTAGACCATATTACTGACAAGACGAAGATGGTATGGATCGAAACGCCTACCAATCCAATGCTTAATATCATTGATATAGCAGCAGTGTGTGAAGCTGTGAAAGATCACAGCCTTGATGTAATAGTAGATAACACTTTCGCTTCTCCATATCTACAAAACCCGATTGATCTAGGTGCAGATATCGTAATACATTCTGCCACCAAATATTTAGGTGGGCATTCAGATGTAGTACACGGGGCAGTAATCGTAAAGACTGAGGAGTTAGCGGATAAGCTTCACTTCATCCAGAATGCTGTAGGAGCGGTGCCAGGTCCTCAAGATTGTTTTTTAGTATTAAGAGGAATCAAAACTCTTCACTTAAGAGTACAGCGAGCATGTGAAAATGCTAGGAAAATAGCAGACTTCCTTTTGACGAATGATAAAGTTGAAAATGTCTACTATCCAGGATTCGAAGATCATCCTAACCATGAAGTTGCGAAACGACAGATGAAAGATTTCGGGGGTATGGTCTCTTTTGATTTAAAAGAAGATACAATAGATGCTGCAAATTCCATTCTTTCTAAAACTCATTATTTTGCTTTGGCAGAATCATTAGGTGGAGTTGAGTCTCTTATAGGACATCCGTCCACTATGACGCATTCCAGTATTCCAAGAGAAGAGAGATTAAAATTAGGATTGACAGACTCACTTATCAGACTTAGTGTTGGAGTAGAAGATGTAGAAGATCTTATAGAGGATTTATCTAATGCGTTGAAATAATGAGATAATAACTGTCCCGCACTAGAATAGCGTCGTATCTGTAAAAAAAAATAGTCCAGTATCTACTAAGAAAATGTTCGGTAATAAAGTAATACTTTTTTTACTTGATATACTTCTAATCTACCACTTTGAAAGCCTCGTCGATGCGCTGCATGCCCTATATTTTTTGTCTTTTAGAAAGAAATTCCAGTTTTTGCTATTGCAAGTCACTTGAGTAAACATGTAAAAACGCACATTATTAATGTATCATTCCTAATGTGAATTTTTAAGATTTGTGTAAAATGAGTTCGAAACATGAAAATCCATTCATTAATATTTTTATTTAAAAATATTAATACCATTAAAATATAAACTTTGAGGTCTAACTTATTTAACTAAATCGATTTACGCATTATATTAATGTTTAATATAATATTGTAACAGTAAGGCCCTTAGTATTTTGGCTTGTTTTTTGTCCTATATTATTTGACGCAATTAGAGTAGTTACATTATCTTCGATAAAGTCTAAATGTTTTGGTTGCGTTGACCTTTGTATTATGCATCACCTCAACCAAGGGTCAAATGTATAGCAAGAATAAGTATTACGGCATTGCTATTCTGTTTAAAATTTAATTTTGCAATCTGGAAAATAATAGAACTTAAAATGTAAAGTATTTTACTTATTGAAGTTTATTTTTGGCATTTTCGTGAAAATGCAATATTTAAAGTACATTGTGATGAGAATTCTTAAAAACACCCTCTAGGATTTTTAACTTTTTAAACTAACCTGAATTTATGAATAAACTCTTACTAGCGTTTGTGGCTTGCGTATTATGTATGTCTGCTTACGGACAAAGAAATTGTGGGTCGATGGACCACTTACATTACGAAATAGAACAAAACCCGGAACGGGCGAAAGTTCTTCAAGGAATTGAAACACACACAACTAATTGGATTAAACAAAATGGAGACAACGCTGAAAGAGCCGTAGTTACAATCCCTGTTGTTTTTCATATAGTTTACAGGACATCATCTGAAAACATTTCAGATGCTCAAATACAGTCACAATTAGATGTACTTACAGATGATTTCAGAAGACTAAATACTGACGCAGATGGCACTTGGACACAAGCATCGGATACTGAAATACAATTTTGTCTTGCATCTGTAGATCCTAGTGGCAATGCTACATCTGGGATAACAAGAACTAGTACAAATGTCAACGGTTTCGGGACTAATGATGCAGTTAAATTTAATTCTTCTGGGGGGAAGGATGCATGGCCTGCAGGGGATTATCTTAATTTCTGGGTTTGTAATATTGGAGGAGGAATCCTGGGATATGCACAATTTCCAGGAGGTGCAGCTGCAACTGATGGTGTAGTTTGTGGTTCTAATTATACGGGTACAAATGGTACGGCTACAGCTCCTTTTGATCTTGGAAGAACAGCGACTCATGAAGTGGGACACTGGTTGAACTTAAGACACATCTGGGGAGACGGAAATTGTAATGTTGATGATTTTGTGTCTGATACACCGACTTCTGATAACCCTAACTATGGATGTAGTCCTACGCATGTTTCATGCAGCAGTACTGATATGGTTCAAAATTACATGGATTATTCTGATGATGCATGTATGAATCTATATACTCTTGGTCAAAAAGCTAGAATGCAAGCTCTGTTTGGTTCTGGGGGATTTAGAGCAAGCTTATTAAGCAGTAATGGATGTGGAAATGGGAATCCTCCACCACCACCTCCAGGATGTGATGATAACCTGGTAAATATTTCAATCACTTTTGATAATTATCCTGAAGAGACAAGCTGGCAAATATTTAGTGGAGGATCAGTTGTTGCTTCTGGAGGCACATATGGAAGTCAAGCTGACGGTTCTACTCTTAATATTGAAGAATGTTTACCTTCTGGTTGTTATGATTTTACGATTAATGATACTTATGGTGATGGCATCTGTTGTGCATACGGAAATGGATCATATACGGTTACCAGTGGTGGTACTAATTTAGCAAGTGGTGGTGCATTCACGACGTCTGAAACTACTGATTTCTGCGTTGGCGGCGGACCTACCCCTACATGTTCTGATGGTATTCAGAATCAAGGAGAAACGGGAGTAGATTGTGGTGGACCATGTGCTGCATGTCCAACCTGTAATGATGGTGTCCAAAATGGAAATGAAACAGGAGTTGACTGCGGTGGACCGGACTGTTCAGCATGTCCGACCTGTAATGATGGTGTCCAAAATGGAAATGAAACAGGCGTGGATTGTGGTGGACCAGATTGTGCTCCTTGTGGCGGCGGAGGAAGTAATGAAATCTTAGCACACTTCTTCGAGACAGGCTGGGATGGCTGGCAAGATGGAGGTTCTGATTGCTATAGATATTCAGGATCAAGATCTTGGGAAGGAAGTTATTCTATTAGATTGAGAGATAATTCTGGATCAGTTTCTTCAATGACGTCATCTTCTTATGATGTGAGTGGATACAGTTCATTGGAAATAGAATTCTACTTCTACCCAAATAGTATGGAGAATGGTGAAGATTTCTGGGTAAGATATTATGATGGAAGTTCTTGGAATACAGTAGCGATCTATGCATCTGGTACCAATTTTACGAATAATTCATTTTATGTTGCAACAGTGACTGTAAGTGCAGCGAATTATAATTTTCCATCTAATGCTCAATTCAGATTCCAATGTGATGCAAGTGGTAATTCAGATAGGGTTTATATTGACGAGGTTACAGTTACAGGAATTGGGTCAGGTAATAAGGCCGCTCAAGGTCCTACTCAGACAATCACTCAACTTAGCTCTAGGGGTGAAAGTAAAATTGCGAGTGACTTTGATGATGATGGATTGAAGGCATATCCAAATCCTGCATCAACGGACTTGATAGTAGAATCAGAAGACATTATCAATACTATGAGAATCTATAGTGTTACTGGTCTGTTGTTGACAAATAGGAAAGTAAATGGTAATCAAACACAAGTTGATGTTTCTTCTTTCCAACCAGGAATCTATATGATTTCTGTGGAAACAGAAGAAGATGTAATCACTAAGAAGTTTATCAAACAATAAACAAGAGTTTATTTGATTTAAAAATATTATGTCTCTCTAGATTGATTTCTGGAGGGGCATTTTTATTTAGTTAACTTGCAGTATTTAGATATTATATTAATAAAATATTCACTGACTTTTGAAAATAACACTTCTTGGTACAGGAACATCACAAGGTATACCAGTTGTTGGATGCGACTGTGATGTTTGTAAGTCTGATGATCCTAGAGATTCGAGACTTAGATCGGGAGTTTTGGTTGAAGTTGGAGAAGCTAATATATTGATTGATACTGGACCTGATCTTCGCTATCAGATGTTGAGAAATAAAGTAAGTAGGGTTGATGCTATATTATATACACATGAGCATAATGATCATATTATTGGTTTAGATGATATTCGTCCTTTTAATTTTGCTCAGAAAATTGATATGCCATTGTATGCATTGCCTAGAGTTGCGGATGAGTTAGGATCTAGATTTGGATATGTTTTTTCTGAGAATCAATATCCAGGTTCACCCAGAGCAATATTAAACAGGATAGAAGATTTTGGAGTTTTTGAAATCAATGGTCAAATGGTTCAACCTATCAATGTGATGCATGGAAATTTACCAATATTAGGATATAGATTTAGTGATTTTGCATTTATCACAGATGCATCTTATATTAATGATGAAAATATCCAACGCTTAATAGGGGTAAAGGTTTTAATAGTAAATGCACTCCGAAAAGAAAGCCATCACAGTCATTTTTCTTTGGATCAAGCATTAAATCTGATATTACAAGTGAAACCTCAAAAAGCATATATTACTCATCTAAGTCATAGAATGGGATTGACAAATGATTGGGAAAAAGAATTACCAAGTAATGTATTTTCTTCTTATGATGGATTGGAGATTTTTGTATAGTTTATTTAGCTAGGTTTGTCCATTTAAAGTAATTGTCCTGTTTTATTTGTAATGTAATTTGTATCACGAATAAAAATCTCCTACTTTTATCGGAGGTGAGAATTTATTAGTCTCAAAAATTATACTTTATAGCTTGAATAAAAAATACCTATTTATATACATATATGTTATACTATGGTCTACGCTAAGTGGCCAGCAACAAAACCAGTATACACAGTTCGTTTTGAATAAATATATATTTAATCCTGCCTATGCAGGATTAGATTTTTCTGTGAGTGCTAACCTTATGTATAGAAATCAATGGGATGGCATCGATGGAAATTCTAGAGATATAAGTCTTAATGCACACCTTCCTTTTTATCTGTGGAGCGGTGCCATTGGTGGCGTTATTGAGAGGCAGTCATTTGGGGTGTTATCCCAGACCAGTTTGGCGGGATCATATAACTATGTTGCCAGTTTAAAATATGGACTATTTTCTTTTGGGGGTAGAGTAGGGATCAGTCAATTGTCGATAGATGGATCCAGAATCATAACACCAGAGGGAGATTATAATGGTATATTTTCTCATAATGACCCTATTTTGCTCGAAAATACAGATTCTGGAATAGGTTTGAAGTGGGATACAGGAGTATTTTTCTACAATAAAAAGATAGAAACTGGCGTAGCAATAAGTCATTTACCACAATCTTTTATCTCTTTAGAGCGTACTTCTTTTGGTCAAACGACACATATGAATAGTTTTTTTCAGTATAATTTTAAAATTTCAGAAAATATTGACCTTCTGCAAAGTATCTTACTTAAGACAGATTTTAATCAAATTCAAAGTGACATTTCTTCGGTCTTTAGAATAAATGGCAATATTTTTGGAGGTATAAATATGCGGGGATATAATTCTCGTTCGCTTGATGCAATGGCTATCATAGCGGGTATGAAATTAGGAGATCATTACACCATTAGTTATAGCTATGATATAGGTGTGTCGTCCTTGCGTAGGGCACATGAGGGTACACATGAGATATTACTAAACTATAACCTTCGAAAGATTTTGGGTTCTGGTGAACTTCCTAAGATTATATATAATCCTAGATATTTGTAAGTCAGCTATATATGGTGTTTTATTTAATATGAGAAATAGATAAATAATTGGTTTTTCACGAAATAAGTCGTGATTATGATCGTTTTAATTTCTCAAAGTTTTATAAATACTTTATGAAATGTGAAATATCAAAATATAATTTTTGATAATTCAAATGCAGGCTTATCTTTACAGCCTAGAAAATAAATGGGGCACATTATTACATTAATGTTTATTACACTTTAACAAAATGAGTAGAAATATTTTAACAAGAATTGGGGTTCTTGCGATGTTGTTTATAATTACGTCGTGTGGGGTAAAAGAATCAGGTCAATTAACAGGCGTATTGCAACGTCCAAATTGGACAGGTATTAATCCTTTCGGAATGGTATATATTCCTTCAGGTACACTACATATTGGTCAGAGTGATCAAGATATATTTAGTACCTATACGCAACGACCAAGATCTGTAAGTATTCAGGGTTTTTACATGGATGATACGGAAGTTACAAATAATGAATATAGACAATTTGTTATTTGGGTGCAAGATTCTATTGCACATACTTTAATGGGTGATTTCATAGAGGATGATTTCGGAAACGAAAAAATCGATTGGGAGTACGAATTAGATTACTCTGATGAGACACTTGATGAAATGTACTATCAAGGAGATATGGCATTTAATGGAGAACGTGCTTTTGATGTTGGGAAATATAATTATCAGTACGAATGGATTGATTGGAAAAAAGCCTCTACTTACACTGAGTATGGAGTAGAAGGGTCAAGAAGTAGCCTTATCCAAAAAGAAACAGCAAATATTTATCCAGACACATTAGTTTGGATCAGAGATTTCGGGTACTCATACAATGAGCCGATGACAAGAAATTACTTTTCTCACCCTGCATTTGACGATTACCCAGTTGTAGGAGTTGATTGGAAGCAAGCTAAAGCTTTTTGCCATTGGAGAACAAAACTTTGGAATACTTATAAGGGATTAGATGAACCTACTTCTGAGGAATTCAGACTTCCAACAGAAATAGAGTGGGAGCATGCTGCAAGAGGTGGACATGAATTAGCTCCATATCCATGGGGTGGATATTATGTAA
Source organism: Halioglobus sp. (assembly GCA_047628935.1). Taxonomy (GTDB): domain Bacteria; phylum Bacteroidota; class Bacteroidia; order Chitinophagales; family Saprospiraceae; genus CAJXUU01. The sequence continues at coordinate 6,150 of JBLHWH010000013.1, read as the reverse complement.
GAAATGCAAAAGGATGTCTATTGGCTAACTTTAAGCCAGGTAGAGGTAACTATCCAGAAGATGGGGGACAGTATACTGTGAAAGCGGATGCTTACTTCCCTAACGATTATGGTTTATACTGTATGGCAGGTAATGTAGCTGAATGGACTGAAGATGCATATGCTGAAAATAGTTATGCCCACGAACATGATCTTAACCCTAACTACAAGTACGATGCGAAGGATGAAGATCCTGAGGTATATAAACGTAAAGTAATCAGAGGTGGATCGTGGAAAGATATTTCTTACTTCCTTCAGACAGGGACTAGACACTGGGAATACCAAGATACCGCTAAATCATACATTGGATTTAGATGTGCACTTACATTCTTAGGTAGATCTATCAACGATTTCTAAATTAAAATTATTAAAAATTACTATTAATATACTAAGTAGCTGATATTCAAAGGCTCTCGTATATTAATAGTAGTTTTTGGATACCATAGCCGATTGGTGTTTTGTAATTGGGGAAAATTTGCAAAATACCTCTAGATGGAAATTCAAATACTATTTATAATTAATTATTAACTAATCCGTAATCTTAAAATTTAACAAAATGAGTTTTATCAAATCTTCAGGTTTTAAATATTTTAAAAATCTAATCATTGGTGTTGGTGCCGCTGTCGTTATGATAGGTGCATTGATGAAAATTACTTCTCATCCTCTTGGTAATATCTTTATTACTGTAGGTCTTGTGACAGAAGCAGTCTTATTCTTCATGCTAGGAATTTTACCTCCAGAAAAAGATTATTATTGGGATAAATTATACCCAGGACTAGATAAGTACAATGCGAATATCTCTCCATTGACTGCCGGTGCAGCTGCAAGAAACCTTGACGCTGATGTTGTAGAAAATAAATTAGGTGGTATGTTAGATGAGCTACAAGGAATGTCAAAAAGTCTTGGTTCATTAAAAGCACTTCAAGAAGTAGATTTCTCTAAAACTACAGAGCATCTTAAAGGGATGAACAGCTTCTATGAAAGAATGCAAGAAGCTATGAAATACATGGATGCTAGTGTTGATGATACTAAAGCATACAAAGATCAAATGGCTGCTCTTAATAAAAATCTTTCTTCTCTTAACGGAGTATACGGAAATGTATTGAATGCATTTTCTGTGAACAAAGGATAATCCTAACTGGATTAACACCAAAAGAAATTTTTATTAAATAACATACTAAAATAATATAAAATGTCAATACCTAAGGAACCCAGGCAACTGATGATAAACATCATGTACCTGGTACTAACGGCGCTGTTAGCCCTCAACGTATCTGCTGAAATTTTCAATGCATTTGAAATGGTAGATGGAGGACTTAAATCAGCAAGTGCATCATTAGATAAAAGTAATGCGGCACTGCCTCCTGCAATTATTCAAGGAGCGTTAAAGAAGAAATACTTGTCAACATATGTTGATAGACTAGACGATGTTCAAAACCTTTCGAAAGAAGCAACATCTTATATAGATAGCATAGTAAATGTATTAATTGATGAATCAGGGACACCAGATGGTGTGGTAGATGATTTGGATTATGTATTTGTTGGAGAAGAAAATAAGAAAGAGCTTAAAGGAAAGAAAAACTATGATGGTACAACGAGAATCATGGTAGACGCAGGTTTGGGTGAAGAGCTCAAAACTAGGATGATGGAATACAAAGCTAAATTTGCTCTTTTTGCGGATGAAGTGGATCTTAATCCTCAATCAAAGGAGTTTAACAAGCCTGTTAATGATAGAGCTGAATTATTATCTAAAATTCCAATCAATATTGATGAAAAAGCATGGAAATTGTCTCCAAACAAAAAAATCAATTGGTCGGATTTTACTTTTGGTCATATGCCACTAGGAGCAACAATGCCTATCTTTTCTAAATTTAAAAATGATATTAAATCGGCAGAGTCTTCAGTACTAAACTATCTTGCTAGTCAAGTCGGAACGACTACGGATGTAGTACTTGATAAGTTTACAGTTGTTTCGGCGCCGAAGAAATCATACATTATTAAAGGTGAGAAATTTGATACTGATATTTTCTTATCTGCTTCAGCTGGTAAACAGTCAGAAACAGGTATCGCTATATCTGTGAATGGACAATCACTAAGAGCGGATGATGACGGTGTAGCTAAGTTTAGTCAAAATGCTACAGCTGTAGGTATCAAGAAATACAGTGCATCTATCACTGTATCTAATCCTTCTACGGGTGAAAAGAATACTTATAAAAAAGAATTCGAATACGAAGTAGGTGAGAGATCTGTTGCTATATCAGCTTCTAAGATGAATGTATTCTATATTGGAGTAGATAATCCAGTAGAGGTTTCTGCAGCGGGTGTAGCTTCTAGTCAAGTGAAAGTAAGTATGACTGGAGGTGGTGGAGCTATCAGTAGAAATAGTGATGGAACTTATACTGTTAATGTAAAAACTCCAACAAAAAAAGGAGCGGATGCTAAGATTAATGTTTCTGCTCCAGGAATGAATGCTAGTAAAGATTTTAGAGTAAAGAGAATACCTGATCCGGTACCAGTTGTAGGTGCTAAGAGTGGTGGTGTGATTTCTTCTGGAGAATTGAAAAGTGCTCCTGGTGTACTTCCGATCTTGAAAGGATTTGATTTTGATGCAAAATGTAAAATTAACGGCTTCAGAATGGTAAGAGTTGCTCCTAGAGCCGATGCAGAAATAGTTACTAATCAAGGAGGAAGATTCACTAGTGACGCTAAAGCAAACACAGCTAAAGCTAGACCAGGTGATAGATTCTTTTTTGAGAATATAAAGTGTACTTGTCCAGGTGATAAAGGTCCTAGAGATATAGGAACAATGTCATTCTTAGTACGATAACAATAATAAAGAATTAGATTAAATACATTCGAGATGAATAATTTCCTAAAATATACATTTTTCTTTTCGTTTCTTTTAGGAACCTTAGGAATGAATGCTCAAACGAAGATTGGTGCAGAAGATTTCAAAACTGAATCTAGCGAGCCAGGTGAAGATATCTATATAGATGATATCGTAGCAAAACGATTGATTATTGAAAATAGAGTACTTCAATATGAGCCTATTAGAGAAGCGGATATAGCTTGGCAAAAGACTATATACAGAGTTATAGAAACTAGAGAAAAAATGAATCTAGCGTTTAGGACTCCGGTGAAACCGTTTTTTGAAATTTTGAGAGATCTTGCTATGAATGGAGATATCACATTGTTTAAACATGATGGTGTAGCTCCTGATTATAAATCTCCTTTTAATGCTGAGGAAGTCGAGAACGCATTCTTTAAGACAGATACAGTAACAACTATTGATTATGATACATACGAGGAATCTATCAGTATTGTTAAAAGTGAAGTTTACTACGAAGATGTAAACAGATTTAGAATCAAAGAAATATGGTTCTTTGATGAAGAAGCTTCTATGCTTAAAGTAAGAATTATAGGAATTGCTCCTGTAATTGATAGAATAGATGCTGAAACAGGTGTTGTTAAATATCCAGAAGTTTTATTTTGGATATACTACTCAACTGCAAGAGAACTATTATCAAAGCATAGAGTAATCAATGAGGAAAATGATATAGCTCCAATGACATGGGCTGATTTATTTGAATCAAGATTCTTTTCTAGTTACATCTATAAGATAACGAATGTATTAGATAAAAGAGTGCAAGATAATTACTCTCCTACTGATGAAAGAAGTGGTATCAATGCGCTTCTAGAGTCTGAGCAGATTAAAGCTGAACTCTTTAACTTCGAACACGATCTTTGGGAATATTAATATTTCTTGAGAAGACAGAATATGAAACCTGCACAATTGATTTTGTGCAGGTTTCTTTCGTTAGATAAGATTAGAGCCTTTAAACACACTGGATATCATTAACTCTAACTTAAGTAGTTTGTTAAATTTTGTAAAAATAGGATAGTTAGGTTATACTTCTGTAACTATATTTCGTCTTATATAAACATTCTAAAAACGTTTATAGGGCATGCCCCGGACAAGAGTAATTAAAGAGTATCCTTTTTTCCATGAAGTTTGAATCTCAAAGGATGGAAAGCAAGGAGATTTTCAGAATAAAAACAAATACTATGCAATATTTCAAAATCCTTTCTTTTACTATAATCAGTGCGATTGCCATTACTTCCTGCAGTCCTACACTTTACCCCTTTACTGATAATGTCTATGAAGAGTTAGATTCTTCATTTGATGCATTATCTAACGTTCAGTTTTATTTATCAGGGGATATAATTTTATATCGCGACTTTGGTGGAAAAAGTACATCAGTCGAAAATGGAATTATTAAGATTGTGGATGGAAGAAGGATTGAGGAAGTGATTTTTAAGAAGGGAACACCTGGGGTATTTGTTTTTTCTCCTAAGAGAGATAGAGTAGCTATCAGTTTCGAAGCGGAAGATGATAAGTTTCTTATGTTTGGGCCTAATCAAAAAGCGGGCGGAAGGTTTGTTCTTTTGGCCAAAGAATGGAAAAAGAAGAGAGGTAAAGTCACCTACGCTGGTCAAACATGGAACACTACAAGTGAAAGTGCTTACTCAAATCTCTTGGTAGATTTAGATAAAGCTAGGAAGACTAAGTATAATAAGACAACGGTATCGGGAAGAAAAGTGAATTAGAAGCTGCTTTGGACTATTATAAAACGTCTTTGATGGCCCAAAGATAAAGGCAGGCCACTGTTCTATGTGGCTGCCATTTTTTTGATAGTTTTTCCATTTTTGAGTGTAGTTCTTTTTTCTCTTGTTTTAGGTCGTAGATTTCAATCATACCATACTGTATACCTAGATCAAGGACAGGAAAAATATCAGGACGCTTGAGTACAAACATTAGGATCATCTGGACTGTCCAATTGCCTACTCCTTTTATTTCGGTGAGGAGAGAAATTATTTCATCATCAGGTATTGTATCCCAGTCTTTATCAAATAGATTGTTGTCTTGAAAAAATAGAGCAACATTTCTTACATATTTTGTCTTTTGTGCAGATAAACCTACACTTCTCATTTCAGTATCACTAAGTGTTAATAACTCTTCTACATGTGGATATTCTGTTAGGAATAGTCCAATAAATCTGGCATGGATAGTTGCTGCTGCCTTCACACTTAATTGTTGAGATACAATTGAGCTAATAAGGCCAGAATAAATATCACTTGATGGATTCCGTGGGGGCAGTTGGATCTTATCAAGATAAGGTTTGAACTTCTTATCTTTTGATAAATGTACTATTGCAGCTTTATAATCTAGCTCGTCCATATTAACCGTTGATCACTTCATGAGAATGGGTCATGTTTACTCCTGCTGAAAGCATGATAGAAACAGAACAGTATTTATCCATAGATAGATCTACAGCCTTTTTGGCTTTTTCTGGTTTTATAGGCCCATATATCTTAAAGTGTATGTGGATATCAGAAAATATTGCGGGTACAGCATCTACTCTTTCACCTTTTACTTCTACTTCTATCCTATCAAAAGGCTGTCTCATTTTTTCAAGAAATATCTCTACATCTATAGAACTACATGCTGCGGCTGCCATGAGGATGGATTCCATTGGAGAAACAGATTCTTTATTACCGCTGAATTGGAATGACTGTCCTCTGTCATTGGTCCCTTTATAATTAAGTGATCCATGGGTGGATTTTAGTTTAATATTCATTGTGAATTCATTTTAATGCAAATTATTTAATATTTACCGAAACTGTTTATATTATACAACTAATGATGATTTAGTTAATAAGATGATTTATGAACTCACTCATCATCTATCACTCATTATCTATCACTCAATTGATTGCAACCATTGGATTACAGCTATTTTTATTGCAATAGCTATTGATAATTTGAAGGAATTTCAATGTGTTAAAAGAAAAATAGCCTACCTCGAGCTAGTTGAAGGGAGCTTTGCAAATAGTTACAAGTTACAAATCCTGAATTTACTGCGGGACCATTGAACTCGGTCTGATTCAGAATTCTTAAATCACTTTAATAGGCTAAGTCCTATTATGATGTGCTAGAATTGATGTTATTGAGCCTAAAATAGAAATAATCCAAATCACGGATGCCGTAAGAAACACCTATTAATCTCTTAAGATTTCGGTTGACGGTCTCAGCTGGGGCATTGGTGAAGCC
>JBLHWH010000012.1:0-53462 GCA_047628935.1 Halioglobus sp. | reverse complement strand
TAGAAAAAATACAAGTTTTTTAAAGGCAAATTAATTTCCCTAGCTAACGATTAAGCTTAAATATGTTAAATTTACAATGTATAAAGTATTGAAATTCAACAAAACGCTTAACCGTTAGTCAGAAACACAAAATAAATGTTGGATCAATATAAAAAGGTTGCTGAAATTAATATATCAAAAGCTTCAAGAAAGACTACACACGGTCAAAAAGCCAGGTTTTGTAGATTCTGTAAGAAGTCACACCCAAAAGTTTCTTTTAATGATGATGCTCATAATATTCCTAAGTCTTTAGGAAACAGGTTCTTATTATCAAATCATGAATGCGATAATTGCAATAAACTTTTTGGAAAGTATGATAAAACCTGGCAAAACATCTAGCAATGTACAGAGCTCTTATTGGCATTAAAGGAAAATCAAAAAAACCGAAAATAAATGTAAAAATGGAGTTGAAGTATATGTAGATGAAAATGGGGTAATTAAGTTTAATGGAGTCGAAGAAATAGATTATAAGATAGGTGATTTCGTAGAAGTAAAATATACAACACCAAAATATAAAGATCTATATGCATATAAGGCATTAATTCAAGATCCATAAAGCTAGAATTTCTAATATTTTACCGATCTAGTTTTTATAAGTGTAGTTATTGATATACGTTAAAAGACAATCTTAACATAAAAACTGACTCATTTTTCTCTAATCCAACACGTCTGACTATATTGATATTTCAAATAGAAAAAACATATGGCGCATTCTAAAATAACTAGGGATTTAAAATCCCAAAACTTACTCTTTACACTTCTTATATTCAGTGTACTCTCATGCCAAAAAGAGATAACACACACCCCACCCCAAGCTTCCGAAAAGGCCCCAGGCTCATGGATGTACAACCAACGTGCATTCCCAAACGGAATAAATAGAGAAGCAAAATCACTAGCCCTCAAACAATACAAATCGATGGCAAAATCATCTGACTCTAGGTTCGATAAAGAATGGAAACCAGTAGGACCAATCAATATTGGAGGAAGAATCACGGATATATCGCTTCACCCAACAGACAAGGACATAATGTATGCAGGATCATCAGTAGGTGGTGTATGGAAATCTGCAGATAGAGGATATGAGTGGAAACTGATCTTCGAAGAACAAGGTGGTATCTCCATCGGGAATGTGGAAGTATCGAGCAATGATCCCAATACTATATATGTAGGTACAGGTGAAGCAAATGGCTCAGCTACATCTGGAGCATTTTTTGGAAACGGAATGTATAAATCGACTGATGCAGGCGCAACATGGGATAATATAGGACTGCCTAAATCTGACCATATAGGTAGAATATTAGTTCATCCTGAAGATAGTGATATCGTCTATGTAGCTGTCGCAGGAAAACTGTATGATAAAAACGAAGAAAGAGGCGTCTACAAAACAATCAATGGTGGGGATTCTTGGGAACAAACATTCTACATTTCAGATTCTACGGCAGTGATAGATATAAGTATGAGTCCGTTGGAGCCAGATGTACTATTTGCAGCTTCGTGGGAAAGAACAAGATTTGCAATCGGCAGAGCTTATGGTGGAATCACTTGCGGTGTTCACAGATCAAAGGACGGAGGTAACAATTGGGAATTAATGGCAAATGGATTACCCGCACCAAACGATTCAACAGGAAGAGTTGGAATATCGGTATCTCCTTCTGATCCTAATCAAATATATGCCAGTTATACTAGTGACCCAATAACCAATAGATTCTCCGCCGTATATTCTTCTTCTGATCAAGGAGATACATGGACAGAACTTAATGGAGAAGAACTGTCTAATATTTATGGATCATTTGGATGGTACTTTGGTAATGTGAGAGTACATCCTACTAATCCTGATGAAGCTTATCTTATGGGGCTTAATACATATAAAACAACAGACGGAGGAGATACATGGAACCAATGGACTTCTGGAGTACATGTAGATCAGCATGGTATGGAGTTTCATGCAACTGATCCAGATTTTAGAGTAATAGGAAATGATGGGGGCATATATATTACTGAAGATGCTGGACTAACTTTCCGACATGTAGAAACGATAGCCAACAATCAGCTTTACGAATGTGTGATCCATCCTACGCTGCCAGAAACATACTTTGGTGGTGCTCAAGATAATGGCACACTCATGACTATGGCCAATGGAGAAGGCGGCTATGAACGAATTAGTGGAGGTGATGGATTCACTATCAAGTTCGATTATGTCAATCCCGATTTACATTATACAACTTCCCAGTTTGGTGGAATCAATAGAAGAACAACACTAGTGCCTTTTGAAAATAACTTTATAAAACCAGATGCAGACCTTAGAGGCCGACTCAACTGGAACACACCATTTGTAACCATTCCGAATGAAGAGAATGGAATTCTTTATGGAGCAGAGCACATCTTATATTCTTCAGATGCTGGAGATAACTGGGAGATCATTAGTCCTGATCTCACGAATGGACCGTATGTTTCTGTGACTAGTTTTGGTACTATTTCGGCTATTGCAATCTCAGAAATAAACCAAGATATCATCGTTGCTGGTACAGATGATGGGAATGTACAAATCTCAACTGACCGAGGGGCTTCATGGACAAAAGTATCAGAAAACTTACCAATGTTATCAGTTTCTAGTGTTGCTACAGATCCAAATAATGAAGGAACTATCTACGTAACATACTCTGGTTATAGATTTAATAATTACCTACCTCATGTCCTCAAATCATCTGATTATGGTGAAACCTGGACAGATATCGGATCTAGTCTTCCAGAATCTCCTATCAATGAGATTGTGATTGATCCAACTTTACCAAATCATTATTACATAGCATCTGATGAAAGTGTGTACTTTACTTCTAATGGTGGTGACACATGGGAAATATTAGGAGATGCTCTACCACCAACTGTATTTGCTGATTTAGATCTTCATGATGAGAATAGAGAACTTCTGGCTGCATCGTTTGGTAGATCAATGTTTACTTATGATTTGCCTTCAGACCCTATTTCCGCAACAACAACAAATGAGTTAGCTGAATCAATAAAAGTATATCCTAATCCATCTTCTGATTATATAAATATAGAACTATCAGATAATCGTTCCGTAGTAGAAATAACAATATTGGATATATCTGGTAGAGTGATCAAAAATGTAAACATGAACGACAAAAAGATTGACATTATGTCTTTAGGAATAGGTAATTATATTTTAAGAATGGTGACGGAACGGGGTATAATCGCTAAGAAATTTACTAAGATTTAAAATATGTTATTACTCAGATAGAAACATACAAAAAACAGAAGAGATTCACTTATTGGATGACTTCTATTAATCGGTGACATCTCTGAGGTCCAAGGAGTTAAATGCATTAACTTCAAAAATACGGTGATCTCGTTGAGATCATTATCTCTTAGGCTATGCCTTGTCTTAAGTCAATTCATTTCGATAATTTTAGAAGGAATACCCTATTTTAGAATAGAACGAAAAAGTTGCAACTGATCTCAGAGAGATCACCGAAAGTGTAGTTATAGCAAGCTCAAAAATTATATGCAAAATAGTGAATATAACAAATTGCACAATTTTGAAAAACATATTCGCCGTGATTATCGAAGCTGTAAGGCTGATCTCTATTAGCGATGTTCGATAGGACATCGTTTATATGATTACCATTTTTATTCGAAGCCTGTAGGGCTGATTCCGAATTCTCACCTTTATCTAAATGTTTGCTCACATTCGGAATCGATCCTTCAGACCTTAATTTTGTTTCCATTTTGCAACGATGGCTTTTCAACCATCGCTTTGTTGGATCGGGCCTTCAGACCTTATTGGTACCAGGTTCCTATATAAGAAAGCATCTCTCCTTTTAGAAAAAGTGCAATTTACACACACAGCAAAACAACTGTGATTATAATCGCCCTACTTTTAGCATAGCGGCTGCAAATACAAATCTCTATATATACAAATCCACTATAAACAACAATCCAAATATTACACTTGCAACGCCATTTGTTGTAAAAAATGCCATATTAACTTTTGAAAGATCGTTTGCCTTCACTAGTGTATGCTGATATATTAATAGTCCAATAAAAATAGCCGCACCAATAAAATGTATAACACCAATATTTAAGTAATCAAGAGAAACATAATATGCAGCCAAAGAAATCATAGCCGCTGTTATCAAATGAAATATAGAACTAAGGATCAAAGCCTTATCCTTTCCTAACCAGACAGGTGTAGAATGCAGATCTAGTGATTTATCAAACTCGAAATCTTGCATCGCATAAATAATATCAAACCCCGCCACCCAAAACAAAACAGCTGTACCAAGCAAAACTGGTACTAATCCAAACTCCCCTGTAACAGCCAAATAAGCTCCAACTGGAGCCAATGCCAATCCTAAACCAAGCACAACATGGCACAATGCCGTAAAACGTTTAGTAAAGCTATACCCTAGCGTTATCAACAATGCCAATGGACTCAAATAGAAACAAATAGGATTGATAAAATAGGTAGTAACTATAAGTGCCAAGCAATTAAAAATCACAAAAAATAGTACTGACTTTTCTGGAATTATACCAGATGGAATTTCTCTAACAGCAGTTCTAGGATTCTTATCATCAATATCCCTGTCTTGCCATCTATTGAATGCCATCGCAGCATTCCTAGTAAATACCATACATAAAACTACAAGTCCCAGAACTTTCCAATCAAATGAAAACTCAGGTTTATTGACACCAAGAAAATAACCTACCATAGCGAATGGAAGTGCAAATATGGTGTGTGAAAATTTCACAAGATTTAGATAGTTCTTCATTAGGTACATAAACTAATTGATTGTCTTTAAGTTGAACAAAAGTAAGGAAAAAAGGGAAATGGGAATTATGAATTATGAATTATGAATTATGAATTATGAATTATGATGGCTCGGGCTTTTAGATATCTGAATCTTACGCAGTTTTTCTATGTTGATGAGAATTCAATCAAGCAATAGCTTTAAACAATAGTGTCTGCACACCTACTAGGTGTCTGACATTTATAAATTCAAGGCCAGATTTTGCTCCTATGCAATCGATGAGTATATGTCTGACACTCTAAGAGATTTTAGACCTATCAGTTTTGCATAACTTATTGCTACTTTCCCAAATTAAAACTATCTTAGTCTTTTACTATATAAGGAATAGTAAACAAATAAAATATCACCTTGAGGAGGTTTCTTTCTTCCTTCGACTGCGTTAAAATTTTCACCATGGCTCATGCTATGTCTGCTCTTTTTGCCTTTTCGAAGAAAAAAAATAGCCGCCCCAAAATATGACTTCTTATTTAATTATCATTCCTAAGTGCAAACAGCTAAATAATCTTAGAGATTCTTATGAGGATATTTATACTATTTCTAATTCTTTTACCTATCGAAATTTTCTGTCAATCAAGTCAGATTCAAGTATTGGATCAATCACTAAATGAGCCCGTCATCGGCGCCACTGTACAATATCAAGGTGGTAATTCGGTTACTGATCTGGACGGAAAATTTGAATACTCTCCCACTTCATATCCAGATAGGATTACTATTACTTTTATTGGATACAATGACAAAGTGATAGACGTGAATTCTTCTTCTGACGCACCCAGTAAGTTATACTTGTCAGATAATCTTGTATTAGAGACCATGACAGTAACTGCTTCTAGGTACGAACGAAGGTTAAGTGAGTCTACCGTTTCTGTTGAGGTATTAAAACCAGATTTGATAGCAAGTACTAATACAGTTACGATCGATGATGCATTGGATAAAGTTTCCGGAGTCCAGATGGTAGATGGACAAGCAAATATACGAGGAGGGAGTGGTTATTCTTATGGGGCGGGTTCTCGTGTGATGCTCTTGGTAGATGATATGCCAGCGTTACAGACAGATGCAGGGTTTCCCAATTGGGGAGACATGCCCGTTGAGAATATCGATCAAGTGGAGATCGTAAAAGGTGCTTCATCTAGTCTTTATGGATCAGCTGCATTAAATGGCATCATAAATATTAGGACTGGCACAGCAACCAATGTTCCAAAGACTAAGATAACCACCGCTTATACACAATTTGATAATTATCAAGATTCCACTAAAAATTGGTCTGGAGATACTGCTCGATATTCTTATATGCTTAGTGCAGTGCATAAACAGAAATTTGGACGCCTAGATGCTGTTGGAAGTGCATTTTATTATAAGGAAGAGAGTTATCTGAGAGATACGGATGACAACCGATTCAGATTAGGACTAAAACTAAAATACAGAATATCCGACAAAGCATTTATTGGCATAAATACTATTGTAAATAAAGGCCAAAACAGTGATTACTTCATTTGGGAGAATAGTGATAGCAGAGCTCCCAATGCATTTCCAGGAAGTGTAGCGAATAGTGAAGTCTTCAGATATTTTATTGATCCTTCGTTTACCGTCGAAGACAACTATGGAAACAACCATAGACTCTTAACGAGATATCACAGAATAGAAAATAATAATAGTGGGAACCAATCAAACTTCTCAACTACTAAATATGGAGAATACCAATTTCAAAGAAACCTTGATTCAATTGACATATTGCTTACAACTGGTTTAGTAGGCTCTCATTCTTCAACCGATGCTGAACTGTTTGGGGATACTACATTTACTACTAATGTATTTGCATATTATGCACAGTTGGAAAAAAAGGTCGGCAAATTAAATCTATCAGCAGGATTACGATACGAATACAATGAACAAAATACACCTGAGGAGTTTAATGGTTTAACTATTCCAAACGGCAAAATTTCGGGTGGAAGATGGATAGGAAGACTAGGGACTAGCTATGAGTACATGCCATACAGTTCGGTGAGAGCATCATGGGGACAGGGATATAGGTTTCCTACGATAACAGAAAGATTTATAACTACTACCTTCGGAATATTTCAAATAGAATCAAACCCTAACTTAATTCCAGAGGCTGGTTGGACTGCCGAAATTGGTATAAAACAAGGTTTCAAAATCGGAGGCTTTAAAGGATTTATTGATGGAGCTATCTTCACTAGTGAATATGAAGACATGATGGAATTCACTTTTGAATTCAAAGGATTCAATCCAACATTCACCTCTAAAAACGTAGGTAACACAAAAATTAATGGGATGGAAATTAGTCTTTTAGGGACCCTGGATTTAGGTCCATTATCTATCAGCGGTTTTGGTGGATATACTTTTATAAATCCTACTTATACAAATTATGAAAACAATGACACCCTGCAATACGGACTTTCTGCGAGTACCAACGTACTAAAGTACAGATCAAAACATAATGGTAAAATGGATCTCCAGGCAGATTACAAAAACTTCTCTTTTGGCGTATCCTACATTAAATCAAGCCATGTCATAAATGTAGATGCCGTATTTGAAGGAAGAGGGTTTGAATTTGCACAGTTTCCAGACATACTAGGCGTAAAAGCATATCGTGACAATAATAATAATGGATGGGATAGATGGGATATAAGGGCCTCATACAAATATCAAGGATTCAAATTCAGTTTCCTTATAGCTAACTTGGCAAATAGAGAATATACACTCAGGCCGGCTTTGTTAGAAGCTCCTAGAAGTTTTACATTAAGGCTAGATTATATAATTGACTGGAAAAAGACGTCTTGATATAATACATACATACTAAAGTAATAATATCAGATAAGCAATCCGTTTAATCAAAAATAGATCATTATAAAATACAAATATGAATATCAGAACTATATATACATTCGTCATAGCAATCTTTTTCATGACAATTTCATGTAAATCCGAAACAAAAAACACAGGAATAAACGAAGTAAAAAAAGAAGTTATTGCGGATAATGAATCGGCAGTTATTAACACAGAAACAACTATACTAATAACCGATGAAGTAACTGAAGCGTCAACAAAAAAGGTTGAAACTAAAAGTGCGGATGCTCAACTTGATGCAAAAACGCCAAGCAAAACTAAGCAAGCGAAAGATAAAGTAGATACTAAACCTAGCAATTCTCCGATAAAACCAACGACAAATGAATCTACTACAATACCAGAAAAACCAGTACTAAAAGATGAAATCATCTTAGATGATAAACCGGTGAGCCCTAAGAATGATAAAGTAGAAGTTGTAAAGCAAGAAGTAGAGAAGGTCGAAAAGCCTAAGAAGCCATCAAAAAACACAAAACCTGAGAATCCAGTATTATATGATATACCTGTAGGATACCCAAATCATAAACTTTTTGATGGTTTCCTTGGAGCGTTTGTATCTAATAGTGGCGTTGTCAACTACAGCGGAATGAAAAAGAAAGAAGCTGATCTAAATGCATATCTGACTTCGCTCGAAAAGACTAAATTCAATACGAGATGGTCAAGAAGTGAAAAATTATCCTTTTGGATAAATGCTTACAATGCCTATACTATAAAATTAATACTAGATAACTATCCTGTAAAAAAGATCACTGACCTGTATGGAGGAAAACCATGGGATAAAAAATGGATCAAACTTGATGGAAAAACTTTATCTCTTAATAACATAGAAAATGACATCATTCGTCCTGAATTCAAAGAACCGAGGATTCACTTTGCTGTAAATTGCGCAGCCAAATCTTGTCCACCTATCTTGAATTCAGCATTTACAGCTAGTAATCTAGAGAAGAAACTTCAAAGTCAAACTAAAAAGTTCATCAATAATACCCAACATAATACGCTAGGCAAAAGCAAGATTACCATTTCTAAGATCTTCGATTGGTATGGTGCTGACTTTGGTAATGTAGCTTCATTTGTAGCTAAGTATGCAAACAGTACAGTAAAGCCTACAGCGAAGATTAAGTTTAATGAGTATGATTGGGCTCTGAATGGGAAGTAGGAAAATAGAACTGACGTATCAGACACTTTTGGCGTGTCTGATATTTAATCGAAATTACTAGAGTTAGATCTATAATCGAAACAGAAGCCAAGCGCAGTAAAAAGTGTCTGACACCTCTAAGTGATCTGATATTTAGTTGTTTTTTACTCAAAAAAGGTCTTTAGGTTTGAGTTTTAGATAAGCTAGATTGTTATGTTATGTTTTGATTTGCAACGCATTCTTTAGGCTTCCAATAAATTGTAAGCACCATTAAAGTTAGTGCAATGAATATTTGTTGGTTTTAAGGACTAAATATCTAGTACTTGGACTTAGCAAATTGCCAGTCACCCTAGAGTTGTAAACAATAGGAGCATAATGCTACTTCTCCATCATATTCAACTTAAATAAATAGTCATTCACATCTTTGACGATTCCTCTCAAACCTAATTCGATGACATTCAAATCAACAATCTTTCCTTTTGAGATATTAAAAGTTAGAATGGTTCGCATCTTGTGAAAACCATGATGACCATAAGCGCCAGGATTCATATGTATCAAATCATTAGACTTATCTCTCATTACTTTCAAGATATGAGAATGACCGCATATGTATAGATCAGGTTTATGTTCTTTGATAAGATTTTTGACTCTTGTTTTATATCTGCCTGGATATCCACCAATATGCGTCATTAGAACTTTTATTCCTTCAACTTCAAAAATTTGATTTAATGGATGGACTTCTCTTGTGTCAGTTGTATCTATGTTTCCATAAACTGCTCTAAAGGTGGGTGTCTTGTCAATAATTGGAGCGATAGAATCCAATGTACCTATGTCTCCAGCATGCCAGATTTCGTCTTTATCATTCAAATGTTTCAAAACATCTTCTCCCACATAACTATGGTTATCAGATATAAGCGCAATAGATTTCATGAATTAGTGTTTTAGTACAATTTTACCGAACTGTCTGCCCGCTTCCATTCTTTCAAAAGCTTTACTCCCCTCTTCTAATGAAAATACTGAATCTACTATAGGTCGGATTTTATACTCAGCTACAAAAGCTAACATAGCTCTAAAATCCTGATCACTCCCCATAGTAGAACCTAAGATAGATATCTGCCTCCAAAACAACAATTGAGGATTCAAATTTTGATACTTCCCTAGTGAAGCCCCATAAAAACCGATTCTTGCTCCTGGCTTACAGATCTTTATCAAATGTTGGAATGATGCGCCTCCTGCGCTGTCTATTATAACATCGAAGTCGGTTACTACATGTTTGTACCAATCTTCCTTTTTGTAGTTGTAGCCGCCTTTTGCACCTAAGGCAACTGCTTTTGCTATTTTTTCATCAGACCCACTTGTAACATATACATCACAACCTAATGCTACTGCAAACTGAACAGTAAATAGTGCAACTCCGCCACCAGTGCCTGTTACCAGTACTTTATCAGCTGGTATAGCCTGACAACGAGACATAAGCACTCTGTATGCTGTCACACCAGCCAATGGTAATGCGGAGGCCTCTTCTATACTCAAGTGCGCTGGCTTATCATATATATACTCATTTGGAATAGATACGTATTCAGCAAAAGTACCGTCCATCGGCATTCCAAGCATTTCAAAATCAGCTGCTTGCACAGCTTCATTTTCTCCCCATTTAAGTCCAGGATTTATAATAACACTTCTTCCATCCAGTTCTCCTACCCCATCGGAACCTAGAATTGCACCTTCCTTAATTCCAGGATACATTCCTTTGGTAATCCATACATCTCTGTGATTGAGAGCAGATGCATTCAATTTAATTGTAGAATGTCCCTCTTTCTTGGCAGGCATATCTACCTCCACCAATTTTACAGGACTTCCAATCTTCTCTATCACTAATGCCTTCATATTTACGATTAATAGTAAAGTAATATTAAAAAAATAACTTATCCATTTGATGCTGACCTTTTGCCGTATCCTTCGTTACAAAAACACTTATTATGCGCTGCATAAGTCCACTATTTGCACCTCGACTATGAATAAAATCTCTAGCCTGAAATGACAACTTATTTTTTTGCCATTACATAAAGGTATAAAATTGAAAATCACTTCAATAGATAATTTCACATTACAATTAAATAATATATATTATCTTCACGTTACCAAATACTTAAAGAATGAATAGTTCCCTTATCATTTTGTCAATAATTATGGTCTTTATGATTGTACTGGCCGTTGTTTACATATCAATGAGAAGTACTACTTCCGAAAAAGACAATACCATAAAGCGCTTAGACGGTCAGCTTACATTTGTAACACAGGAGTTAAATCAAGAACGGAATTTACTAGCTGAATCAAAGAACAGTAATACCGAACTATCAAAAGACAATTCTACCCTATCAGCTAACCTTTATAATCTCCAAGAACGATATCAAGAAGTGCTGCTAGACGAAAAAGTAAAACAGGAGAAATTTGAACTACTTGCAAATAGAATCTTAGAAGAAAAGACAAAACGGTTTGACGAGCAACATAAAGAAGGGATAAAAGAAATATTGAATCCGCTCAAAGAAAGAATAAGCAGATTCGAAGAGAAAGTAGATCTCACAAATAAAGAAACGATATCTAGGCACTCAGCTCTAAACACTCAGATTAACCATCTAAAAGAACTCAACAATCAAATCACTAAAGAAACAACAAATCTAACCAAGGCACTCAAAGGAGATAACAAAATTCAGGGAAACTGGGGAGAAATAATCCTAGAATCCATATTACAAAAATCAGGTCTTGTAAAAGATCGAGAATATGTTGTGCAGCCTACTTTTAAAAATGAAGATGGTAAAATGATTAGACCAGATGTAGTAATCAACCTGCCAGATAGTAAAAAGATCATCATAGACTCCAAGGTCAGCCTTAAAGCGTACGACAGCTTTCTATCTAGCGATGATGAAGATGATCAAAAGATTGCATTAAAAGCACTTTCACTATCTGTAAAAACTCATATTGACGGGCTTTCCGCTAAAAACTATCATGAAGTATATAATATCGACAGTCCAGATTTTGTATTGATGTTCATTCCTATAGATACTGCCTTTGCAGCAGCTCTTTCTCACAATCCAGACCTATACAATTATGCATTTGACAAGAATATTGTGATAGTTACTTCATCTACTTTATTAGCAACATTAAAAACTGTAGATTCTATGTGGAGGAACGAAAAGCAACAGAAAAATGCATTAGAAATCGCAGAAGAAGCAGGTAAAATGTATGATAAGTTTAGCAATTTGGTGGAAGACTTCGTCAAGGTTGGAGAACGGTTAGATATGACCAAGAATGTATATGAGGAGTCTATGAAGAAGCTATCTACTGGAAAAGGAAGTCTAATATCAAAAGCTGAGAAGATGAAATCTTTGGGTGCTAAGGCGAATAAAAGTATAAGGCAATCGCTAGTTGATAGAGCTAAGGATTCGTGATTTTATCGTTTTGAATTAATAAAAATTATATACCCTATCGACCATCGCTGATTGGAACCAGCCAGTTGGGCTTTTAAGAAGAAGAAACCTGTTTTGTTTTATATGAAATAGCAAAATACAATTATAGTTACCATCTTAACTCATAATATGTACTTATTAGCACTTTGTTAAAATCTATAATACATCAGAATCGTTTCACGTGCCATTTTTTACTCTTGAGATACCACCACACTACAGCTGTTATACCTATCCAATAAAATACTTCTACACCCCAAGCCCAATGCAGATTAAGATTAAGATATTTTATAACTATGACAGAATACAATATATAAAAACCAACAAACAAGGATTGAATCCAAAGAGCTGTTTTGGTGTGTCCTGTACCTGTAAGTGCATTCATAAATGTAGAACCAATTGAAAATATAGCTAGAATAAGTAATAACAAGGGAAATAGAGGTTTGGCTTCTTTTATCAAGGACATCTTTTCCTCCTCCTCAACAGTTAAAATATTATCTACTGTGCTTTCTTCAAGTGCTACAACTTCATCGAAAATAAGAGGAACTTCATCAACATTAGAACTATCCTTAGAGTTTTCATCAGTCACACTCTCGAAAGTCTCTACTTTTTCACCAAATAATGGATGTAAAAAAAACTCTGGTGCTATTACTACAGGTAAAGCAACAATTAACGTAGTGAATAGATTCAACTTCGCTGTTTTAATCGCTATTGGTATAACTGCAAGTCTTTTTCTATTTCCTATATAATTACTTACTAAAGTATTAATTCCTGCCGAGTAACCCCAACACGGAATAGATAATATTAAATAGACATTTCTAATCAGGTTTGAAATTTCTAACTGCCTACTACCCATATTCTCTATTAATGCGAAAAATATAAACCACGAGCCTAGTCCCACAATTGACTGCCACACAATGGGCGCAGAGATATCAAAAGTCTGTTTTATCAATGGAACATTGAATTTTTCGAAACCTGTAATTTTATACACCTTATTCGACTTATCAAAAAGCATATAAATAACAAAAGCTACAAATGCTACCACTTCTGCTAATGTAGATGCAAGTCCAGCTCCAGCAATACCCATTGGTTCGAATCCAAACTTTCCGTAGATAAACATATAGTTGAGTATAATATTGACAACTATTAGAATAACAGTGTCATAGATGATTATCCTAGTCTTCGCCACACCGGTATAGAATGCAACAAATGATACTCCAACATAACTAAAAAACACTCCAAAACTCCTAGGATAGATATACTCTAAACACTTCTCATATATAACAGGGTTATCTATAAAAAGACTAAAGAACCAAGCTGAACCAAAATACAAAAAGAGAAAAATAACTATGGCCATAGCTAATTCAAACAATACTAAGGCCTTAAAGTAGTCTCCCGCAGCTGCATAATCACGCTCTCCGTGTCTTCGTGCAATCAGTACCTGCCCTCCTCTAGAAAAACCATAGCCTATTGATGCTATCAAAAGATAAAATACGCCAACTAGACCTACAGCCGCAAAATCTATATCACTTACATGATAAAGAAATACATTATCACATAACACAATAATATTCTGTGCAGCACTTCCCAACATTATGGGAACTGAGATTGCTAATATTTGTTTGTAGGAGGTGTTTAATCGCATTTTAATCTGATCGATACTTTGTCAAAGACAATTATAATAATCTACCAAAGTAGAAAGGTGAAAATAATAAATATTTGATATACTATTGTAA
Organism: Halioglobus sp.; assembly: GCA_047628935.1. Taxonomy (GTDB): domain Bacteria; phylum Bacteroidota; class Bacteroidia; order Chitinophagales; family Saprospiraceae; genus CAJXUU01. Next base: position 39,397 of record JBLHWH010000012.1, on the reverse strand, counting down.
TCCATCATACTTTTCTATGGATTCTAATATTTTTTTTCTTCTATTTTTTGGACTCGGATGAGATGATTGAAACTCTGGCGTTTTTGCACCACCACTAGCTGCTTCAAGAATATCCATAATACCTATCAGTTTTTTTTGCATCATAACCAGCCTCCACCATAAGGCGCACACCAAAATCATCAGATTCTAGTTCTTGATCTCTGCCATAGCTCATGCTACTGTAATTACCTACTACACTAGCAATTTGAGCTACTGACCCATTTCCACCAGAACCTATCATTACACTTTGTATTACCCCTTGTATGAAAACTTGACTAGCCATACGCTCAGCAACATGCCTATGAATTACATGACCTATTTCATGGCCTAATACTTCCGCAAGTTGATCTTCATTTTCAAACTTACTAAAAAGTGCTGCAGTTATAAATACCTGACCTCCTGGTAGCGCAAATCCATTGACGGTACGATCATCCTTCAATAAATAAAATTGGACAGGATATCGAGAATTTCTTATGATACTATTATTAATTAATCGCTTACCAACGTCTTCTATTTCTTCTCTGGCTGACTCATCTGGGTGAAGTCCTCCATACAGCTGTACCATTTGATGCCTAGATTGCAGCCCAATAGCTACCTCTTCTTCTGTTGACCATTGAACACGTTGTTCTTCCCCAGTTATAAGGTTATGAGTATTCGTATAGAGTTTGAATGCTTGAAATACGGCCATACTTAGACCAAAGAATAGCATTAATTTAACCCTACTGGTCCTACCTCCTCCGCCTTGTCTACTGTCTGGATCGCTAGTCCCCCATAATATCTTCCGTATGCCATAGTTTTCGTTTTAGCTGATATTAATATATATATTGAGATAATACCAACTATCGTAACCGCAAAAGCAACTCTGATCGAATAATCAATATCGGGTATCATCTTGAATGTATAACAATAAACCACAACTGGCATACACATAATGGCAACCAATACAATCGAGGCAACTAGCGAAAACCCGATCGCCTGAAAATATCCAGTAGTAGGCATTCCTACCCTTGCACCCTGCAGTATAAAAAACATAGAAGCAGCAAACATGAATACAAGTATTCCCCAACTACTTTTGTCCATTCTAAAATCCATAATTAGTTCGTTCTGTTTCTAACAAATTGTACTACTTCTCAAAAATGAAATTAATCCTGGTCGATAATTATAATGCATATGTACCACCAACGCTACTTAAAGGCACGCAACCTTGGTAAGGTCCTGGCACAGATAAATATACTAATGCTTGAGTTGCTCCAACTTCTGATGTGAAAAATCCAGCTGCAACCATTCCTTTTATTTGAGGAAATATTTGCGGACGATTATCCCCTTTGACATTAACTTTTGCATTGTCAGCGGTTTGTTGGATAACATTATCCATTTCTTCAGGGTTTAAGTCAACAAATTTCTTTTTGAATTTAGAATTTGCCAACTCATTAAATAGGCCGATTCCTTTTTTGATCATGATTTTTTCGTCATCATCAAAATTAAATGAAACAGCTTCATCAAGATACCTATGTACAAGTGCATCTTTAGCCCCTGGAGTGTCTGTTTTTGGTATAATTCTCTCCGCTACCTCCGCCAGCATGCCTACCTCCTCTTGTGAGAAAAACGAAGGCGTCCACCCATCACCAGTATCTGCTTTGCATCCATTCAATACTGCAACAGAAGTACCTCCGACTAAACCATAGCCCAAAAATATCGCTGATGCCTTTAATATATCTCTTCTTTCCATTTTATTTATTTTGTAATGTAATGTTAAAAAAATAACTTTTAGCCATTTTTCTTAAGATCATTCACTGCATGTTCCACCGCTCTAGCTGTCAATGCCATATAGGTCAATGATGGATTCACACAAGCAGCACTTGTCATCGCAGCACCATCTGTAACATATACATTCGTTGCCCCATGTACCTGATTATTCCCATTAAGAACTGACGTTTTAGGATCTCTTCCCATTCTAGCTGTGCCCATCTCATGGATTCCAAGACCTGGGTTACAACCACTATCATATTCTTCTACATCTTTGAGGCCTGCTCTTTCTAGCATTTCTGCGGCAGCTGACATCATCTCTGTTCTCATTGCATATTCATTATCTTTCCACTCTGCATCCATTGTGAGTGTAGGAAGACCATTTATATCTTTCACATCCTCATTTAAGTAAATTCTATTTTCATGATATGGGAGACACTCCCCAAAACCCATCAACCCCATAGACCAATCCCCAGGACTCTTCGTGATCGCATTTTTATAATCAGCGCCAAAATCAGCTTCTGCAACATTTTGCCACCATCCAGCTCTCGAACCGCCACCTTGATATCCGAATCCTCTCAGATATTCTTTTCTTTTCGTTTTATCATCCAAATTCTGAAACCTTGGCACATATATTCCATTCGGTCTTCGTCCCTTATAATATTGGTCAGCAAACTTCTCTGATTTACCACTAGCACCTAATTTGAAGTGGTGGTCCATAACATTATGACCAAGTTCTCCACTATCATTTCCAAATCCATTAGGGAACCTTTCTGATTTACTATTCATCATGATCCATGTAGAACCAAATGATGATGCACAAAGGAAAATTACTTTTGCAAAGTACTCTTTGATCTCTCCAGATTCGGCATCTTTAATTCTTACTCCTTTCGCTTTTTGAGTTTTATCATCATAAATCAACTCCATTACTATAGACCAAGGACGAATGGTCAAATTACCCGTAGCTTCCGCAGCAGGTAATGTAGAAGAATTACTACTAAAATATGCACCATAAGGACATCCTCTCATGCATCTATTTCTAGACTGGCAAGAACCTCTTGTTCCGATAGGTTCTGTCAGATTCGCAACCCTGCCAATCATCATCATCCGATCATTATAATTTTCTTTTATACGTTCCGCTACCTCCTTTTCGATGCAATTAAGCTCCATTGGTTTTTGGAATTCACCATCTGGTAAATGCGGCAATCCAGCTTTCATTCCACTTACACCTATGAATCTTTCAACCTTATCATACCAAGGTGCTACATCTTTATATCTAATAGGCCAATCAACAGCAACTCCTTCTTTAGCATTAGCTTCGAAATCAAGATCACTCCATCTGTAGGACTGCCTCCCCCAAAGTAATGATCTACCACCTACTTGATAAGAACGAATCCAATCGAACGGTTTATCCTCAGTATATGGATGCTCCGTATCTTTTGGCCATTGATGTATATACGCCCTTTTGGTTGTATAACCTGTACGATCGTTTTTCTCGTAATCCTTAAGTTCTTCTTTGGTAAGCTTCCCTCTATTTTCCATTTCCCAATCATCTAGATTAGCAGTTGGATAATCACCATGCTTCACCATCCTACCTCTTTCAAGAACCATGGTTTTCATTCCTTTTTCACATAACTCTTTTGCAGCCCAGCCTCCACTTATACCTGATCCAACGACAATCGCATCGTAGGTTATTTCATCTTCTCCGTTACTATTGAAATACATATTTTTAAGTTCTTTTGAAAGCATTGGAGGATAAAAGCCTCCTACACTAATTGTATTTTAAATTTCTCTTCGATATAAAAATGCTAACCACATCAGCCTTTTCTATATATCTAGTAATTATTCATTTTATATATCACATATTTTCACACCTTCTCTCAATGATTCTAATGGATCTTGCCGTGTTGGGATGAATTCCTGAGCTACATATCCATCATATCCTCCTTCATGGATTGCTTTCATTATAGCTTTATAATTAAGCTCTTGGGTTTCATTTATTTCATTTCTACCCGGTACTCCACCAGTATGAAAATGAGAGATATAAGTTTTATTCTTTTTAATCGTATCGATAACATTACCTTCCATGACTTGCATATGGTAAATATCATACAAAAGTTTAAACTCCGTAGATCCAAGTTTGCGAGCAAGATTCACTCCCCATTCTGTATGATCGCACATATAGTCTGCATGACCATGGTTTTTACTATTGAGAAGTTCCATGACAATCTTAACATTATACTTTTCTGCAATTTTCATGATTGGATCCAAACCAACTGAGCAATTTTCCATTCCTTGCTCATCAGTCATACCATTTCTATTTCCTGAAAAGCATATTATTTGAGGAATACCTTTATCTGCAGCTCTTGGGATTAGATCAGTATAGTCTGCCCATAATTTTGAATGATTATTCGGATCATTGAATCCTTTTTCGATTCCTAATTCACTGCCATTTGAGATAGCACAAGTTAACCCTCTTTTGATCATGATATCCCATTCATTAGGACTGAGGAGTTCTATGGATTTCATTCCTAGCTCTTGAGCTGTTTCAGCTAATTGTTCTAGCGGCACTTTAGAATAGCACCATCTGCAGGCAGAATGTTTTACTTTTCCTTTGAGAGAAAATGGCTCTTCAATAACAGGTGAATCCTTCGGAGAACAAGAAGCAGAAGCAACCGCGATGGCAGAGGCAGCTAAAATTGAGTTTTTTAATAATTTTCGTCTATCCAATAGTATATAATTTAACTTGGGCTATTCCATGAAAAAAAAAACGATCTCTCATTTTGACCCAAAGTAAAAATTTTATAATGATTACAGATGGTATTTGATTAGAAAGTTGGATTCTTCTGAATAGTCATATTCTAGTATTCTAGTTTTACACATTTTTTTAGTAGAAAAGATGGAATATAAAAGTATCATAAATTATGATAAATACTAGAATTAAATATAGGTATTGAAATACTTTTGATAGGTCAATTTCATGTGTTTATTTTGTAAAAACCAAATACAATTTCAGAAATGACTTTAAGAAAGTTCACATTGCTTCACTTTTCGTACACACTAATTACGATAACTATCATAGCTGTGGTTTGCAAATCTAATTCTTACAATTTTTCATATACAGAAACCTACAACTCACCTAATGTATTTAATACTGATACTTTGCCAACCTTTTTCGATGGTATGATGTGAATTACTGATAGTCTATATTATGATTTAGAGGATTTTAGTAATATTGAATACTCATTTTTCATTAGGACAGTAAAAGCAAACGGAGATGGAAGATCGAAAATGTATCGAAAATGTATCGAAAATGTATCGAAAATTATTAATATCATCTGATGTTTGGGATTTCGACAATTATTATAAAATAATAAAATCTACTTATTCATCTTGAATGAATTGGAATAATTTTTCCAGTTACCTGTATTACATTAAAACAAGCACACGCATACACTCAATGGCGATCTAATCTAATGATTAGATCATTCGTAAATAATTAACTACCCATAAATCGAAAAAAATACAAAGCAAACTATACAATCTCCGACTACGAAAACATGGACATAGAAAGAGTACAACGATATGATGGTATACTTTACTTTGATATACAACTCATTGACAGTTCTATTTGGGCTGATTTAATTTATTATCATGCAATTTTGATAATACACAGGTAGGCATTGTGCTTTGTGAAGAGACTAAAATTTTAAGAGAGAAGGCAGGACGATTAGCCATAAAACGTATCTACCCAGTCACTAGAGATTTAGGTCCAGGCGTAAACTAACTCAGTTTGGAAACCTAAATGGAAATAAGGGTGAAGTGAATAGTTATGGGAACATTAATGGCGGAGATTGGCTACAATGTCGAGATGAATTAAATTTATCAGAATTATATACACTTAAATTGCCATTACATAGAGTTGGTTCTCGAAATTGTGCTCAAGCGCGAAGAGTTAAGCCTAAAAAGAGGCAATGAAAAATTGGACTCAAGTAATTATTTACCTTAGTAATGTTAAAAAACAACTTAGATACAAATCAATAAGTAAACCATAGATTCAACATCATTTTTTAACTTATTAAAATTTATTACCATATATATCTACTTAGTAGCTACTTTTATGTTTGAAATATATTTAGCATGAAATTAATTCTCTTTATAAACAAACTAGTGAATGTTTTACTATTCATTTTTATAAGCTCTATTTTGTTTTCTCAACCCGATGTGGCTGATTTCAAAGAGATATTCCAATTAAAAATAAAGAAGACAAAAACACCAATTAAGGTTGATGGCATATTAGATGAGGTGAGTTGGCAAGAAGCTAACATTGGTGGCAATTTCTGGCAAAAAACACCCTTCTTTGCAGAAGGTGCAGATCCTAAAACTGAAGTAAAACTTACATACGATGATAATAATCTCTATGTGGCAGCTAAATGTTATCAAAAAGAGAAAATCATTGTACAATCACTCAAAAGAGACGAATATTGGGACAATGATGGTATTGCGATCATCTTAGACCCTCTTAATACTCGTACAAATGCATTTCTATTTGGAGTAACTGCGGCTGGTGCACAATGGGATGGGTTGAGAACTTCTGGAGATATAAATAGTGACTGGAGTAACAAGTGGTTCAGTGAAGTCAACATTACAGATGATTACTGGTCAATGGAAATGGCGATACCTCTTCGAATACTTAGGTTCAGTCCTGATTCTGATTCTTGGGGGATGAACTTCGTTAGAAATCACATAAATGAAAACGAGTACCATAATTGGACAGCCGTTCCTGAATCATTCTGGCCTCCAGATCCAGCATTTGCAGGTAGTCTAATATTCGAAACTCCACCAAAACCAAAAAAAGGTAATTACAACATCATTCCATTTGTTACCTCATCTGTGAATAAAACTAGAAATGAAGAAACTAAGCTAGATGTTGATATTGGTCTTGACGCTAGAGTTTCTATTACTCCAACACTTAATCTTGACCTTACCTTCAATCCTGATTTCTCTCAAATAGAAGTAGATGAACTCGTTACTAATCTGACAAGATTTTCAATATTCCTACCCGAGAAAAGAACTTTCTTTTTAGAAAATAGTGATTTATTTTCCGACTCTGGCTATCCTGATGTTCGTCCATTCTTTTCAAGAACCATTGGTTTAGACAATAAGCGTCAAGCTGTTCCAATATTATATGGAGCTCGGTTAACAGGAAATTTAACAAAAACAATAAGATTAGGAGTAATGAATATTCATTCGTTGTCGAGTGAAAATTCAAATGCGCAAAATCAAAGTGCATTTAGTATGCAAAAGCAATTCGGTCGTTCATTTGTAAAAGGTATGTTTCTAAATAGGCAAGGATTCGATGATTTCTCATCTGTTGATGGTGACTATGGAAGAAATTCTAGTTTAGAAGCTGCCTATGTGAGAGATGATGGACAGGTCTCTACCTGGATCGGAATCCACCATTCTTATAAACCTAAAATATCCGAAAGTACAGGGTTTTATACAGCGGGCATAGAGTTTAACAATGCAAAGTGGGAAGGACTCATAGCTAGTGCTATAACCCAAGAAAACTACTTCGCAGATATGGGTTTTGTTGCTCGAATTGAAAATTATGATGCGGTCAGAGATACGGTTATAAGAATTGGATTCAACGACAATAGAGCCAATCTAACTTACCGAATCAGACCAAAAAAAGGAATAATAACTCGACATAATATCAGTATAAATAACCAAGCAGTTTTTAATCCTGACTGGACACTCAATGAACGATCGAATGGACTAAACTACTCGGTAGCATTTAGATCTACTGCTGAATTTAAAATCGGATATACATCTACTGGTATTGATTTACTATTTCCGTTCAGTTTTATATCAGATGGATTGCCTTTACCGGCTGAACAATACGATTTTTCATTTCTATCCGCAGGTTTTAGTTCTGACGAAAGAAAACTAATATCGTATGGTATCGAAGGCCGAACAGGTGGTTTCTATAATGGAACGCTAAATCAAGCTAATGCTGACATAAATTTCAGAATACAGCCATGGGGAAACCTTGGCTTCGGGTACCAATGGAACAAACTAGACTTTTCTGATGAGTATGGAGAAGAAACTATCACCGCTCTGCTATCAAAACTGGAAATAGGGTTTAATAAAAATCTGCTTTGGACTACATTATTCCAGTTCTTAGATCAATCCGAATTCATGGGAATTAATAGTAGATTACAGTGGAGGTTTGCACCGATGTCAGATGTCTTTTTGGTTTTTATAGACAATTATGATGTCTTCAATGGCATAGGCGGCCCTAAAGACATACAGAGTAATAATCGAGCTCTTGTCTTTAAGATCAACTATTGGTATTGACGCTAAGTTAGATGACTTCCTTTAGTTCTATATATTTCAAAAAACAAGGTAGAGAATACAAGACACGAGCATGCTCACCAGCTAACATCTTGGCAGTTGAGAGCTTTCATCATGAAGTTCTTCTTATCCTTTATATTTTCTATTCGCTTTAAACTCGTAGTATGAATGACATATCAACTCATACATCAGTATGACCAAACTTATGATTTTAGTACCAATAATGACTCCTACCAGTAAACTCCTCTAATGAAAAATAAAAGAAGCACCTAAGCATTTCAGGTTAGTAAACTTCATGTATACACTAATAACTGTATATAAATGACACGAATTCATATGTAACAAAACAGCATAAAACTAACGAAGAAACCTTCCGATTACAGTCCTTTCTCATCAGCAAACGCCTCCATTTTTTTGAAAAAATTAGCTAAATCTTCATGACTGTTGCTAGCATTTACAGTAACCAATCTTACGAATTCTTGATCTCTAAATTTACCATATCCAACTACAATTTCAGCATCATCATACAATTTATTACAAAGTACTTTTGGATCTATATTTTTATAGTTAAAACACACAGCAACAGAATCCCCTGAATTATATAATGTATAGTTAGGATTGTCTGCCACATAATCCCTAGCTTTTTGTGCAAGATCAAATTGATGGTCCACAATATTTTCTAATCCATTGGTTCCTACCGACTTCCAAAGCGTCCATAGTTTGAGTGTATCGTTTCTTCTACCACACTGCATTGATATTTTACCTGGATTATATTCGTCATTATCAGTTTGATACAAGTAAGATGCTTTATTAGAAAATGTATCATACAGCCTCTTCTTCTCCCTGACAACAATAATGCTGCATGATAGAGGTGTCGCTAACATTTTATGAGCATTCAAAGCGTAAGAATCCGCTAATTCAGAACCATCAATGTGGTGTCTTAGCTTTTTAGAAAAAATAACTGATCCACAATATGCTCCATCTACATGAAACCAGATATCATATTTTTTACATATCTCGCCAATTGATCGCAAAGGATCAAAAGCCCCTAACACTGTAGTACCGGCCGTTGCATTTACGAATGTAGGAGTATATCCTTTCTCTATATCTTCTTGGATAGATTTTTCTAAAAGCTCTGGTTTCATTCTACCATAATCATCCGCCTCAATAAATCTGACATTGTCTCTACCCATCCCTGCAAAAGATACATTCTTCGGCAAAGAATAATGTGATTCCGCTGAGGTATAAGATATCATCCTCTTAGACACACCTTCAGTGCTTGCTTTCGGATCTTTAGCATCTCTAGCCATGAGCAATCCCATTAAGTTGGTCATGGACCCTCCTGGAGCCAATGTACCTTCCGCAGCATCGGCATCATAACCTACTAAAGTTGAAATTTTTCTTGTAATTTCTTTTTCAACACCAACCTGCGGGCCACCTACTTTATAAGTGTACATACTATTGTTCATGATAACAGATAACAACTCTCCTAGAACAGCCTTACTATTTCTACCACCAAAAAGCTGATTGAAAAACAACTTACTTGCCGTCTTTGGTGTATTGAGCACAAGCTTCCTAAGTACAGGCACAAAATCCTTATCGATCATCGGCTCATCATTAAGCTGTATGTCGATTTCATCATATAATCTTTCGACAGGTATAGGAGTTACCACAGGATTTGCCACCTCATCTTCCAACATTTCATTTACCAACTGGACAAATATATCAAGATCTTTTTGCATAACTTATTGTGTTTAACCTGCAAAAGTATAATCATTATTGACATTTATGGTAGTGCGCAATTCTTTATTTGAAAACTTACTATAGATAGAAACCATATTACATTTAACGAAGTCTTAATGCGTAGAATTTGCATAAGGGTCTAAATTTCTTACCTTTGTAATTCACCAACTCAAAGGTTTGAAGGTTATAAACAATTTATCCGAGCTATTATCTGAACTAAACAATTCATCTAAAGACGAATATGCCGCCATCGGGGCAAGACTCGAAATACCTATAGAACAACTCAAACCCTACTCACATTGGAATTCCGATTTTTATGCAAGAAACTGTATTGAAAGAACGGAACATTTCGAACTTATTTTACTATGCTGGGAAGCTGAACAAGAGACTCCTGTCCATTGTCACGGTGGAGAAGAGTGCTGGGTATATGTCATGGATGGTAAACTAAAAGAAACTCATTTTCAATACGAGGATGAAGAATTAATTACTGAAAGCGTTGACGTATTAGGCAAAGGTGGAAAATCATTTATGTGCGATGAGTTAGGATATCACAAACTTGAGAATGTATCAGGCCAAAGATCACTGAGTCTGCATCTTTATATGGATCCAATCGATACTTGCACTAAGTTTGATAAAAATGCAAATAACTTTAAACAAATTGATCTTTCTTATTATTCTTATAAGGGAGATTTATCAAAAACATTAGTATAGTCATCTAATTATATATATTATTTCCTTTTCGTATGAATACTTATGAATCATTATCCAACTATTGCAAACAAAACCACACTACTTTAGTTGCAGTTTCTAAAACCAAGCCTAATCGTGCAATTGAAGAACTTTACAATCAAGGGCAAAGAATATTTGGAGAAAATCGGGTTCAGGAATTAGTAGATAAAGAGGCTACACTGCCAAAAGATATTGCATGGCATATGATTGGCCATCTTCAAACTAATAAGGTTAAATACATCATTCCTTTTGTAGATATGATTCATTCAGGAGACAGAACCTCTCTTTTGAAAGAAATAAACAACCAGGCGAAAAAATCGGAAAGAAAGGTTGATGTTCTTCTTCAAATTAAAATTGCACAAGAAGAGAGCAAACAAGGCTGGAGCTATGATCAACTGCAAGATCAACTTTCAAGTTCTTTTATTGGCAATTTTGAAAATTTAAATTTCCGTGGCGTTATGGGTATGGCCACTTTTACGGATAGTGTAGATCAACTAAACCAAGAATTCGCAAATCTTAAATCTTATTTCAATCAATTACAATCACAATACTTTTCCAAGACTCCTCAATTTGATACCATAAGTATGGGTATGTCTGGAGATTACAAAATAGCTGTAGAGGCTGGAAGTAATATGATAAGGGTTGGTTCTCTATTATTTGGAAAAAGAAACTAGAAGTAATAAAACATTCCTTATTTTGACTTGTTACTATACAAAATACAATATTTATGTTCGGATGGTTATTTAAGAAAAAGACAGATAGAGAAAAGCTAGATCTACAATACAAGAAACTAAAGGTAAAGTCATACGAATTATCAAAAACGGATAGAAAGGCAAGCGACGCTCTAAGTGCAGAAGCAGAAGAAGTTTCTAAAATGATAGAAGAACTGGATATGCTAGAAGCAAAAACTAGAAATGAAGCTTCAAGCTAGATTTCGAAGTTAAATCCCTTTGCTTTAAACTCCTCATATTTTGAAGTTTCAAATTTGAATAGTTTTGCTGGTCTATGTGCCACACCAGTCTGATATTCTTTAACATCAACAAGAATTCCCATAGAAAGGAATTTTTTCCTAAAATTCCTTTTGTCTAATTGTTTGTTTAAAACAGCTTCATAGAGTTCTTGAACATCTGAAAGGGTAAATGTTTCTGGTAACAATTCAAAACCAATAGGCATTTCCCTGACACTGTTCTGAAGTCTTTTGATGCATTTTACTAGTATCTTAAAATGATCAAATGGCAGACTTTCTATTTCAAAAACGTCAAACCATTTAACTTTTGAAGCAATAGAAGAAGCTTTTGGCTTTACTCTATTAATATTCACTAAAGAGTAATATCCTACTGTTATTACACGGCCTAATGGATGTCTATCAACTTTACCAAAAGTATGAACTTGCTCCAAGTATACATCTTCTAGACCTGTAAGTTCATTCAAGATCCTCTTAGGAGCGTCCCTTAGGTTTTCATCCGTTCTTACTAAATCACCAGGCAGTGCCCATTCGTTTAAAAATGGAACTTCTGATCTCTTAATAAGTAGAACTTTGAGTTTTGAATCTTCTAATCCGAAAATGACGTTGTCAACTGAAAAGGCTGACTTAAAAAAGGAATTTCTAAATGGCATAATATATCTGTCTTCTCCTGAGAGGATAACTCCCCTATCTAAGAAATGTTTAATCACTAAGCTTATGCTAAAATGAGAGTTAGTTATCAGTTTTGTTGTTTTAGATTACATCTTATGAATCTAATATTCTACAAACCTAGTTTATTAATATTGGAATAAAAAATATACCTAGCTTATTTAGTGTGATAAATACATTAAGTAATCTAGAAGTAAGTTTCACTAGCAATAAATTGTAATAAACAACCGAATAATTATCTTGCTTCAAAATATAGTAAAATGATAAATTTGATCAGTGACACAGTAACAAAACCTACTGCTGAAATGCTTGCCTTCATGATGAAAGCTGAAGTTGGAGATGACGTATTTGGACAAGACCCAAGCATTAATAAACTAGAATCATATGTTGCAGGCTTGTTTGGAAAGGAGAATGCCTTATTTTGCCCTTCGGGTACGATGACTAACCAGATTGCTATCAAGTGCCATACACAACCATTAGATGAGGTCATTTGTGATCATTACTCCCATGTGTATCAATACGAAACAGGAGGGTATGCCTTCAATAGCGGTGTAGCAGTTAATCTTATAGCTGGAATAAATGGGAAGATAACGGTGGATCAAGTAGAAGCCGCTATTAAACCAGTTTTTGATTGGCTCCCTATTAGTAAATTGGTTGTCTTGGAAAATTCTTGTAACAAAGGCGGTGGGAGCTACTATACGCTTGACGAAATAGCTCCAATCACTCAACTATGCAAAGAGCGAGGTTTAAAACTACATCTTGATGGAGCTAGATTATTCAATGTACTTGTAGAAACAAAAGAAGACACTTTAGATGTCGGGAAGCATTTTGATTCTATTTCTATATGCTTTTCAAAAGGCTTAGGAGCACCAGTAGGCTCTCTTTTGATTGGTGATAAAGATCTTATAGCTCAAGCTAGAAGATATAGAAAAGTAATGGGTGGAGGGATGAGACAAGCTGGCTTTTTAGCTGCCGCTTGTCTTTTTGCATTAAAAAATCAAAGAACAAGACTAAAAGATGATAATGATAAAGCTAGGGAAATAGGTAAACTACTAGAAGAGCAATCTTACGTAAAGTCAGTTCGTCCAGTAAAAACTAACATAGTAATATTTGATTTAGCTGATGGACAGAAAGCAGATCCGTTCTTAGACAAACTAAAATCTAAAGGAATATTAGCTGTAGCATTTGGACCAGAAACCATCCGTTTTGTTACGCACCTAGATTATACTAATGAGATGCACATTGATGTATTAAATACGCTAAAGGGTTTGTAAAAAAATAGTAATAGTGTAGGCACACTTAAATAGATGTCGCACACTTAATCGTTCACAGCAAAATATCAAATATATTACCTAAAACATGAATACATCAGGCATTCATTGATGTGTCAGACATAGCGGTTTTAAATAAAAAAAGCTCACGAAATATTCGCGAGCCTTTTTTACTTTTAATTTTCCTCTACTCAAGTTTTATTTTTCAGAAGACGTTTCACGAGGCCAAACATTATTACTTCTATTCAAATCAATAAAGTTGACTTTAGGGTTGATTTCTATTTTCTCTATTTTATCAACAGGACAATCCAATTCCAAATTATATATCGGATTAGTCCATGGCCAATCCTCCATAACTGATACATTTTCGTCCTTAATCCAGTCATTTTTCTTCTCTCCTCTCATCATGACTAATGGAATATAATAGGTCTCTATTTTACCTTTTGTCGTGGTTACAACGACTTCCACAGGCATTGGCATTTCTCCATATTGGTGAAGGACTAAGGTGTTATCATACACTGTATCGATTGCGTAGTCAGAATATTTAGTAGTATTAACCATATATTCTTTGTACCAATCCAATTCTAATCCAGACTCTTTTTCCATAACTCGAATGAAGTCATTTGGGTTTGGGTGCTTAAATTTCCAATCATCAAAATATCTTAACATCCCCTTTGCAAAGACATCTCTGCCTACAATATATTGCATCTGCTCCAAGAAAATAGACCCTTTCGTATATGCTCCAATAGTGTATGACCTATTTGTAGTAAAATGATCCGCATGCGTACTTACCGGTTCATCTAAATCTGTTGCCGCATGATTTGCTTCATACCCTTTGATAGATCCTTCCATCGGATTAGTAGTTACATCTCCGTTAATAAGTCCTTTTTTACGCAGTAAATTCATTGTCTCCGCAGAACCAAACGAAGTAAACCCCTCATCCATCCATGGATATAAAGACTCGTTAGTTCCAATAATCATCTGAAACCACGAGTGCATCCATTCGTGCACAGAAACACCTACAAGACTACCAAAAGATCGTTCACCCGTAATTAAAGTTGCCATTGGATATTCCATACCCCCGTCACCTCCTTGAATAAAAGAGTATACAGGATATGGGTATTTACCAAATCTACTATTGATATATCGTAATGCCTCATCCATCACCTTTGGTAAGTTCTTCCAGTTCTCTGTGGTTCTTTCACCTGGTTGATATAAGAAATGCATAGTAGACCCATCATGTGCTTCATGGACAATATGCTCATAATCAGGATCAGCTGCCCACACAAAGTCATGTACATTTTCAGCTAAGAAGTGCCATTCTAATTCATCGCTTTTATCAGTTCCAGGACCATCGCTGTATCCTTTTCCTATTTCTTTAGCATTTTGTAATACACCAGATGCGCCTATTGTGTACTTGCGATCCATTTTGATCTTCACATCGAAATCCCCCCATACACCATGAAATTCTCTTGCTACATATGGATTTGAATGCCATCCTTGATAATCATATTCACTTAATTTTGGATACCACTGAGCCATTGAATAATCTATCCCTTCCTTATTGTCTCTGCCAGATCGTCTTACTTGAAGTGGAACTTGACCTTCGAATTCCATTTCGAGTGTCACCGTTTCACCGGGCATGATCTTTCTCTTACTTAGATCTACTTCTAGTACGGTCCCTACGATTTCGTATTTTACCTTTTTGCCATCTACCTTAAGGCTTTTTACCTTCTGGTAACCATACTCATCCTTGCTTAGCTTTGATATCCTGTCACCTACCCTTCTGTCTGGATCTGCGATTGTCAGAGATCTTACATCCATCATACTACCCGGCTGGAATGCATTAAAATAGAGATGATAAAATGCTTTATCAAGAACATCAGGTGAGTTATTGGTGTATTTGATTATTTGTTTACCCTTAAACTGGTGCTTCTCCGAATCAAAATCTATAACCATTGTGTAATCAGCTTTTTGCTGCCAATAACCTTTCTGTCCATACACACTGAAAGCGAATACCACAAGTAAAAGAGTTGATAAAATATTTTTGACCATGTTGTTTGTTATTATATGTTGTGTCTAATTATTATTAATCTAATATTTCAACTGTAGGATCGATATTAGTAATTGCCGATTTCGAATTACCTATTGGTTCGAATAACATTTTTAATCCCACCCAATTATATTTTTTATTACAAATTACAACGAAGATAACCGCCCCTAACAGAAATGTCAAACTCATAAGATAAGGATTGACATCATTTGCCTTAATTAAGCTATCTGTCTGTAATACACTGCCATCAAATGAGAAGAAAGCTGCACCAAAAACATTAGTTGCAGCATGTACACCAAGAGCCAACTCTAAACTATCGTCCAATATCGTAATAAGTCCTAAAAATAATCCCGCTCCTATGTAGTAGATCTGCATTGTCCAAAAACCAAAACGTTCTACCTCAGGGTTCGCTCCGTGTATCAATCCAAAAATCATACTTGTTACCACCCAAGGAATCCATTTGTTTTTTGTCAAAAGAGACAAACCAGGCATCATATATCCTCTAAATACTAGTTCTTCTAAGCTCGTCTGTATTGGTAATAAAAAAATACATATTAACAATAAGAAGACCCAGCTCATAGGTTTGAAGTTTAAATAATATGTCTCTGGATTCAATAGCGCTAATGCCACTTCAAATACCAGCGCGATCACGAACCACAATCCAAAACCAAAAAACATCTTTTTCCAATCGATTGATTCACGTGGTGTAATTAGTCTTTGAAACGGTAATTTATGAAGATATTTAATAGCCAACATAAAGGCTAACATCGCAAAAATGAAGATTGATATCATCAAAACCAGCCCTATATTACTAGAAAGTTTAAGAATTGAGAAGTCCATTGTATCTATGAATTGACTAACATCCTCAGGCATAATCTCAGGATTGTTTTTCACTTGTAAATTTTGCACAATAACGAGTGGTTGAAGACCAAGTACATATCCAACCACTACAATAAACATCGTAGCTACATACAACAAAAAATAGTTATTACCGCTAGTCGCTCTTTGAAAAAACATATTTTCATTTTAATGAAGCACAAAATACTATTCCATATTAAAGAATGGATACATATATGCAAAATTATACTCGCCTATATATAGATTCACTACATTTGTTTTTTATTTCTAGTAATAATCTAAACGATATCAGTTGAAAAAAATAATAGTAACAGGTGGCACAGGATATATTGGCTCTCATACAGTTATTGAGTTATTGAATAATGATTATGATGTTCATATCATTGATAATTTATCGAACAGTGATATATCAATGCACGATAGGATAGAAAAGATAGCTAAGAAGCGACCATTATTTACTCAGATAGACCTCAGAGATAAAACGGAAGTAAATGATTTCTTCAATTCTATAACGGACGTAGAAGGTGTCATACATTTTGCAGCGTTAAAAAGTGTGGGAGAAAGTGTAAAAATGCCTGTCAAGTATTATGAAAACAATGTGATCGGATTGTGTAACTTGCTGACAGCAATAGAATCAAACGACATTCAAAATTTAGTGTTTTCATCATCAGCTACCGTTTATGGATCTCCGAAATCATTACCCGTTACAGAAAACTCCCCATTAGGATATACCCCTTCACCATATGGAGCTACAAAACAGATGTGTGAGAGAGTCATAGAAGACTTTACTTATGCAAATTCTAATTTCAAGGCAATGTCCTTAAGATATTTCAATCCAATAGGAGCACATGATAGTGGATTGATTGGTGAATTACCGACTGGTATACCTAACAACCTAATGCCATACATAACCCAAACGAGTGCAGGTCTTAGGGATCAGCTATCTGTATTCGGCACAGACTACAGTACACCTGACGGGACAGCAATAAGAGACTACATCCATGTTTCTGATGTAGCTGCAGCACATGTGCATGCTATTGATTTCCTTACGGCCAATAGCGAAAACAAACATTACAAACTCAATGTAGGAACGGGTATAGGGTTAAGTGTACTTGAAGTAATAAAATCATTTGAGAAAACTTCGGGCATAAAACTGAACTACATCCTTACAGACAGAAGAGAAGGAGATGTAGAGGCAGTATATGCTAATGTTTCATATGCCCAAGACCTACTAAGCTGGAAAGCTAAATACGGAATCGACCAAATGACAAAATCAGCATGGTTATGGGAAAAAGCTATGAGAGGTATTGATTAATTATATTGCAAGTTCATGTTACCTTATTAAAGTAACATGCCCTTTCAATTCATTTGCTTCTCCTCGAGGTCCAGTATATTGGATTGTATAAACATAAACTCCTACAGGACTATTTTCCCCACTATTATCCTTTTTACCGTTCCAACCCACATTTGGATCTAAAGTTTCGTACACTTTTTCACCCCACCTATTCCAAACATTCATTCTATAGTCTTGAAAGCCATCAAAGAATCCTTTTCCTTTAAAGAAATCATTTAGTCCATCATTGTTTGGTGTAAATGCATTAGGCATATGCAATGTGACAAGAGGTTTGATATCTAACAAGATAGCAAGAGAATCTGTACATCCCGATGGATGTGTAACCACTTGAACAACTTCTACGATGCCTGTATCAGAAAATGTATAGGTTGGGTTTCTTTCTAAAAAACCTAGTCCATCAATATTATAAAACCATGAAACAGCACCAGAAGATTCATCTATAAAATCAACAGTTCTATTAAAAATAGATGGCATCTCTGGAGTAAATGAAAATCCAGCTTCTGGACTTTCTAGCACTCTGATCCAATCACCAAAAGAAGTATCTGTCTGACAATCTAAAGGTGAAGTGATATCAACAGAAATAGAATAGTTACCCACCTCTTCATAGATATGAGTCGGACTTATTTCATTCACTGTGGTTCCATCTCCAAAATCCCAGATTACATCATATGTAGAGTCAATCGGAGCAGATAGATTATTAAAACTAATGCTTGATGGAACACAACCAATAAACATATTGGGTTCAACGATAATCAAAGATGGAACTGGATACCATGTTAAATCTTGGACAAGGCTATCTCTACATTCATTTTTATCTTCTACGGCTAATTTTATTGGTTTTACACCAGGTGCACTGTACATATATGTTGGATTAATGAAATCACTTTTTTCATTTTGTTCAAAAGTCCACTCATTGATTAATATGTTTCCAGCACCTGTTGTTGATAAATTGGTGAAGTCAACAGGACCAGCAATACAAGTATCATACATAAATTCAAAATCCGCTATAATCTCTGGAAAGATATTTACAATTAGATAGGCAGTATCTTTACAATTATCGAAATCCCCGCTATTATTCAATAAAAGCACACCCTCATATCTACCTGTATCTGGAAATGTATAAGAGATATCCTTAGTATCAAATTCTACTAAATCTCCTAGTATATCAAATTGCCAATCATAAGAAAAAATCTTTGTTACGTCAGAACTAAGGTTTACAAAATCAACATCAAAATCGCCACAAGAATTCACAATAAACTGTTCTCCATCTACAATATCATTTGCTCCAATACTCGCTTGAACTGAAATTTCACAATTAGTAACATTAAATTGAAAATCCCTACTTAATCTGCCGATTTCAACACCATTCCTAAAAGTAGTAGCACACACACCTACGACAAACTGCCCTAGAACCATTGGGACCCCAGATATCAGTCCAGTATTTTGAGCTACATTCACACCATTTCCTAGAGGATCATCAAATCTATACTGTGGTAATCTGAAATTAACTTCATCAAAAGGGGGTAAACAATTCATTGGATTAGGTGTGATACCCGTACAATCATCTGCCATTCCTACACTTACACCATCTGTGCCCCCTGCTGATAATGGAGTACAAAATGAATATACAATTTGATCTCCATCAACATCAGTCGCAGAATGATCAAAATTCAATAGTGAATTAGCACAAATCACAACAGGAGGAAAATCATTAAAAGTTGGACTATTATCTCCCTCTGCTTGTGCAAATGGACTGATCGTTGTAGAAAATACAGCTCCTGTATCTTCAGGGCTTAGAATATTGAAAATAGAGTTATTTCTGCAACATCTTTGATATGCAATCATATAAGACTCAGTAGTGCTTACTTCAAAAGTAACTGAAAACTTATAAACCCCACTTTGAACCCCGATACCTGAAGGCACTTCTAGGCATGGATTCCCTGTATCAATATCTATTGTCTGAATGTCAGCTGGGTTCTCTATATATGTTCTCACATGACTCCATGAATTTCCATTTCCTCGAAAAAGCCCAAATCTACCTTGATTATCAAACTGAGCTCCTCCCCCTTGACTATCTCTATACATAGTAAAAGTGACTTCAAAAGTCACATTACCACCCTGTCTGCTCATAAATTTGTAAGTAACGTCTCCTCCGACTATATGCTTAGCATAAGATTGCAAAGGCATCATAAAAAATGCAAGTACAAATAAGAAAACACTATACTTTAAATATTTTTTTTTCATCATTCTTCGTTTTGAAAAATTAATCTCAAATAGTAAACGTTATTCATCTTTCTTTGAGTATTTACTGAGAGCAATGCATTTCGACAATTGGTCTTAGTCACACATAACTAATACAAATTTATATTAAAATATGTTATTTGATGATAAGCTAAGTGATATTATAAAGACATTAGAAAGTGATGGTGTTCTGCTTCATGCTACAGATACCATTTGGGGCCTTGCTTGTTCCTCTCTTTCAGAAAAAGGACTAGACAAAATCTATAACATAAAAAATAGGGATAAAAATAAACCGATTCTGATGTTGGTGGACTCTGTAGAGATGATTAAAAAACATGTTCCACATATCCATCCTCGAATAGAGACGCTATTACTTTTCCATAAAAAACCATTAACTATTGTTTATCCAAACGTAATAAGGCTCCCATTGTTTTCATTAGCAGGAAATGGCAGCGCCGCTATAAGAATCACGGCTGACCCATTTACCAATCAAATCATCAAATTGCTTGGCTGTCCATTAATGTCTACCTCTGCAAACATAAGTAATGACCCATTCGCACAGTCATTTAGAGAAGTATCTCAAGAAATATTAAATAAGGTAGATTTTATTTCAAAGCACAGAAAAGACGAAAAATTAAATGGAAAACCTTCCGTAATGATTGACTATAATGGCGAAGGTGAGATTAGTTTTCTTCGACTGTAGGTTTTATTAGATCCGTCAATTTATTAGATGAATTAAAGTACTCTAATGACTTATCAATAAAATCATCTAATGACAATTCATACTTAATAACAGCTTTTTCGCCTTCAACATGTTTAATAACTGAGGCGTTTATCTTATTTAGAACTTCAGTCTTGTGGCTAGCCATAAAAGATTTATTTTTCAAATCCCCCTTATCAAAAACGTACATTTTGTATGTCTCATTTGTGAATAAAGAAATCTCCGATTTTTCTAATTTCTTTTTTCGATGTGCTAATCTTCTGAATACATATTGTGGTATTTCATTCATTATCTCTCCATAGATAGTCTCAAATCTTGCAGAATCTATAGGAATGAAAATATCAGGCGTTATGCCTCCCCCACCAAAAACAGGTCTCTTTAATTTCATTGTTTCGTATAAGTCAGAATTTCCCTTCAATATTGAGTCTTCTGAGAAAAACTCACCGTTATAGTACCTTTCGTCATAATCCGAATAGTAGTTTTCTTTATCATCGTAAGTCCTCTGAATACTTCTGCCGGAAGGAGTATAATACCTTGCTACGGTGAGTCTTAGTGCTCCTCCATTATTTAGGTCATATTGTTCTTGCACTAAACCTTTACCAAACGATCTTCTTCCTATAATAACTCCTCTGTCCCAATCCTGGATAGCACCAGCCATTATTTCAGAACCAGAAGCCGAATTTTCATCAATTAAAACAGAGATCTTATCAATTTTAAAAAATGTTTTTCCAGTAGATTTATATTCTTGTTTCTCATCACTATTTCCTTGAGTAAAGACCATAAGGTTTCCTTTTGCGGAAAACAATTGGCTTAAAATGTTGGTGGCTTGAGGTAAATAGCCTCCAGGATTATCTCTAAGGTCGATGATAATATTTTTCATTCCCTTTTCTTCTGTTAGTACTTGGAAATAATCCATAAACTCTCTATATGTATTAGCCCCAAATCTATCAATCTTAATATATCCTGTTTCATCATTTACCATGACGCCTCCTTTTACAGAGTTGACTGAAATATCACCAATTAATATCTGAGCTACCTTTTCTTGATTATTTTGAGAAATAAGTTTCAGTTCTATTTCCTCGCCTATGTCTCCTCTTAACATTTTTCTAATGTCTGCAAATTTCAGACCTTGTCCAGCAACTAAGGAGTCATTGATGCTAATTAATTTATCAAATGACTTAATACCCGCCCTATCTGCTGGCCCTTCATCTATTGTATTAATAATATTTACAGTATCATCAAGATAAAATATCTCAACACCTATCCCTCTGAATCGGCCTTCCATTTCATTATTCACACCTGCGATCTGCTCAGGTGTAATATATACAGAATGAGGATCCAAATCACCTATCACCGCTTTCATAGCCTTTTCAGTAAGTTGAAGTCTATCTATACTATCAACATACCTAGTTTCGATAAATCTGATCAATTCTTCAACTTGCCCTACAGCACCTATGTTTTCATCATCGACAAAAGATATCAAACTACTTTGATCTTTGTTATTCATTTTATACCCGAACAACATACCTATTGCAAGCATTATTGATAATGCCAACGGTTGCCAAATCTTATATGTCTCTCTTTTTTTAGATATCACTCTATTAATTGATTTTTTATTGAAAAGCAAACGTATAGATCATACTATATGTTCACTTCTATCCTCTAAACGATGCAATAGTAATTATTACCATTTATCTTTACGCATATTTCTTGCCAATATTCACATATTAGTCGTACAATTGGTCGAAAACGAAGATAAAATTATGAAAAACGCCGAAGTTAAACTTGATAAAACAGATCATGGGATATTATCAATATTAATGGTGGATGCAAAGACTCCCTATGCTGAGATCAGTTCTCGATTGTCAGTTTCGACGGGGACCGTGCATGCTAGATTAAAAAAAATGATAGACTTGGGTATCATTAATGGAACCCATCTCTCTGTAGATTATAAAAGAATAGGATTTGACGTTACCGCTTTTTTAGGGATATATTTAGAAAAAAGTGATCTGTATTCTACCGTTTCTTCAGAACTAAAAAGAATTCC
Organism: Halioglobus sp.; assembly: GCA_047628935.1. Lineage (GTDB taxonomy): Bacteria > Bacteroidota > Bacteroidia > Chitinophagales > Saprospiraceae > CAJXUU01. The sequence goes on along the minus strand of JBLHWH010000012.1, from coordinate 16,605 downwards.
TGAAGTTGTAAGTGCTCATTATACAACAGGAGTCTACAGTATTTTTGCTAAAGTTGTTTGTAGAGATACTGATCATTTGAGGACAGTTCTATCCAATTCCATTCAAAGTGTACCAGGAATTCAAAGGACAGAAACTTTCATTTCCTTGCATGAAAGCATAAGCAGACCTCTAATAATAGATAACATCAAACTTTAATCAGCAGAAACTTATTTCAATCTAAACTAGGTTTCACCCAATCTGTATTAGTACTTCACTTTCCATTTGCGAGTAATAAATCTATAGTCAAGGCAAAAAATGTGGCAGAAGTAATCGTATAAGGGATGATGACAGGAATGAGAGGAATGACAGGAATGAGAGGAATGACAGGGCTGAGAGGAATGAGAGGAATGACAGGAATGAGAGGAATGACAGGGCTGACAGGAATGACAGGAATGACAGGAATGAGAGGAATGACAGGGCTGAGAGGAATGAGAGGGATGAGAGGGATGAGAGGGATGAGAGAGATGAGAGGGATGAGAGGGATGAGAGGGATGAGAGGGATGGCTTTCGCAGAAAACACCCGTTTCGCAGAAAACACCCGTTTCGCAGAAAACACCCGTTTCGCAGAAAACACCCGTTTCGCAGAAAACACCCGTTTCGCAGAAAACACCCGTTTCTTGTAAAGAAAACACACTACGGCAAAATGGAATAGAGAGGCTTATTCAGCAAGATCGGGGCCTAACATGTTTTAGATATCGGCTATAAAGAATGGGAAATAATCATTCACCGCACCCGTATTTACAATAACCTAAAAAGAACTGCGACGATTAATTTCATCGCAGTATGTAGTCATCTTACAATAACACATACATAATACACAACTAGAAACATTATAAATGCTTTATTATCAACAACTTCCAAAATAAAAGTGTAATAAAAAAAAGAAGGGCCCTCCGAAGAAAATTGGAGAAGCCCTATATTAAGGTGTTAAGATCGTTGTAAATATAAGTAAATTATTTTAACTACAAAATCTATTTGCAATTAAGCTCCTAAATAATGTTTTAATAATTTACTTCTTGAAGCTGATCTTAATTTATTTATTGCTTTATCTTTTATTTGTCTCACTCTTTCTCTTGTAAGACCAAATTTGTCACCGATATCCTCAAGAGACATTGGGTGCTCAACACTGATACCAAAGTACAGTTTGATAACATCACATTGTCTTTCTGTCAAAGTGCCAAGAGACCTCTCTATCTCAGTTCTTAATGAGTGTGTATACTCAAGAGACTGATCCGTTTTAGCGGTATGGCTATTTTCCAATACATCTAACAATGAGTTATCCTCACCATCAACGAAAGGTGCATCCATAGATACATGTCTTGCAGCTACTCCTAGCGTAGTCTCTACCTCTTCAGTAGGAATCTCTAATAACTCTGCCAATTCTTCAGGAGAAGGCTCTCTTTCGAATTCTTGCTCTAGTTGTGAAAATGCTCTATTAATCTTATTTAATGACCCTACCTTGTTAAGTGGTAATCTTACGATTCTTGATTGTTCTGCAAGAGCTTGTAGTATAGATTGTCTAATCCACCAAACAGCATACGAGATAAATTTAAATCCTCTTGTCTCATCAAACCTTTGAGCGGCTTTTATAAGACCAAGATTTCCTTCATTGATTAAATCACTTAATGAAAGCCCTTGATTCTGATATTGCTTAGCAACAGAAACTACGAATCTCAGGTTAGCCTTTGTGAGCTTCTCCAATGCTTCTTGATCATCTTGTTTGATTCTTTGAGCTAAATCAACTTCCTCTTCAGGAGTTAAAAGATCTACCTTTCCTATCTCTTGAAGGTATTTCTCTAAAGATTGACTTTCTCGATTTGTGATCGACTTCGTAATTTTTAGTTGTCTCATATATATATTTTAACTTATTTTCTACTAAAAGAGTGCAAAAGTACGGGTAAAAAAGCGAATATTCAACCCATTTCAAAAACTATGTTATTATATGTATCGATATAACAATAAGTTTGATTCTCCTCCCTGTCTGTAAATTAAAGTTTAGCGAAAAAAGTTCATTTCTTTTGATAAATGGATTATTTATTTTTATTTGCGGCATCGGTGTAAAAAGATAACACCAAATTATATTAATAATAAATGATTTACATAAAGTATTTTTTGTAATGGAAAGAAAAAAAATTGAAATAGAATTCATCTTTAGAGCATCCCCAGCGATCCTCTATAGCTTCCTAACGGATCCAGCCACTTTAGTAAGATGGTTTTGCGATGAAGTAGATATCCAAGATGATGTTTTTACGTTTAGTTGGGATGGTTCTGAGGAAAAAGCCACTATGGTTGATGATATAGAAGAGGAAAGAGTAAGATTCAAATGGCATGATGCTGATGATCCTGAAGAGTATCTGGAATTTAAAATGTACAAGTCTAACATTACAAATGAAACTGTAATGGAATTGAGTGACTTTTGCGACGATGACGAAGTTGATGAACAAAGAGATCTTTGGGAGACACAAATGAAAAAACTTAGAGTCGAGTGTGGTGGATAAACATCACCATTAAATAATTAAAACAAAAAGGCTCCAATTTCTCGGAGCCTTTTGTGTTTTATTATTTACTGCAACATACACTTTGTCCTTCTTTATACCAATCCTATTTGAAATTCACTGCTTCTTGCAGAAGCCAGATGAACAAATGACGCATAGATTTACAGTAAAATCGCTTTATTTTGCTAAAAAATATTCATACCGCTATGTTTAGAGTGCTCTAAATTGAGTAGTTGTGAGTAATTTTTTCGCATTGCTACATCTGCGATTTTTGTTTGTGCGGTTGCTTCGCAAAATGTATTTTCTGCGAGCCATCCATTACACTATCACTAATACCATATTTACATGACTAAAAAATCTTCCAATTAAATTTTAAGAGTCACTCTAAAACAGAATTAGTATTACTCAATTCAAAGTATAACTTTTGGCTTTTCCATTATTGAAAAAAGCTAATAACTCTAACTTCTTCCCATGTTTTACAGTCACAATTGAACGGCCATCCCCTTTAAACCATATCCCACTATTCATTGCTGAGTTGTATTGCAACTTATTATTTTGATTTCCGAGCAGCACCCAACCATAACCTGCATCATATCTTGCAGTTTCTACCTCCGCTCCGTAATGGTTACCAATTCCAATTACATCATTTACACCATCTCCATTTACATCAGAAATAACAATCGATTTTAACGGTGAAATTTGACATTCAGCTGGTAAGTCTTGTGACACCCATCCTGTTGGCATATTCCACAATACTTTATGGCTCATTCCATTTATTTTTTTATGCACACTTTTTTGGATATTATCTTCGCCTAAGATATCCTCTATACCTGCAAGAGCAAACTCATTATATGTCGGAAACTTTTCTTTAATATTAGGAATCTGCTGACTGCTGCATTCTCTTCCTCTTGTTGGAACTACTTTATCTTTGTAATGCTTTGCTAAGACTATATCGTTTGTACCTGAAGCATCGAAATCTCTACCGAATATCTCCAATGGTTTTTCTTTACTTGGATGAAATTTATTGTTATCACCAAAAGAACCGATAACTAAATCAGGACGCCCATCATTATTCAAGTCACCAACTTCAATCGTATTCCACCAACTTGAAAGACCAGTCATTTCATTTGGCAAATCTAGCTTTAATTTTTTTCCATCAGAAATGATAACGTACGGGATAGACCACTCTCCTACTGTAACTATATCTAACTTCCCATCATTATTGTAATCTACCTCGGTAGCATCAGATACTAAACCTATTTCTTCTAGGCCTATGCCCATCTCTTCATTAACTGAAAATTTGCCTTTGATATTTTCCAAAATATAAGTTGAAAAACTTTCAGGATACGCTCCAATCTTATGGCCTCCAAAAACAACCAAATCTTGGTCTCCGTCGGAATCAATATCCTTAGCTATCGCTACTGAAGTATTTTTTCCAATTTTTGGTAAGTTAGAATCTACCTTAAAATTTCCCTTTCCGTCGTTTAAAAGTAATTGGTCTACCAACCAATCATTTCCATTAGTAGTAGATTCATTACCTCCGTTTACTATATACAAATCTTGATCTCCATCGCCATCCGAATCAAAAAATGTAAAATTTCTATTTTCATTAAATTTGATAGATTCCCAAAACAGTGAATTTGATTTTACCCATTTTCCAGACTTATTAAACAATTGTTGAGCTGCATGATCTCTACTGCCACCAATGAACAATTCTTCTTCACCATCACCATCAACATCAGCTACAGCTGTACATGGACCATTTTCAGAAAGCTTGTGTGGCAACAAGACTTCGACATTGTAGTCGTTGTATTTATTCTCTTTATGCGAATAAGATATTGCCTCAGATTCGGTGAAATATTTTGATTGCGTTTTATTACTAGCAACAATGACTAGCTCTAGATTTTCTTTAGAAAACTCATATACCTCACCCATCTTATCAAAAGGTAATTTGTAAGTATCTCCATAAATAGTAGTTACAACCCCATCAAGGATATCACACTCTTGTGGAACAGAAAAGATAATCTGATCCCAGCTAGAAGAATTATACCCTCTCGTAGGTATGATATCTTTTCGTTGGACACCACAATTTGTCTGTATTACGAATTTTGCATTCAGAAACTCGTTCCAAAGATTTGAATTGATACTATATCTCAATAGTTTACTAGTATGCGGAGTTTGGTTCTCTAGTAACTTACTTGACCCTTCAGACACAGATACAATAATATCTAAATCACCATCTCTATCAAAATCGGCAACTGCACATCCAGTAGAAAAATCTGGACTATGCGCTCCACTGCTCGTAGTTACATCATCAAACTTCAATTTCCCCTTTCCTTCATACAAATAATTAGAAATAGGACTAGACGGTATTTTATCAAGTAGGTCTGTGGGACTGAATTCATTATTCCCTCGAGATATTTCGGACACTAAGGCTTGAGTAAAATCATTATTTCTAACATCCCTTTTTATTCCATTGGTTACATATGCATCTTTGAGTCCATCCATATTAAAATCTTCTAAAATAACACTCCAACTCCAGTCTGTCTGCGCGACACCTCCCATCTGAGCAATTTCACTGTAGTATCCTCCCCCTTGATTCAGCTGTAATGCATTGAACATATATTGAAAATGGTTTCCTTTGTTTACACTCAGCCAAAATGATTTTTCATCCATACCACTCATATTGGTTTTTGACTTATAATGATCACTTGATGACATATCTAAAGTAATAATATCATTTAATCCATCATTATTGATATCCGCTATATCACTACCCATTGCGAAATTAGAAATGTGCCCTACTCTCTCCTCTAGCTCATTCTTAAATCCTTTTCCCTCTTGATTTATATAGATATAATCTGGCTTATCATAATCATTGGTAATATATAGATCAAGCCATCCATCTTCGTTTATATCGTTCACTAGAACATTCAATCCAAATGCGTGATTATCAACCCCAAACGCCTTTGACCTATCTATATATCTACCACTTTTATTCCTGATGTATAATTTATCACTATAATCATAGCTTGTATCGGGTTGTCGGATTCCTTTTGCTTTGGCTAATTTAGCATCCATTGGCTGATTTACAACATATAGATCCTTATCTCCATCTTTATCAACATCAAAAAAAGTAGCCATAACCGTAAAACCGCCATCATCAATTCCGTATTGTTTAGATTCCTCTTTGAAAGTATTATTCTTTTGATTTACCAACAACCTATTTTTCCTACCTGAAGGATTCGTAGATGGCCCAAAAGAGCATAAGTATATATCCATCCAGCCATCATTATTAATGTCAACTACCGACACTCCAGCAGTCCACTGCATATTATTAGGCAACGCTGAATCTGATATGTCATCAAATTTCATATCTCCTTTATTGAGGTATAATTTGTCTTGCGTCATATTCTGCCCCATATAGATATCTGGTAATCCATCATTATTGAAATCTGCAACTCCAACTCCAGATCCCATATAAATGGAAGACCACAGAAAATAATTGAAATTTTCAGTTTCTTCAACCTTATTCATAGCGTTTATGCCAGTTTGGTCAGAACTTAATATCTTAAATTTCGTAGATTCCTTTTTTATCGTTTCAAAATCTATAAGATTTGTAGCTGTAGTGTTGTCAGTAGCATCACTTCCACATCCAATTATTAAAAGGGTAAATACCATTAAACTAAGTAAAAAACACTTCTTCATAGAGATTATCTTTATTCGCTACAAATTTAACATTCCTAAAATAAAAAAGAGCCTAATTCAAAAGAATTAAGCTCTTCGTTTTATTATAAAATCGCTACTGCAAGGTAATTATACCTTATTGCTTTACAATTTTCTCAACTTGTACACCTTCAAGTGTTTGTAATGAGAACAAGTAGATTCCAGTATTTAATTCATTTAGATCAATAGAGTAAGTATTTAATCCATTTCTGAGATTTATGCTTTCACTCATTACGATCTTTCCTGTCATCTCATAAACAGTAACAGTTCCTGTTTCATCTGTCGTAGATACCGTTTGCAAAGATATACTTGAACTTGTTGGATTAGGTGATAATGACATCCTTCCTAATCTGTCTTCTCGCTTCACATTAATAGTATGTGAAAGTTCTGCCTTTCCATCCTTATCAACTGCGTTCAGTCTATAGTAAGTAACTTCATACGGATTATTATCAAACAATTCGTAATGAAGCTTAGAGAGGCTTTCTCCTTTAGTTTGAACTTTTCCGATTGGCTCCCATTTCGTAGATCCGTTTGGTGAGCTTTGTACTTCTACATAGTCACTGTTGATCTCAGATAAGGTTGACCATTCTACTCTATTTTCTCTTTTTTCTGCTTTCGCTTCAAAACTTCCAAGAACTATAGGTAATGCTGCTCCTTGAGCTCCAATTTCGAATGGCTCTCCTGATGCTACTTTTTCATAAACTCTTACAAAGTAGTCAGCATCTCTTGTTGTACTTACATTTCCTTTATCATCCTTGAAATTTGCAGCAAAGTTTATTGTTTCAATTCCTCCATTTCCTCCTAAATCAACACATTGCTCTGGAACAGCGTCTCCACATGCATTATAAATAGCTACAACTATATCACTATTGGGTCCTGGCTCTACAATTACAATAAGATTACCACCATCAGCATCCGTATCAATAGAATACCAAACATCTGCTGGCGTCGGCGTAGAATCAACATCACATGCTTCCGCTGGCTTACCAGAACCAGTAGCACCCGCAAAAGTTTGATTAATAAGAGACCCAGTAGTATTCATAGCTAATACGGAAGCTGTCGCACAATCATCATTAATAGGAGGTAATACACATGAAACTGCAATATCAAAGCTTCCAAATATAGTGGCAGATGAATAATGTCCAACATAAAAGTAATATGTTTTTGTTGATACCGCAGTGAACGTAATCGCTTCTACTTCTCCACTTATAGCAGTATCTTCACAATCTACATTTACAAATGTAATACAATCAGAACTTGACGCTACCGCTATCTCATGATCAAACCCTATTACAGGAGAGACTGTAAGAGTAACCTCTCCATCAACTCCTTGAAACTCGTACCATACCCCAGCTCCTATGGAACACCCCATAGCATCACCATTGTCACTTGCATTTATTGTAGTTTCTGAAATGAAATTATCATCGCATGCTATAGGTGTTGCATTTACACATTCGTCATTGGCAGGTGGCGCAACTGTAGTTCCGATACATACATCAAATGTTATGGATTGTCCATTTGTAAACGTCCATGAATAGACTCTCAAATAATACGTATTGCCAATTGCAAGTCCTGAAATAGTACTCATCTCAGGATCACTACATGAACCTGACACCAAAGTTAATCCTCCACATGTTCCTTCCCATACCGAATGATAAAGATTTGTTGTCCCATTACCGTTAGCTACATTTTGTAAATCTATAATATGCTCTGTTGCCTTAGCTATAAACGAAAACCAAACATCATCATTTGCTGCAGGAGCAGGACATGATGTGTCATCTTCTGGTGAAGCTGTTGCACTTTCTGTTGTACCTTGTGTTGTACTTTCACACAACAAATCTAACTTTACCGTCACTGGTATGGCTCCGCCACAATTATCATTGGTAGGTGGCGGTGATACAGATCTAATACATACATCAAAAGTTGTAATTTGTGGTTCATTTCCGCCAGAATAAACTCTCAAATAATACGTATTTCCAATTGTAAGTCCTGAAACATTACTCTCTTCAATAACACTACATGAACCCGGTACCAAAGTTAATCCTCCACATGTACCTTGCCATACCGAATGATAAAGATCTGTTGTTCCGTTTGCTACATTAAGTAATTCTATTCTGTGCTCTGTTGCTGTAGCCATAAATGAAAACCATACATCTTCATCACTACCAACACATGCCGTATTATCTTCTGGAGAAGCTGTTGCATTTACTAATGTTCCTGGTGTCATGTTTCCACAAGAAAAGCTTTCTTCTACAATCACTGGTAACGCTACGTCACAATCATCATTAGATGGAAAAATCACACATGAAACTGAAATATCAAACTCTCCAAATACTACTGCAGATGACCAATGTCCAACATAAAAATAATACGTAGTTCCTAATTCAGAATTGAACGTAATCTCTTCTAGGTCGCCTTCAACACCACTATCCGCACAAGCTACATTTACAAATGTAATACAATCAGCACTTGAAGCAACAGCAATTGCATGATCAAATCCTGCTCCAGCCTGTACTGAAAGTGTCACTAATCCATCTATCCCTTGAAATTCGTACCATACACCAGCTCCCATATTACATCCTGTATCATCACCATTGGCAGAACCTGCGGTAGATTCTGAAATAAAATTATCATCGCATACTATTGGTGTTGCATTTACACATTCACCATTATCTGGACATGAAACTGAAATATCAAACTCTCCAAATATTAATGCAGATGAATAATGTCCAACATAAAAATAATACGTAGTTCCTAATTCAGAATTGAACGCAATCACTTCTAGACCGCCTTCAACACCACTATCCGCACAAGCTACATTTACAAATGTAATACAATCAGCACTTGAAGCAACAGCAATTTCATGATCAAATCCTGCTCCAGCCTGTACTGAAAGTGTCACTAATCCATCTATCCCTTGAAATTCGTACCATACACCAGCTCCCATATCACATCCTGTATCATCACCATTGTCAGTGGAACCTGCGGTAGATTCTGAAATAAAATTATCATCGCATACTATTGGTGTTGCATTTACACATTCGTCATTTGTACCTATGGGCACAATCACCGCATCAAGGCAGAATGCTGTATTATTAGGGAGACCCCAATTTGCGATAACAATTTTATATGATGTCCCGACTACGAGGGGACCTGTATTAAAAATAATATCAGTAGTTTCGAATTCATTCACACCAGAAGCCACACATATTGGTTCCCCCACTGGACAATCATCTAAAACAAAGAGTCCTGCATAAGTATTGGAAATGGATGACAATGTAAGCGTTAAATTTTCAGTAGAAGCAGCTGTATATTCGAACCAATATTCATCATCATTATATTCGACATCGCACATGTTGCTTGGTGCTGCACCAGATTCTGGAAAATCCCCAGATTGACCTGTTGAATTTCCACATTGTTGATTTCCAGGAGTTAAGGTCAATGCATTAGCACAATTTTCTTGAGCACTTAGAGAATAAACAATGGAAATTGAAATTATAAACAAAAAAAGGGCTTTCATACTCAGTTGGTTATAGACAAAAAGATGTAATTATACAATAACACTAAGTCAAAATGAAAAGATTTGTATTAATACTTTATAATTAGTCAGCGGATGAAAGCAATTCTAATACATAAAATAAAAAAGAGCCTAATTCAAAAGAATTAGGCTCTTTAACTTTATTATAAAATCGTTACTTTAAGGTAATTATACCTTATTGTTTTACAATTTTCTCGACTTGTACACCTTCAAGTGTTTGTAATGAGAACAAGTAGATTCCAGTATTTAATTCATTTAGATCAATAGAGTAAGTATTTAATCCATTTCTGAGATTTATGCTTTCACTCATTACGATCTTTCCTGTCATCTCATAAACAGTAACAATTCCTGTTTCATCTGTCGTAGATACCATTTGCAAAGCTATACTTGAACTTGTTGGATTAGGTGATAATGACATTCTTCCTAATTTGTCCTCACGCTTCACATTAATAGTATGTGAAAGTTCAGCCTTTCCATCTTTGTCAACAGCATTCAGTCTATAGTAAGTAACTTCATATGGATTATTATCAAACAATTCATAATTAAGCTTAGACAAACTTTCACCTTTCGTTTGAACATTTCCTATTGGCTCCCATTTCATAGATCCGTTTGGTGAGCTTTGTACTTCTACATAGTCACTATTGATCTCAGATAACGTTGTCCATTCTACCCTATTTCCTCTTTTTTCAGGTTTCGCTTCAAAACTTCCAAGTACAATAGGTAAAGCTTCACCTTGGGCACCAATTTCAAATGGTTCTCCTGATGCTACTTTTTCATAAATTCTTACAAAGTAGTTTGCATCTCTTGTTGTACTTACATTTCCTTTATCATCTTTGAAATTTGCAGCAAAGTTTATTGTTTCAATTCCTCCATTTCCTCCTAAATCAACACATTGCTCTGGAACAGCGTCTCCACATGCATTATAAATAGCTACAACAACATCACTATTGGGTCCTGGCTCTACAATTACAATAAGATTACCACCATCAGCATCCGTATTGATAGAATACCAAACATCAGCTGGAGTTGAAGTAGATCCTACATCACAAGCTTCAGCAGCCAACGCCGAAGGAGTAGAAGCAGCAAAATATTGATTAATAAGAGATCCAGTAGTCCCATTGGCCAATACTGCCGCTGTACCACAATCATCATTTGCAGGCGGCAATTCATTTACTTGTATTTCAAACATACCTATTCCACCAGCATATCCGTCAACCTGAACATAATAAGTATCCCCACCAGTCAATGGTGCTCCAGAAGTTTCCATATACGAGTTCCATCCATCACCAGTGTCTCCTCCATCTTCATCGCAATCCCATTCTACTGCATCTAAGAGATCTGAACAATCTGTCGTAGTATATAGAGCAATCTGAGTATCATTTAAAGGTGTCACAAAATCGGTTGTAATCTCTACAAGACCTGACCCTGGTGCAACAAACGAATACCAAACAGAATTAGGTACTGTAGTTGAAATCCAGCATGACCCCGAAACTTCATTGGCCTCAAAAGTAGAATACGCATTGTTCCCTGGTATTTGCGGTGCATCAATTGTAATAGCCTCTGCTTCACACATATAATCATTTAATGGTGGACAATTCAATATGAATGGTCCTAATGTTACATCACAAGTAACATTTGACTCATGCGCAATGATTATGCTCCAAGCTGTCTGAGGAACTGGAATGTTTGTAACTGTAAACATACCAGTAGCACTTGTAGTACCGCCTGTTCCCGCAGGATTACCCATATCGTCTACAGCAGAAATTGTCAATGTACCAGAATCTCCTAAAGCATCGATAGATATCGAAAGATCTACAGTTGTCGGACAATTTGTATTGTCTATTGGGTCTGCTGGAATAGTAACTGTAGGTGCAGTACAAGAAAGCTCATATGCACAGAAATTAAATTCTCCAGGACCATTATCATTGCTTGAATCCCATGCTCTTATCCAAATTGATGAGGCTGGCGTAAGTCCAGTTAGAGATGTTTCATATGTTGATGGATCATTATTATCACTACCAGAGTTAGTATCAGAACATGCAATTGAAACTAGTGTAGAACAATCTGTTCCGGAATAAACTTCATACCATAAGTAAGAACAACATCCATCTGAATTTGCTCCAGAAATTATAACATTCCCACTTGCTGGTACTGTCAATGTAAACCATATGTCTCCGCCTGCATAAGAAGAACAAGAAGCTGCTGGAGGAGGTGGTACATCACTATTAGAATCTGTTGCACCTGAATTATCTCCAGTAGTTATGCCAGTACACATATCAGGTGTTACAGGTATTACTATAGCACCCATACAATTATCCTCTGGCGGAGGTGGTGGATTAGTTCCAACACAAACATCAAAAGCAGAAGTCTGTCCAGATGTAGATGTCCAAGAATATACTCTTATATAATATGTATTACCGATTGTCATACCAGCAGGAGAACTTGAGTTGGGATCACTACATGAACCTGCAAGCAATGTCAAACCTCCACAAGTACCTTCCCATACCGAGTGATATAAATCAGTAGTACCTCCAGTTATATTAATAAAACTTAATTCATGAGTAGTAGCTGTTGCTACAAATGTGAACCATACATCATCGTCCTCTGTACCTGCACAGGCTCCAGTATCTTCTGGAGATGCAGTAGAAAAGGTTATAGTTCCAGGAGTTGTACTTCCACAAGCTAAATCAGGATTTACTGTTACTGGAAAAGCACCACCACAATCATCATTTGCAGGAGGAGCAGGAGGAGTTCCAACACATACATCAAATGTTGAAGTCTGTCCACCTGTACTTGTCCAAGAATAAACTCTTAAATAATATGTATTTCCGATAGTCATTCCTGAAGGGGAACTATTATTTGGATCAGCACATGAACCAGCTAATAAAGTTAAGGCTCCACACGATCCTTGCCATACTGAATGATATAAATCTGTAGTTCCGTTCGCTACATTAAGTAAGTCGATAGTATGAGATGTTCCTGTTGCTACAAATGAAAACCATACATCATCATCTTCAGTACCACCACACGCAGTTGGATCCTCTGGAGAACCCGTTGAATTTTCTATTGAACCTGGAGTAAAAGAAGTACAAGCTAAATCACCATTTACCGTTACTGGTAGTGCACCAGCACAATCATCATTTGCTGGTGGGCATGCTGATGGTAAAGATAATGCAGGAAGAACAACATTACATGTTGGATCTGTTAGGTGCTCCAATGTTATAGTTACAGTAGAACTAAATGCAAATGGTCCTACAGCTACAGTTCCTGTAGCCGTTACAGTAGTAGAAGCAACTCCACCATCGTTTGTAATTACGACAGTACCATCGCCTACAGAGGTAACATTCACATCAATCATGATGCCAGTAGTACAAGCACCAATTGCCGCGGTACCAGCTGCAGGATTACAACTAAGACATATTACGTCCCAGTCCCATGCTGTAAATCCACTTCCACCCACACAACTAACTGATCCATCGGAATCTATTTCCATAAAAATATTAGGGCCTGAAGCAGAAATTTCTAAACCTGCAAGATCTCCTCCATTATTTCCACTAAAAAGAAGTGGAGCAGTATTATCCGTGCCATCATACACATTGATATCATCACAACAGGATTCTACTCCACCTGCATTAAATGTCATTTTCAATGCACTGGTTCCATCCGATGCCGTGTAGAGCCACGTGGTTGCATCATTATCGTCATAACAGTGAGTTCCATTAGTAGGAGAGCCACAGGTGACGACTTGAGAAAAGGCGGTTGAGGTTATAATTAGGCTAAAAAATAGTAGTAAAAATCTTTTCATACTCAGGTGATTTTATTAATTAATTGTCATTGAAGCATGTAATATATGAAAATGTAAAGTAGTTTGCGAATGATGTTCTAACTCTCAATTAAATGCTAAACATATACATTGGCAGGATGCTCTCTACTAAAATATAATTTGTCGCCCAACGCATTTTTTTTTTACAAATAACGTCTACCATATGTTAAAAGACATATCACCCAACATTCAATTAACTGATAACTAGTTACAAATATAGATATATATTAATATGTATCCTACAACCAAACTCGGCAGCATAAAATTTCGAGCTTAGAATTACAAAATAGTTAATAGATATTTGAGGAAAATATTTGTAAAATAAATATAATTATTTCATCAATTTAGTATTGAATAGGTGTACAAAAAGCGTTGAAGCTATTGAGCAAATAAATTGATTGTATTCCTCGACTTTGATCGGAATGACAATGACGCTCGATTTCACTCGGAATGACAATACTAAAAGGTTTACACACATATGAACACTACATACATTGCGCTTTAAAAAGAATAAGTGATCTAAAAATTAGCTTTCCTTTTTTCAATAAATGCTTTAACTCCTTCCTTACATTCATCACTTATCAATAATTCTCCGAAAGTTGAATACTCAGTTTTGTAACCATCCACTTCATTATTATAGTACGCATTGATGGCCGTTATCGCTTTTGAGATTGCTAAAGGTCCTTTACTTTTTGTCTTTTTGAATATTGCTAAACAACTATTGATCAATTCTTCTTTCTCTACACAATAATTAACCAAACCTATCTTTTGTGCCTCTTCGGAACTCACCATTCCACCAGTAAGAGTCAGTTCCATAGCTTTTGCTTTACCTACTAATTGTGGCAGTCTTTGTGTACCACCATAACCCGGTATTAGACCTAAAGACACTTCTGGCAAACCAAATTTGGCATCAGTCGAAGCTATTCTCATATGACATGCCATTGCTAATTCACATCCACCACCTAAGGCAAAGCCATTCACAGCAGCAATAACTGGCACATGAAAATTTTCAATCAAAAAATAGGTGTCCTGACCAAATTTCGAAACTTGACTTCCTGACTCAGCAGTCAGTTCAGTAAATCCTTTTATATCTGCTCCAGCAACAAATGCTTTTTCGCCGCTTCCTGTTACAATTACTCCTTTCAGACCTTCTATAGATTGATATTCTTTACCAAACCAATCATTGAGGGCTTGCATCACATCAGCATTGATAGCATTCAGCGCTTTAGGCCTATTGATCGTAACCGTTACGATTCCTTCGTTCGAAGTTATTAGTACTGTATCATTCATATTATTATAGTTTAACTGGTTTAGTTTGCAAGATTAGGTACGAGCTCCTTATTTTCATTTAAGAAGTAAATATTAAGCGACAGCGAAATAATCAAATAAATAACAATTAATGCAGTACCAAACGGAATTATTTCATCTAGACCAAACCAATCCCCAAGTTGATAAATTAAACCTAGACCTAAGACTATTTTTACTATTTCAAATGGAATAGATAATTTGGATCGATCCATAAGACTGGTATAACTAAATATGCTCACCGCTAAAAATAAGCCATACAAGACAATAAATAAAAAAGAGAAGTCCGAAATAGATTGAAACATATAAAGCATCAAGACTACCGTAATAACCATCTGACTCCATATCCAAATATGCAATATTAACGTTCCTCCAGTTTGATACTTCACTTGATCTTCAGCAATTTTCGTATATGGAATAGGATCAGAAATTTCACGGTCCGCAGGTCTCCATCCAGTAGGTTTTATAAAAACTTTCAGTTTATCTGACCAGGATTTAGTATTCCAAGAGTCTTTCAGCAGGATCCATAGATGCTGAAAATTTATTAAAAATGGATTCCAAGTATTTGCTTGCCTTTTCACACCGTAAACCGGTACTTCGTGTACTAATTCTTCTTGAAAAGACCCAAACCATTTATCCCATAAGATAAAAACTTGACCAAAATTTCTGTCCATATATATATCATTGATAGCATGGTGCACCCTGTGGTGTGAAGGGGTAACTATTATATGTTCTAGCACACTCATCTTATCTATCAATCTTGTATGATACCAAAACTGAGCGAATAAGTGTAATGGAGCTACAAGTGCGATGACTTCCCCAGGAACTCCAATAATAGCCAAAGGAATAAGGAGGAAAAAAAACACTCCAAATACAGCTGAAACATTTTGCCTCAATGCGCATGCCAGGTTAAACTCTTCGCTACTGTGATGAATAATGTGTCTGTTCCATAGGATATTAATCTTATGTTCAAACCTATGCGCCCAATACCCAGCAAAATCCAAACCTATAAAAGTTAAGACATACAGCCACACCTTAGATTCTACTTGAAAAAGGCTCAAGTGCTCTACCATCCAACCATAACTAATAATCACAATCGCTAATCCTAGCACTTCTTTCAAGGAGTTAGTAAGACCAGAGCTCAAACTCGACACCGTATCAAAACTCCTGACAACGGATACTCCTTTAATTCGAGAAATCCCAAATTCTATGAGAATAAGCACCATGAAAAATGGAATGGCATATGTGAGAACCTCTGCGTATGTGTGCATTTATAATTTATTAGAGAACTGTAAATATAAGATATTGTAACAAAAAGGCATAATTAGAAATGATTCAATAATAAAGTCACCTTACTCCGCTTGTTATTTTTCTATTCTACTTAGCTCAATCGACTTTTACCGAGTGTCTTGTGTGTCTAATGAACGAGCCTGAAGACTCGTCAACGAACAGGTTTGTAATGAGTCTCTTTTTCGTTCACTCTAACTTGAGTCAAGTATCCTATATATATATAATTACAAATGTTAATATAGCAATCAAAAGTAAAAAAGGTCCTAAATTTTGACTACCCCACCTCAAGCGGATGGAGCATTCGCCAAAATTTTTCCAACCTAAAGGTCGGTATTCGGATCTTTTTTGTGATAAGGCGTTTTTATGCAAAAACATCTTTTTATGACTC
>JBLHWH010000011.1:0-56610 GCA_047628935.1 Halioglobus sp. | reverse complement strand
TAGTAGAAAAAATACAAGTTTTTTAAAGGCAAATTAATTTCCCTAGCTAACGATTAAGCTTAAATATGTTAAATTTACAATGTATAAAGTATTGAAATTCAACAAAACGCTTAACCGTTAGTCAGAAACAAAAAGTAGTACCGGCAGATATACCTATTGTTACTGCTTAAAATTGGAAGAGCAGAACACAAGTCTAAATAAGGTAGTATAATCTTAAGCGAATATATAAGTCCTTCAGCAAAGGAGATCTTACAAAAGGGCGTTGTTGTATATTATAGAAATGGTTGGGAATTGCTATATCAGAATAGCTAATATATTAATACTAAGAAAAACTAACGAGTCAGGTCGAACGATGTTAAAACCTTCATCAAATCGTGTATTTACTCCTTCTGGATTAAAGGTAATATTTCAATTGTTGGATGGTCACAATGCTATAAAACTAAACTATCGAGACCTTGCTAAGAATGCAGGGGTTTCTATTGATACCATAAGTAAAGTTTGCAAAGACTTACTTTTAAGCTCAATAATTCTAAAGAAAAATGAAAAGAAATTAATTATAATAGATAGACATAAGTTAAGCGATAATTGGGTGCAAAGGTATAATGAGAAATTAGGTCTAATTTGCCACAACACAAATTTATGGATAAAGAAATGCTTCCATATTAAGTACATAAACGCGGGACTTATTGGGTGTGTGTCTGCTACCAATTTTTGGAATAGAAATGAACTTATTGTAGAAAATTATATGATATATACTTCTAATGATATTAAGCAAGTAGCAAGAGATTTGAAGTTGATTCCAGACAATAAAGGGAATGTTGTTCGCAGATTTTCTTTCTTACAATGACCTTAGATATACAGAAGCCGCAATAGAACTATATAAAATCTACTTAGATGATGAAATATAACGATCTTCAAGTAGATGGTTTACGATATGTCCTTCAAAACCATGCAGCTGGTTACAAGTCATTAGAAATTGACTTTTTTATCGTTGGGGCTGTGGCTAGGAATCTATGGTATGTAGATAATGGCAAAAAAGTGAAAGGTAGAGAAGATATAGACTTCGGAGTGTATGTGACAGACCAACAAGAATATGATAGATTCAAGACATTTCTAAAAAAGAACTATTTATACACAGTGTGTTCAGAAAGCATTTGGGGCTTAATACTCCAGACGGTAAGCGAGTAGATTTGATGCCCTTTGGAGGGATTGAAGAAAATGGAGAAGTTGTTTTGAAGGGGAAAGGAATGACTTCGATAAAACTAGAAGGGTTTGAAGAAGTATTTATGAACGGAAGTATCGACAATAATATTGAAAAAGATGCATATAGAGCTTTTTCTATTCCTGGTATCGTAATACTCAAATTAATCGCATATGGTGATCGATCTGATCGCAGGATAAAAGATATTCATGATGTTGGCAGAATCTGTAGGCACTATCCAGACCTAGAGTCTGATGTGGTATATGAAGATCATCTAGGTATTTTTGATGACGATTATATTGATTTTCATGATAAAGGACATATTGTTTTAGGGAGGGAAATGGCTCGAATAATTAATATCAATACTCATCTAAAAAGTAGGATTGTTAGGGTATTGAATGATGCTATTATCGGCAAGTCTCACATAACTATCCAAATGATCTCAGATCCTGGTAATGAAACCATTGAAGAAATGATCAGAATTATTATCAATATTAAACTTGGACTAAATTCCTAACCTAAATTTCACTTTCCAGTCATTATCAAAACTTTTTTCACCCCAAAAGCTGTTATACTAAATAACAGTCATAAACAGAAACACTCATGGTAAGGTTAGCGATTATTTTCACTTTTGTATTAGCGGGAGGATTCATCATAGCGCAGGTATTAGATTTTTTTTTGAGTATCAACAGCGGGTCTAGTCAAACTAGAAAAGATATCGCCGAGCTAAAAAGTAAAATAGCGACCTACATAAGTAGTCTGGTGCCGATGACAAAAAATGAACTAGAGCTGCTCTCCGTAAACCAGACTGGAACAACTTCGAGTAAAGGGCTGTCTACTATAAAGTCAGGAGCTTTTACCACAATTTATCACGAACCATTGCTAGCATATGCATATAAGAAATATACCTATCCTGCCGATAAGAGCCTTCTATTAATTTCCTCTGAGGATGATGATTTTATCTATATGATAAATGGTGGGAAGACTCAGGTGTTTGTCAATAATACGGAATTGGGATTCATAGAATCTGATGGAAGTCTGTACGCACCTAAAACAAACGACCTGCTCGCTAAGATCGAAGCGAATCATCTTCTTAGTTCTCACCCTGTCAAAATTGATGATAAAGAAGTAGGAGAAATAGTCAACGTTAGACTTAACGAGTCACCAAATCCTAGAGCTTACCAGTTTTTAGAACCGATGAACCCCGATGAAACGCAGATTTTCAAAGCATTGACGTTTTTAAGTTTGGTAGAAGAAACTTTGTAGATACTTATATGAGCCATTTTTTATATGAATATCAAATGTAAACATAGTCCTAGTAAGGTCTTATCTCACTCAACGGCTATCTAGTAATTGTACTTTACAGGGTTTTTCTGTTTATTTAATTCAGGGTTTACCTTTATTAATACCAAAAGACAAAACCGTATCTTAGCATCATAAAATTGAAAAAGTATAATCAATGCTGTTGGAATCAGCAAAAGGATTAAACAATTGTCTATAGATCAGGTATGGAAAAACTTAAAATTTGCTTTGTTCTCTTCTTTTTGACCTGTAGTATTCAGGCTGCATTTTCGCAATTAAAAGCGAGAATTGAAATTCCTGAATACTATACGAGGGTGTTAGATTATTCAGCGGAAGCAAAGCCTTATTTCTTGAAAGTCTCAAAGTCGAAGGTCTCGACTAGAGAATATGACAAAAGTCAAATCTCTTATGTTGAATATTTAGATATAGACAATCAACTCTGGACGCAAAAGCAAGTTGGAATTCCTAATGTTTTGAATTTGGATATTTACTTCAAAGGTGAGCGCTATCCTTTGATATTAAAAAGGAGATTCCTTAGGTCTGATGATTACAAACTAACTGCATCTTCTCCTTCCGAAAGTCACAGATATGATTCATATTTCTATAATGGCGTAATCGAAGGAGATTATAATAGCTGGGCGACACTGGCAGTCATCAATGGTAAGTATAAATTGCTTTTGGCTAGTGAAGATGGAAATATCGAAGTCTCTCATGAAAACGATAATACTTACAACATTTACGAAAGTGAAGATCTAGTAGAAGTGCCAGCCTATGAATGCCAGACTAATGATTCGCCACAAGCACATTCAAAAACATCTGCCGAAACAGTCAGATCAGTCGGGTCAGATTGTGTAGAACTATATATCGAATGCGATAATCAAAGTTATATAGACAATGGGGGCTCAATAGCTAACACGGAGGCATGGGCACTTTCTATTATAAACGATGTAGCTACTATATATAATTTAATCAATATTCCTCTAGTCGTAAATAGTATATTTATTTGGAATAATGTGGACCCCTATGCTACAGGAACAACTATGCAAGCTGTGAGAGATTCATTTGTAAATCAAATAGAAAACACATATGATGGTAGAATCGCACAATTGTTTTCTACACGAGCGCTTGGAGGCGGCTTGGCATATGGCATCGGAGGGTTTTGTGGGTCATATCCTGAATTTCCTGGACCTTATAGTATTGCTACATCTTTAGAAACTAGCTATAGTGGATATCCTAACTTTTCATTTACGGTGAATGTAGTGGCGCACGAGTTAGGCCATGTATTTGGTGCTCGTCATACACATGCATGCGTATGGGGTTCTGAATATGATAGTCAGATTGATGATTGTGGTAATATATATGCAGCCGCCAACGGGGATCAACCAGAGGGACAAGGTTGCTTCGATGAGAATAATCCAATATTGCCTAATAATGGTGGAACGATCATGTCATTTTGTAATCTTGCTGGAGGAGGCATTGATTTAGCTAATGGCTTTGGAACTGAGGTGGGAGATTTTATTTTCGAAAAATACAATACTGCCGTTTGTGCTACTGGTGGAGCATGTGCTTCTATTCTTCCTTCTAATGATGATTGTGCAAATGCCATAGAATTAAGCCTAAAAGGTGAATGTTCTTATTTTGATTACGATAATATAATGTCAACCTCTTCTGGAGTGGCAGATCCATCATGTGGTACACCAGGAGTTGCTCAAGATGTATGGTTTTCAATAACTCCTTCGAATGAAGATGCTTTGTTAAACTTTAATCCTGTCCAGGGGCAAGTTGTAGATGTAATAATTACAGTTTATTCAGGCACATGTGGCAACCTTACAGAAATAAATTGTGAAGAAGCTTTCGACGAAGAGATTCAAGTGAAACTGACGGGGCTTACACCAAATGAAACTATTTATATCCGAATAATAGAGGAGTCAAGTGATAT
Organism: Halioglobus sp.; assembly: GCA_047628935.1. Lineage (GTDB taxonomy): Bacteria > Bacteroidota > Bacteroidia > Chitinophagales > Saprospiraceae > CAJXUU01. The sequence continues at coordinate 52,168 of JBLHWH010000011.1, read as the reverse complement.
GGAAGGAATATTTCAATTGTGTGCTATTGACGAATATCTTCCTTGCCACCCTGCGATAAATCAACTGGTAGATTTATATAATAATACAAACGGAGCCAGTTGGACAAGTAATGTAGGTTGGATAGCAGGAGCTGCAGGTACAAATTGTACACCTTGTACCTGGTATGGAATTACATGTGACAACCAAGAAAATATCATTGAGGTAGATTTGTTTAATAATAACTTAGTGGGTACTGTACCTTCTACACTTGGAGAATTGACAAAAATACGTACGCTCAAGTTGATGAATAATGATCTTTCAGGTACTTTTCCAGATATTTGGGCGGATCTTGATGTGATTGAATTTATTGATTTGTCGAATAATGAATTTACAGGGATTATGCCATCTTCTTTAGGCAGTTTATTAAAGCTTAATACTTTATATATTGAGAATAATAATATGGATGGAGAATTGCTGGCATCCATTGCGGATCTTCCATTGCTAAATGTCTATTGGGTGAAAAATAATAATTTTAGTGGTTGTTATCCAGATTCTTATACAGAGTTGTGTGATATAGGAAGTACTAAATTTACTAATAATCCTCTTCTTCCTTCCAGTGGAAATAATTTTGAGGAATTCTGTTCCCAAGGTTTAGGAGGTGATATTGATGATGATGGTTATTGTTTTGGTACAAATGTAGGAGAGGACTGTGTTGACAATGATGATACTATTTATCCAACGGCACCAGAATTATGTGACGGAAAAGATAATGACTGTGATGGTGATTATGATGAAGAATTGACGTCCGATAATACATGGATCACAAGTGGAAGTGGTAATTGGACAAATCCTTCTAATTGGAGTTTAGGAATAATACCTGCAGCATGTCATGATATAATATTGCCAGTAAGCGGACCGATTAGAATTATAACTATAAGTGATCCAACAGAGGCCTTTGCAAGATCAGTAACCATATTTTCGAATAATACTTTGGATAACGAAGGCATATTAAGTATATCTGGATCAGACGATAATGGATTGATTTTAAATTCTGGAGGTGCATATCAAAACTTAGGAACAACAGAAATAAAGAATATATCTCTCTATGGAATAAGAACAAATGGAAGTATAGGAAATGAAGGAAACATTTTTGTTGAAAACTTAGGTACGGACTTTGAAGTATACATACTTGATGGTGCAATTTTCCTTAATAATGGTATTATACTAATAAGATAGTGGCAAATAAGTAAATAAGAATCTTCGAAAAGGTAAAGTAAGAGGCAATTTCGAATTCAAAAAGGCAAAACGCATTCATAAATAATAGAAAATTGAAAAAAAGGATAGCAAAATGGTAACGAATGTATATATTTGTTGATGAGTCATTAAATAAGGAATTTAAGTAATTATCATCCGAAAAGGTGAGTAAAGAATAGAAATGAATTATTAAATTTGCTTTTGTTACCGATTAATCCAGAAATAACAACCGATCAATAAATAAAACCGACCGTTTACTCATTAGGCAGAAATATTGAAAAGGTTAATTGTACATTTGAGATATTAAAACTCTTCACACATGAAAAACATATTTTATACATTTTTAAGCATGTTGTTTGCCTTCTCGGTATCTGCACAGCTAATCAATGATGGTGCATCCATTATTGTAGAAGATGGTGCCACTCTATTTATAGAAGGCAGTCTTCAGAATAATCTTACTGGTTCGATCGATATCCAAGGTACGGGTATAATAGAGGTAGAAGGTGATGTGACTATCGCTCCTACATCTACAGTAACAATGAGTAATACCGCAAAATTAATATTAAGTGGAGCTAACGCTTCTAACATTACTTCAGGTGGTGCCACTTTTACAAATGTAGAAATGGACAAAACAGCGAATAATGTCTCTTTATTGGATGAGATGAGAATCGAAACAGATCTCAATTTTGTGGGCGACAACAATAAAATAATGCTAGGTGATAATAATCTAGTGTTTGCACCTTCTGCTACAATTACTTCTGCTGATGATAACGAGTATATCATTGCCGATGGCAATGCAAATACAGGTGTTGTATCTAAAGAATTATCAGCGGATGAAGTTTTCGTATTTGAAATCGGTGACGCTACCAACTATACTCCATTAGATGCAGATATCTCAGGTACAGGATATTCTTCTGCAACTGTAGATGTAAATGTTGTCCCAATGGATCAACCTAATATACCTGCTGAAGCGACTGATTATATCTCTAGATACTGGAATGTTGATCAATCAGGAGTAACTGATTATTCTGCTGACTTGACAGGAACCTACGTTGCGGGTGATCTAACGGGAACAGCTGCAGATACTAAAGGAGCGCATTATGGAGCTGATTGGACATACACTGCAGCTGCAGCTGGAGTTAATTTGGTACTTGGAACAGTTGCTGAAAGTGGAGATTTTACGGGAACGAATGCTTTTGGAAAACTTAATATGAAAGTATTATTGCAAGGAGCATATGTAGGAGGTAATAATAAAACAACATTAAATACTTCAGGAATACTAGAAGCGAATGCGCTTGTCAGTCCTTATGGAGATGGTTCAACTGTGGCTTCAGGATTTTTTGCTGCAAACACAGATATAAGTGATTGGATAGAAGTTGAATTGAGAGATGCGATTACTCCATCAACTGTGTTAAGCACAAGGAGTGCATTTTTGAAAGCCGATGGGAGTATTGTTGGTCTTGATGGATCATCACTTCCACTATTAGCTAATCCAAATAGTACTACTGGACACATTGTATTAAACCACAGAAATCATTTATCTATTAGGACAGGAACTGCATTAGACATGGACCCATTATCACAAACAGACATGTCTAGTTTAGCTAATGTTTATACAAACGGAGCTTTATCAAATACAGCCATGAACGAAGTTACTGCAGGTGTATTTGCTATGTGGGCAGGAAATGCCAATGGAAATACAAATATTAGATATTCAGGACCAGCAAATGACAATAATGTCTTACTAAACACAATTTTAGGGGGTAACAAATCTGGTCTTATTTCAAATACATATTCAGATGGAGATTTTAATATGAATGGCACTGTGAGGTACTCTGGACCTGCAAATGATAATAATGTGTTGTTAAATGGTGTCTTAGGAGGAAATAAATCTGGATTGATTAATCGTCACATATAAACTTAAAAAGCTCAAAACATTCTATAAATTTTGAATATGAAAAATATAATATATACACTAATTTTTGTTTGTGGCGTTTTCGCAGTAAATGCACAAACTGTACAAGCTACTGTTAAAAAAGCAAGTGATGGTTGTGTTACAGTCTTTGCTATGCCTAGTGCTGATTTGGATCTTCCCCCAAGTAACTTTCTTTTTGCTATGAGTGTTCCAGATCAAACGGGAACAGGAGGTACTAACCCAAATGCAACATCTGTTGATGTTTTATCAGGAATGGAATTTGATGCAAATTCACCTTCACCTTATGTACTAAATGATAGATATTACATAGATCTTAATTTTACGCAAGATGGTGTTCCTCCTTCTTTAAATTGGGTTGGCGGTCAAGAATATCCTTTAGCAACAATATGTTTAAATGGAGCTACTCCTGATTTAGTTGAAGAATTGGTTCAAATAAATGACTTGACAGCGACAGGGGGGGGGAACAATGGATTCTCTTTTTGGTATTTTGAAACTCAAGGGGGTAATGGAGATTATACTAATTATGGAGCAGCATTTTATGATGACGGTGTGACTGCTACATCTTCAAACGCTGGTGATTCTCAAGCCGAGACAACTGAAACAATAATTCTACCAATTGAATTAACTAAATTCACAGCAACAAAAGGAGAAAAATCTGTAAACCTAGACTGGTCTACATCTTCAGAAATAAACGGATCACACTTCGATGTACAGAGAAGTCAAAACTTATCTGACTGGGCGACTATCGGTAGGGTAGATGCAGTAGGAGAGAGTAGCACACTTCAGGACTACCAATTGGTAGACAACAATCTTCCATTGATTACGAGATCATCTAAGACATTCTACTATAGATTGAATATGGTAGATAATGATGGAGCAGCTGAGCTATCTGATGTTAGAACTGTAAGATTTAATCAAGATGGAGCGGACTTTATCGTATACCCAAATCCTTCTTTCAACGAAGTATTTGTAAATCTTTCTAGCATCACAACTGAAACTGGTCCTGCGACCATGAATGTGATCAACATGAAAGGAGAAAGAGTAAAAGAAGTAACATTATCAACTAATGATGATATAAGTGTAGATGTGAGTACCCTCACAGCTGGTGTATACTACTTCGTAGTGATTCAAGGTCAAGAGACTTTTGCACAGAAAGTGATAAAAATAGACTAAAATATAATTGCTGAGTTTCATAATTTTTGAAGCATAGTAAGTAAGAATTTTATACCTGGTTTTTGTTAATTGTTGGAGAGGCGGTAAACCGCCTCTCTATTTTTTTGCCTAGTAGCGAGCTCTATGTCTATCTTCAGACTGTATTCGATGCTTCGTGACCATTTAGTGGAAATCTTTGATGTCATAGATGAAAACCTAAACTTAATACTGACCGAGCAAAGGGTAGTATCCCTCTTTGGAAAGAGTAGAAGCGTTTCAGTTATTCCTTCGACTGCGCTCAGGATTACAGAACACTCACTCCGAAAGTCAGTCAGCAATGAGACTGTAACAAGAGTGTGGAATTACCATTCAGTTATGATATTTTCGATATTAAATTCAAACCACACGACAACTTTATCCACCTTAATCCTCCTCCTCTGGAGAACAAGCGTTTTAGGGGTCTTGCAGTAGAATAACTCAATAGATAAATAAGTGAGCCTCTGTTTGGTCAGAGACCTTCAGCTCAGATTTATTCTATATTTTACTTCAATCAAAAAATCCTCAACTCAATAACTTAACACCATTACGCATGCAGACCTCAAAATAAATTTTAACTTTGGCTTCGACTTGAAAATAATTTTCTTGTCCATCAAATTCGAATAAATTTTAAGTATATGTTAGCTGCCATTATCGTTGTTTTTATCATTGGATATTTGACCATTGTATTAGAGCATTCGCTCAATCTTGATAAAACAGTTCCTGCCCTTATTATGGGAGCTATATGTTGGGCAATACTAGCCATTGGATTCAATAATGGTTGGTTATCAGCCATTGGACATCATGGAGATGCTTTTACTGTAGATGGTGATCATGGTCATGACGCTTTTACGCAAGCACTTATACATCACCTTGGTAAGACCGCTGAAATACTTATTTTCTTGATTGGTGCAATGACGATTGTAGAGATCATTGATCTCCATAGAGGGTTCGAAATATTGAAAGGATGGGTAAATACAAAAAGTAAAAAGAGATTGCTTTGGATCATTGGTATCCTTGCATTCATTTTATCAGCGATAATAGATAACTTAACGGCTACGATCGTACTGGTAACGCTACTAAGAAAGATAATATCCAATAAAAATGAAAGAATATGGTTTGTCTCAATGGTTGTAATAGCTGCCAATGCAGGTGGAGCATGGTCACCTATTGGAGATGTAACGACTACTATGCTATGGATAGGGAAGCAAGTAACAACAGGCGGGCTAGTTAAATGGTTAATATTACCATCACTTGTTTGTTTTATTGTCCCATTTCTGATAGCGATGTTCAGAAAAGAATTTCAAGGAAATATCGAAGCCACCTCTGAAGAAGAAGAAAAAGTAGGAAATCTTCTATCTAGTAAAACGATGCTATTCTTAGGTTTAGGAATGATCGTTTTTGTTCCTTTCTTCAAAACAATAACACACTTGCCGCCATATATTGGTATGATGTTTTCTCTTGGTATTGTTTGGCTTGTTTCTGAATATATTCATCCAGAAGAGGACTTTTCAGAAGAACGAAAACACTTATACAGTCCGCACGTAGCGCTGTCGAGAATTGAAATGTCTTCTATATTATTTTTCTTAGGAATATTGATGGCTGTTGCAGCAATTGAAACTGTTGTGGTAGGCGGTGTTGGCGCATTAAGATATGCAGCGCAGGGCCTTACAGATGCGATACCTAATCAAGATGTAGTTGTTATGTTACTAGGCGTGGGATCTGCCATTATTGATAATGTACCACTTGTAGCGGCATCTATGGGGATGTATGATGTTGCGACTTATCCAGCAGACAGTAAATTGTGGCATTTTATCGCCTATGCTGCGGGTACAGGAGGAAGTATGTTGATCATTGGATCAGCTGCGGGTGTGGCCGCTATGGGTATGGAAAAGATAGACTTTATCTGGTACCTAAAAAAGATTACATGGTTAGCTGCAATAGGATTCCTAGCGGGAGGTTTGGTTTTCTTAGGTATGTATTCTATTTGGGGAGGATAGTGTTAATTTCACATCTAGTCTTAAAAGGTAATAAGAGCCAAGTTATTTAAGGTGCTATTCATTCTCTCTGCTTTCTGCGAAAGCCATGTGAGTTAGTGTCGTTTTTCGTATCTGTTTGAATTGCTAAATCATCAAAATGCTTTGATGTGTATTATGATGTAGTCGACATCATAAGGCGGTCAAGTGATTTGCGAAGCAAACTTGAGATCAGTGTAGCAAATCGAACATTTGTGGGCAAGTGTAATTGCGAAGCAATATGCAATGGGCAGTGTAGCGAATTGTAAATTAGCGGGCTGGCTGATTCAATAATTCTAGTAATTTTAGGATTCTGCAAATGAGAGTTGAAAGCGCTAATCGTTTTATTTCATAAACGACATGCTGAAGTGCACCTGTTATTTATTATGTTGCAACACAAATTGCTAAGGTCATATATTCGACAATATTGAATGTCCTTTATAAGATGTAACCTACTTTCAAAGAATAAGATATGTTACCATCATTGACAAAGAAAGTAGGCTCAAAATAAACTTTTTGCCATTGTACGGTTATTCCTGCATTATATACGATGACTACTCCGCTTTCTACTTGAAATCCATTTCTAGCATTCGTTTTCACAGCTAATAAACCAACTTGGGGAATTAGACTAAAGTTTTCAATATTATCCTTTATTGAAATTGTATGGAATAATGTTCCGCCAAATTGAATCGATCGTGAACTGAAAGGGGTGCTAGGTAATAAGTTGTATTGATACGCTGTTTCTAGATTAATGCTTACAGGTGTGCCATCTTCCGTTTGCTTTATTATCAGATAATTAAGATTAGGCCTAACAATATTTAATGTAAGACTTCTGATCTTATCAGTTCCTTTGCCCAAGTCTATACCAGCTGTCAACCTACCATTCCATGTGTAACCTGGTTGAATGGCAAGAATGTTTTCGAAGTTTCCTCTTGTTAATTGTACTGAACCATGGAGGCCGATATCTTCAGCTAGCATAAGGTAATTCTGAGCTGAAGCAGAATTAAAAGATAAAAGTGAGAAAAGAACTCCCACAAAAAAGATAAGTCTTTGCATTTATTAATATTTAAAGAACTAACGGGAGACGCAGCGGGTATCATATAATGAGCGGCTAATTAAATATGCGATAAATCTATTGCTTCCTAAGAATTTGTATTGTTGCTTCCTTTCCTTCGTTAAGTTGCAGTTTGATAGGTACTTCTGTTTCAGAATTGAGAATGATAAAGTTAGCTGAATTAGGTGGTAGCCTACCTTCATTTTCCGCAACTATTCTCAAGATTGTAGTGTCTTTGAGTATAGGGACGAGTAGTTGTTTTATAGCACTTTTTATAAGATAATTTTTAAGTATTGGTTTGTCATCAACGAAAACTGAGACTCTATCTCCATCTAGATATTCTTCTTCCCACACTCTAACCATCAGATTATTTCCTTCTGCTATAATAGTAAGATTGTCATCTTCTTCGAGGACTGTATTACGGATGTTTTCTTTAGATTTAGCAATCGTCTTTTTTAGCTTTTCTCTTGTATCTTTAGGCACTAATTTTTTATTGGAAACAGATTTTACTTTTTCAAAAAAGTACTCACCTCCCATTAAGAATATATCACCTTCTATACATTTTTCTCCATTAGCATATCTGCTATAAAAGTGACCTTGTATCAAACTTTCCTTTCCTTTGAGTTTAATCTTAGCATTGTAGAGATGTACATAACAAAAATCGTCAGAGGGGGAATCTGATTTAGTTGTTAGATTGCTTAATTCATTAAAAGTTATAGTTTTTTCTTCTCTATCTATGTTACCGGTAATTTCTGATTCCGTACGATGAGGCCCTGCGAAATCAGTAACCGATTTCCCACTTATCGATCCATCTTCCATTTCGTCAAATTCAATTTTATAAGTGATCATTGATTGATCAAGTAATTGTATAGAACCGACGAAGCTATGTTCTTGGATTTTTTGACCTATTGAAAATACAGAAAAGAGCGAGAAAGTCAGAGTGAAAAAAATGCTCTTTGGGAATAGTATATTCATATTATGATGTTGTTTAATTGAAAGTATTTTTTATCTTAGATTTTTTACTAGACCAAAATTAATTAATTATGACCAAAAGAATCCTTTTGCTTACTACTTTTTGTTTGATGTGTATGAGTGCATTTGCCTCATTTCCAGTAAATAAAAAGAATGTTGAGAAAGCAATTTCTAAAGTTGAAACGATATCAACTCAAGCCGTAGCCTTAGACGCAAATACTGCTGAAACTGTTACAATGACAAAAATTACTGTAGATGCTGCTAATGCATTAAGCCCTGCAGCTGCATCTGGTGGAGATAATGAAATGCTTATTTTATTATTGCTTTGGTTCTTCCTAGGGATATTTGCTGCACACAGATGGTATGCAGGTAAGCCAGCAGGATGGAACATTTTATTCATTCTTACTTTGGGTGGATTAGGTATATGGGCTCTAGTTGATCTAATCAATATATTGACTGAAAACTTCTAATATCTCTTATTAAGATAATATAAATTGGCTATTGTGAATTTCGCAGTAGCCTTTTTTTTGTTATGTTGAAATTGAATATTCTATATTGAGAGAAGACGATTAGAAACTGTATCCGAATGTAAAAACGAAGTTAAATCCTATACCATCAAAGAATTCATCTTCTTTATCAGAAAAATTGAGATAATAATCTGGTCCCATTGCTGCATCCAATACAATGCCATTCTTCCATATCCATTGGTAACCAAGATCTGATCCAATTCGAACGGCGGAAGATGAGGAGGTATATGCAAAGCCTGTATATGGCATGAGATAGAAACCCCTCGGTGCATCTTTTTTAGTTATGTACTTCCTGTATCCTATATTAGCTTCAAGAGCAGTGCCTTCAACATCATCAAGATCATAACCCACATAGACGCTTACTTGATAGGATGATTTGGTATTAATTGTTTTTTCATAACATCCATTCACAAATCCACCAAAGACACTAAACGGATTGGTCTTGATAATAGACAACTGAGCACCACAATCGGATGCAGAAAAAAATAAAACTAAGCAGAAAATTAATGCTCTCATCATCAATGGTATTAACCTATGAACGAATATATGTGAATATTTGCCATACGATCAATAAAAGTGTAAAGAATTGCATATTTGCTTATCTTAAAGTCTAATTCACTTAAGTTGAAATTGCATTTATGTAATATTATTAACCATTAATGAAAGAACCATAACGCCTTTTGTCGGCGGTGCCTATATAAGAATTACCGGTTTTAGAAACAGCATTTATTCCTCCAAAATATAAGGATTGATTTTCCCAAATATTTAAATTGGGTATATCCATGTTTTCAATGTCAAATCCTTTTTCTACTTCGAAAGTTGAATTATTAATATGAAGCCTAGGGGTTGATATAGATTGTTCTATCGATGAGTTGAAATATTGGGAATTAATCAAAACCTGTGATATGGCGTATGGGATTCTTCCTGCGCCACCTGACCCTAGTGCATGTAAAGTAGATCCACTTTCATCTGTAAGTATTGTGGGACACATCATAGATTGGAGCCTTTGATTCTCAATCCAATTATGAAAACCATTGGGCATTAATGCTTCTTCACCTAGCATGTTATTCATTTGCATATCAGTACCTGGTATGAAGTATCCAGAACCTTCACCGACTGATGTAGTCAAAGAGACAGTCATACCTTTCTTATCGATCACGTTGAAATGTGAAGTTCCTCCCCATTTACTTGATGATGTATTTGTATTTGTTCTTGTATTTATTCCAAAGTTGTGAAATAAGTAATTAGCAATTTTTGCTTGATCATTATTCAATTGAGCTATCCGAGAGAATGTTGATGCTAACTCTTGAAAATGCTCTATGGTCTGTGGATAAATCTTTTTGTCTGATGTGCTATCCTGAAAAGTATTAAGTATGGCAGTTACTAGCATGCCGCCGACGGAAGGGAATCCAGTTGTATGCACAGATTTGCCTAGGAAATTAAATTTGATAGGATCTCTTACTATCGCTTCATATTGATCAAAATCGTTTCTTGTTAGATGTCCTCCTTGCAACATGTCGTTGCTTATGGATTTTGCTATGTCTCCTTTGTAAAATAGATCTCGACCTTCATGAGAAAGAACATCTAAAAAGTCAGAATAAGACTCCATCCGTAAGATATCTCCTTCTTTTTTGAGGGTACCATTTTTATTAAAAAATACATGCTTCATGTTTGGGTCCAAAGCAAATATTTCTGCTAATAGAATAAAGTCATATGCTTGGAATTTGTCAATGGGTATTCCTTCTTTTGACCAAAGTAGGGCAGGTTCAATAAGTTGTTTTATTGGAATAGAACCGTATAGTTCATGCATTTTATAGATGCCTGCTAATGCTCCGGGTACTGCTATCGAACCTTTACCTACATGGAAGTCTTCTGTTGTTCGTCCGAAGTCAACAGTAACTGGAAAGAAATCTTGTTGATGAATACTCTTTTTTTGAATCGGCGTTTGACAGAAAAAATCAATTACCTTGATTTGTTTCTTGTTGTTGATCATGGCAAATCCACCTGCGCCAAGAGAAGCCATACATGGCTCAGCTACAAAACTTACTAAGTATCCAGCTATAGCAGCGTCTACAGCATTTCCGCCTTGATTTAAAATTATTTCAGCTGCTTCGATGGTCTTCTTGTGTCCACCTGATAGGGCATAATTCATAGAAATATTGTGGATTCGATAAACGAAAGTGAAAGTAATATATCTATCCTTTCTTTACCTAAATTTTACCACATAAAACCAATGCCAATCTCTAATCTTCGGAAGTAGTTATTTTCAATTTTTATGAAATCATCAAAATCGAACTCGTAACTTCCTTTTTGCATTCTCGCACCAACTGTAAAATCTATCATTACTCTACTTGTTGATAATCTATATCCTAGTGCTATACCAGCATTTATACCACCCTGTGCTTTAGTCTGATCTTTATTTGTGTTTTTTAGCGCTATGCCATATCCTGCATCAGCTTTAAGAAATGGAGTACCGTTTTTTTCTTTGAAAAAAGACATGATTGATAATCGTGGCACTATAAAATCGTATCCATTGGTGTCTCCATAGTTTTCAAAAGAAACGCCTCCACCATATCCAATAAGACGAGTTTTTTGATGATGATATGTATAAGAAATAAAACTTCCATCATTTGGTCTTCCTGACAGTGAACCTAGAGATATTCTATGATAGCCAACTCCTTCAGGAAAATTGTACGGCTTTGGTGGTTTCCTAGTCGTAAACTTAAATTCATTCTCATTCAAGTCGAAAGTTAATGTGTCGCCTTGACAATTCATAGTTACACTTTCTTGCGGTTCATATGTAATAACTTCACCGTGGTATTTCTTATTCTTTGGTGTCTTAACCACTCCGTATACACTGAATTGAGCGGCTACAGTACTACTCATCCCAAACATGAGAACAATGAAAATAGTGAGATGCTTGCTCATTATACTGATTTTTAGTTTCGTTATCATGAAATTGTATTGAACGTAAATGTAATATCGCATTTTACTTTTAAAATAAAATATAAAATAGCTTTCTCTTAATTCGGAAGTAGAAAATCTATTTTTATAACGAGATAAAAGGCTAAAGTGTATATTTTGATGGCGATTAATTACATTTGAGAATACTATTTATTGAAGATGATTTTAGACGCTATGACTGACATTGAAAATATATTGTTAGATAATTATAATATAATCGCTAGGGTGAAACGGTTGGCAGGAGAAGTTGACTATAATTACAAAGTTGATTCAGATGAAAACACTTATCTATTAAAGGTTTGCAAACCTGATGTGCTAGAACAAGAAGTACAATTTCAAGTGGCATTGTTAGATCATTTAAAGAACAAAGATTTGTCATTTGAGGTGCCTAGAATAATAGGTGCCGTAGATGGAAAAAAGTACTTCTTCAAAAAGATCAATGAAGAAAGACATATAGTGCGTTTACATTCGTGGGTTTCTGGGGTTATGTTGGACAATATAAAACCAAGAACAAAAGATCTGTATTTATCATGGGGAAATACATGTGGTACATTAACTAAGTGTCTATCATCATTTGATCATCCTGGAGCACATAGATTTGATAAGTGGAATCCAATAGAAAGCCTTCACTCGAAGAAGTTCATAAATCACTTAGTAAATGAAGAACAGAAAGAATTAGCAGTTTACTTTTGGAATATATTTGATGAATTTGTCACACCAGCTATTGGTGAGTTGCGATCAAGCGTAAACTATAGTGATGCGCACGAACAAAATTTACTATTAAAAGACGATTATCGCCACATTTCTGGAGTTATTGATTTTGGAGATGCTATTTACGCACCTACAATTTGCGAATTAGCTATTGCATGTGCGTATGCTGGAATGTACGCTGAGGACCCAATTGAAGTCATGTCTTATGTTGTCAAAGGGTATCATAGTCAATACCCATTAGAAGAAAGCGAGGCAGCAATTCTTTTGCCTTTGATCTTCGGAAGATTGATGATAACAGTAGCAAATGCAGCATGCAATATTCATCAAGAGCCAGAAAACGAATATTTACAAGTTAGTGCAAAACCAGCGTGGGATTTACTTAAAAAACTCAGAGCTGTAAATTTAAATTTTGCGCATTTTTATTTTAGATCTGCCTGTGGATGGGAAGCACACCCTCAAAGATCGTCTTGGGATCAATGGCTTAATTCTAATGTTGATCGTTTAGGATCTCCAGTAAGGCTTAATAATCATAGTGTTTTGGAGATTGATTTGAGTGTAGGAAGTCTTGATTTGGGGAATAATTCTAATTTTGAAAACATCGACAAATTTGAAAGAAAAATAAGTCATATTTTAGATGATGAAAATGCAACATTAGGAATCGGTGGCTACAAAGAAGTTCGTCCGTTTTATACGACAGATGCATATAAAACTGAAGGTAATAATGGACCAAGATGGAGGACTATGCATCTCGGGACAGATTATTGGACACAAGGTGGAGAACCTGTTTATTCGATAGACGATGGAGTAATATTCAGTATTAGGAATAATGACGCTTACTGTGATTATGGACCTACTATAATTATCAAACACTCAGCTCATCATGGATGCGAATATTTTACCTTGTACGGTCATCTTAGTTTATCATCTTTAGGTATGGTGTCAGTAGGAGACGAAGTAGAAGCTGGTTATAAAATTGCGGAAATAGGAGATAGTTCTGTTAATGGCGGATGGCCACCTCATTTGCATTTTCAAGTGATTCTAGATTTGTTGGATATTGAAGGAGATTTTCCAGGCGTTTGTTATGTTTCGGAGTCTAAAATATGGTCAAGCATATGCCCCAGCATTTCAATTCAAAATGATATAGAGGAAGTGCCGCAGGAATTAGTGAGTAAGTTGATAACGGATAGAAAGCAAATACTCGGCAAAAGTCTAAGTGTGTCGTATGAAAAACCGCTGCATATAGTTAGGGGATACAAACAGTATTTGTATGATGTGATTGGGAGAAGATATTTAGATATGGTGAATAATGTTGCCCATGTAGGTCATGAGCATCCACGAGTTGTGAAGGCAGCAACAAGGCAAATGGGACTGCTGAATACGAACACAAGATATATAAATGAGAACATCACTAAGTATGCAGAATTGCTGCTAAGTAAGTGTCCAAAAAGTCTAGAAGTAGTCTACTTTGTGAATAGTGGTAGCGAAGCAAATGAACTGGCAATGAGAATGGCAAAGGTTTATTCTGGAGAAAGAGATATGATTGCGCTTGAAGCTGGATATCATGGAAATACTGGAGCAACGGTTGATGTAAGTAGCTATAAATTTGATGGTGAAGGCGGTTATGGTGCTCCTGAATTTACATCAATCGTACCGATGCCTGATCTCTACCGAGGTGACTATAAAGATAACTTGGGTGCGTCCCGATATTATACGAAATTCATCAGAGAGGCTATCGTAGAATTACAAGGAAAAGGTAGAAATGTTGCTGGATTTATCGCTGAAAGTATATTAAGTTGTGGGGGGCAGATTATTTTACCAGATAATTATCTTGAAGAGGCTTATGATATTATTCGGGCAGAAGGTGGACTTTGTATTGCGGATGAAGTACAAGTTGGTTTTGGTAGAGTAGGAAGTTATTATTGGGGTTTTGAGTTGCAAAATGTCATTCCAGATATTATCACCTGCGGAAAACCTATTGGAAATGGTCACCCACTAGGTGCTGTAATAACGACTAGGAAGGTGGCGGATGCATTTGCCAATGGTATGGAGTATTTTAATACTTATGGAGGTAATCCTGTGTCATGCGCTGTAGGGTTTGAGTTGCTAAATGTAATTGATGATGAAAATCTGAACGAGAATGCTCATTTGGTGGGTAACCATCTTTTGAAACGATTGGAAGATCTTAAATCAAAGCATGATTTGATTGGAGATGTAAGGGGTATAGGTTTGTTTTGTGGGATTGAGTTAGTGAGAGATAGAAAAACACTCGTGCCGGCGGATACGGAAGCAACTTACATAGTAAATAGGATGAGAGAACTAGGAATACTATTAAGTACTGATGGCCCATTGTATAACGTGATAAAAATGAAACCTCCAATGTGTTTTACAATCGATAATGTAGAAGAAATGATAGCGAGGTTGGATGGAGTCTTATATGAAATTAACCCAATAGGTCAGGTTCGAGAGTGGAACTGAAATGTTAATATATAGCGTGCACAAACATAAAAGCATAGGTGCTGTTACATGAATTATAAGAAATTAGTAAAATATGAAATACAATAAGCTTTCAAATACCGATATTAAAGTTAGTGAGATTTGCCTTGGGACAATGACCTTTGGAGAGCAGAACTCTGAATCGGAAGGGCATGAACAAATGGATTTTGCAATTGATTCTGGGGTTAATTTTTTTGATGCAGCGGAACTATATGCTGTGCCTTCTACTCCAGAGAACAATGGGAAGACTGAAGAGATAATAGGCACATGGTTCGCAAAATCGAAAAGGAGAGCGCAGGTTATTCTTGGTACAAAAGTGACAGGACCATCTGATAATTTGACTTATATAGCCAACAATCTCGGATATTCTCGATCTAGAATCATGGAAGCAGTAGAAGGAAGTCTAAGAAGATTGCAAACAGATTATATTGACTTATACCAACTACACTGGCCAGAAAGAAAGACAAATATGTTTGGTCAGCGTGGATTTCCTAATAATGCAAAAGATCCATGGGAGGATAATTTTATGGATATTATAGAAACAATGAATTTGCTTATCAAAGAAGGTAAAATTAGGCATTGGGGATTGAGCAATGAAACGCCTTGGGGTACGATGCAATTTTTGAAAAACGCAGAGATGGCTGGACTTGCGAAACCAATAAGCATACAGAATCCATATAGTCTATTAAATCGTACATATGAACTGGGGCTGGCAGAAGTTTCAGTGAGAGAAAATATTGGGTTGCTTGCTTACTCTCCTTTAGGTTTTGGTTTGTTGTCTGGTAAATACCATAAGGGAACTGATGACATTGCAAGTAGAAGAAATAAATTTAAACAAATGAGTAGGTATGATAGTGACCAATGCTATGCTGCTACAACTCAATATCTAGAAATTGCTGAGAAAAATGGATTGAGCTTAACTCAAATGGCGTTAGCATTTGTCAATAGCCGTGATTTTATAACTTCGAATATTATCGGAGCGACAAATTTGGACCAGTTGAAAGAGAATATAGAGTCTTCATCAGTTGTATTATCAAAGGATATTATCACAAGTATTAACAAAGTGCATGATAGTATACCAAATCCTGCCCCTTAATTGATATGGAACCAGCATAGATTGTTGTTAATTTGTATTACTTCTTTGTGCATACTATGTACAAAGAAGTAATGGCATAATTTTAGTTGTATAATAATTCAAAATACCCTTTGAATCATTTATTATCATTAGCTGAATCTCAGCACAATTTGACTATTAAGGTACATGGATATTATTAAAAAAGTAGCGTGCTCATTTCTTTATTTATTTATTTCTTATACTTCATTTACACAAGCTCAAGTTTTTGGAGTAAGTTATTATATGGAGTATGATACCTCTGAATGTAGGTATGATTGCTCGGTAATAGTGATAGAAGGGAGCGCCACCTTTATTCCATTTAGGACACAGTTTAATTCCCAATACACTTTAGTAGTGCCAACTGGCACAACGATTGCAATTGAAGAGACCTATTTACCTCTTCAGGATAATCAATACTATCTGGGTACAGTTCCATCAGATTGGACTATTGGGGCATCTGCTTTTAATGTATTAGACTTAGGGATTGATTATCATCCTGTGTCTCCTAATCTAGGTATCGCTTCACAATATAATGATATAAATGAAGGGGATACTTTAAAAATATTCAGCTTTAGTGTCACAGGAAATTCTGAATGTGGAACAGGTGTGAGATTTTTTGAAAATGGTCTAGATCAAAATGTAAATGGAGGTGACTATAGTTGTGGATTTACTATTGGTGGACCATGGGAAGATTATACTGGAATAGAACCTATTGTTTATCCTCCAAGCCCAACTATACCTATGCCTTCTATTGACAATACTAACGGAATTTCTATAGACCTTTCACTTGGTAATCCTGCTTCGTGCCAGTCAGCATATTCTACAAGCTGGACAGGCCCTAACAACTATATGTCTGGTAGTGAAGATGTAATTATTAATCCTGCGGGACCTGTTGATTATGGACTATTTAAAGTTGTTGTTGAAGATGATATTGAATGTAAAGATTCGTTAGAAATTATAGTTTCTGAACCAGATGATTCAGTGGTAGATGGACTCACTTTAGGGAATATTATTTATACTTCCACTTTTGAGCATATAGCCATTCATACTAATATAGAGGGAGATGATAATAAGAATAGTACAATTACAATTGAATACAGATTAACAGGGACAGAAGATTACTTGCTAGGTGCTATTGCCATGAGGGCAAGTCCAGAAATGATAGTGGGAGAAAGTGCTTTGGGTATGAATTTTCATGCGGGATCTGCTATGCATCTGCTTCCTAACTCTTCTTATGATTTACGGTTGACTATAGCTGACGCAGATGGTGGTTCACAGGTGATTGAAGAAACGGTATCGACTAAGAAGTTTCCTTCAGCTAATGATTCCGAACAAATAAAATACGTGGTGCCAGGAAATGGGGAAGGAGATGGCAGTATAGCTAATCCATATAAAGGTTTACAAACTGCAGCTGATAATTTACAGCCTGGAGATATACTAGAAGTAGGAGACGGTGTTTATGGTGAGTTTTCTTTGACTACTTCTGGTACGGAATCTGAACCCATAGTCATAAGGGCCACAAACCTTCACGGTGCAGTAGTAAATGGAAATAATACGGTGTCTGGTGTTGTGACACTTGGGACAGCATCGGATAGTTTACAGCACATTATTCTAGATGGTTTCGAAATTAAAAATGGAGCATGGGGTATTGATGCTCAAAATACTCAGTACATAGCAGTTAGAAATAATAAGATCAATGATGTTGATTTTGGATTCTATAATAGAAGGGAAAATGGTTGGGAGCATGATCAATATTTAAATAATAATGAAATTATAGGTCGTACGCTATGGCCCCAGCTAGATGGAAATATACCTTCAGAAAGAGGGATAGACATCCGTGGAAACGCCAATGTGATAAGCAATAATTCCATTTCTGATTTTGGAGATGGAATATCTACGGACGGACCTGCTAGCCAAAATTCGTACGCGCTAGATATCCATAATAACTATATAACTAGAGTTGTAGATGATATCATAGAAGTTGATGGTACTATATCTAACACTAGAGTGTATAGAAATAAAGGGTTGAATGGTAGAATGGGAATTAGTGTGTCACCAACTTTTGGGGGGGCTGTATATATCTTTAGGAATGAACTATATAATCTGGAAACTTCAGCTTTCAAGATGAATAATCAGACTGCTGGTTTGGTCATTTTAAATAACAGTATTGCAAAATCTGATAGAGGGCTTACTTCAAGTGAAGGATGGCAGAACACAATATTTAAAAACAATGTGGTATTAAGTGGTCACTATGTATTTGAAGAGTTTGGGCTCGTAAATGGAAGTATTGACGATTGGGGCAATAATGCCTACCTTTCCATTAGAGCGGGGACCACTGCGGAACCATGGTTCAAGTGGGATGGTGTGAAATATAATACGATGGCTGATATAGTAAATAGTGGACTTACAGAAATAAATTCTTTTGAGACTACATATTCTGATTTTGTAAGTGTTGTTATTCCCGCAAATTACGATACAGAGGCATTAATTTCAGATTTTAACTTTATGCCCTCAATGAATTCTAACTTAGTCGATGTTGGAGTTTTATTTGAAAATATATTTGTGAATGATATAGAAGGTATCATGTTAGATGTCGGAGCAATAGAGCAAGGCAAGCCTAGTCCAAGTTATGGTCATGATTTTGGAATTGTTTGCGAACGAAACGATATGTCTTCTAGAATATGGAATGGAAATATAAGCATTGGCTGGTATCACCCATCGAACTGGACACCATGTGGTGTGCCAGAGAAAATAACCGATGTAACTATTCCTGGTGCATTGGTGAAATATCCATTTGTGAATTCTGATATATTCGCAAAGAATGCTTATGTAGTAGGGAATGGACAATTAGAGATTACGAATGATATTATTTTCATTTTAACGGGCAATCAGTAACAGGACTGTATCTTTGGTAAGCAAATATTGTATGATTGTAAAAATATACCTTTATGCCAAAATCACTTTTAAATATATCGCTTTTTACTTTATTACTCATCAGTGTTATAGGCTTTTCGATGTTCTATTCTTCATGTGATAGTAAAGCACTTCAGATGAAAAATATCCAGACTGGAGTATATCTCAAGAAGGCTTTCAAGACGCAAGGTGGAGATTTGAATTATAGGATATTTTTTCCTGAAAATTTTGATCCATCAAAAGAATATCCACTGTTATTATTCATGCATGGTTCTGGAGAAAGAGGTAATGATAATGAAGCACAACTAGTTCATGGCAGTGATTTAATAGCAAAAGGTATGAATATGCATAATGCCATAGCAATATTTCCGCAATGTCCTAAGGCAGATTATTGGGTTAAATTCAAAACGGATGAAGATGATAATAGTGGGGAAAGAAGTTTTGATATTGATGTAGAAAGTGGTCCGTCGGATGCTCTCGGGAAAGTTATAGCATTGATGAATAAAATGAAGGTGGCTGATTATATCGACAGAAAAAAGATATATGTAGGTGGTCTTTCAATGGGGGGAATGGCTACATTTGATTTATTATGGAGAATGCCAAATACATTTGCAGCTGCGATGCCAATATGTGGCGCAGGTTCTCCTGAGAAAGCTGGCTATATGAAGTCTGTACCGATGAGAATTTATCATGGGGAAGATGACTCTGTTGTTCCAGTAGATAAGTCAAGAAAGATGCAAATGGCAATCGAGTCTTCTGGAGGTATTCCAGAAGTGTTTATTTATTCTGGCGTTAATCACAATAGTTGGACAAATGCATTTGCGGAGAAAGACTTTTTGTCGTGGATGTTTGATAAACAGCTACCCGCTAGATAAAGTTAGGCTAAAGTAGTAGATGGACTAAACTCAAGGGACTGGATTAAAGCAGATGGAAGAAAAAAGAAATTGGATTCTTAAGAACATACACCTTGTCGTCTCGATATAGATTGTATTTCCGACAGCCATAATCTATGGTTCACCGTCAATCCTGCCAGAGCATTTAGACATTCAGATAAATACAATTGATCTTGCGAATATGCTGAAAGCTATCATGGTTTTGTATTTGGGTGTTTCATTCGTTTGGGTTTTGGGAATTTGGAAAACCGAGTATTGGGAAAGAGCTACACAATTAAATGTATTGTTTATGATTCCTCTGGCAATAGGAAGAGTACTAAGTATGGTAGATGATGGTTTGCCGACAGGAGGGTATATATTCGCTGTAATAACTGAATTTGGGTTAGGCTTGTTTTCTATTTATCAACTAAACAAGTATCCTTTGAAGGATATTTAAAAGCTTATCTGTTGTCTTGAAAAAATAAATCCAACTCCATTTAGGCGTAATCGAAGACACATTAACGAGTTAATATAAAATGAGATCGGTAACGAAATTTTATGTATCTTTGCGCCCGATTAAAATCCTGCCGTCTGATTATCAGATAAAACAGGAATGGTTTAACCAAGTAAATTTTAAGTAATGGCAGTAAAAATTAGATTAGCTAGAAGAGGTCGTAAACAAAGACCTTATTATCATATCATCATTGCAGATGCAAGAGCACCAAGAGATGGTAAGTTTATCGAACAAATAGGATCTTATAATCCAATGACTAAACCAGCAACTATCGAGATTGATAGAGATAAGGCTTATGATTGGATGGAGAAAGGAGCACAGCCTACTGATACAGTAAGAGCTATCCTTAGATTCAAAGGTGTATTGTACAGAAAGCACCTTCAAAGAGGAGTTGCTAAAGGTGCAATGACACAAGAAGTCGCGGATGCTAAGCTTGTAGAATGGATTGAAGCTAAAGAATCTAAGATAGCAGAAAGAGTGGAGGAGACTAGAAAAGAAATGGATGACTTCAGGAAGTTAGTAAGTGGAGTAGCTAAGCCTAGAGAGGCTGAGCCAGCTACGGAAGATGCTGCTGCTGCGTTTAGAGAAGATACACCAGTTGTTGAAGAAGCG
This sequence comes from Halioglobus sp., assembly GCA_047628935.1. Taxonomy (GTDB): domain Bacteria; phylum Bacteroidota; class Bacteroidia; order Chitinophagales; family Saprospiraceae; genus CAJXUU01. The sequence goes on along the minus strand of JBLHWH010000011.1, from coordinate 31,049 downwards.
GCACCAGTTGTTGAAGAAGCGGCACCAGTTGTTGAAGAAGCGGCACCAGTTGTTGAAGAAGCGGCACCAGTTGCTGAAAAAGCGGCACCAGTCGCTGATACATCAGCTGACGAAACTCCAGCTGAGTAATATATAATACAAAATCAAAATCTCTTATTAAAGAAATTTTGTATATATTCGTCTTAGATTTTAGAATATTTAAAATTTAACGAATACCATTTAAAGGATATTTTGGGGACCTGATAAGCTTAATTGCCTTATCAGGTTTCGAATTTTTTAGAGGGTAATATATTGAGTTGGAAATGTTGGACTCGATGATGATTAAACGCACTAAAATACTACTCAATACTTACGTGATAAATAATATAATATGGAAAATTTAGATTCGAAATTTCAAAAAGAAATAGATGTTATTGCAAAGAACATCCAAGATTCTGAGGCACTTAGTGAGTACCTTGACACTGAAGAATATGAACAGTACAAAGGATTGATCGAGGCATTTGAACCAGCAATCCAAGAACTATATTTACGCGTTGCGGGAAGTAATCCTTTACAAGTAATGGCTTTGGAGACAGCTTTGTTGGTAAGTGAGCTTGAAGGGTTATATATGCCCAAGATTACTGGGTATTCTGTATTGAGAGGCGAAGCAAATGAAAATCTAAAGTATAGAAAGCCACAAGATCACTTTAAAAGTGTATTGATCGCGGTTGTGAATTCATCAAACTTCGAAATGGTGAAGTTGAGAGTAGGTCAATCTATTCAGATGGGATTTGCTTTTAGTAGTGATATTTGGATTACTAACTTGATAGAATCTGTTAGTAATCAGAGAGTAAAGTACTTTTTGCAATCACAGAAGTTGCCGAAATACAGAAACATATTGGAGCGTAAAATAGGAATCAAGAAGTATAAAAAACAATTCGAATCACTGAATTACTATACTGTTGTATTCCCGAATACAGCACTAGCGCTTCAAGGGGATTACTATAGTTTACGTACATTTTTATTGGAAAGAGGTAAGAATGATTACGAAAACACAAGTTTAAATGATCACTTGAATGAATTTATCAATAATGAAGCATTAAAAGGTGAATCAGAATATCTTAAGATTATTCTAATCATCGGTTTGTTTTTCGAACTCGATGCTACTGGTAAAAAAGGGTTTGCTGAAGCATTCTCTGATATGGTGAAGAAGAATCCTAATTTCTCTGGCGAGTATTTTGAGGTATTGGATGAAATGTTCCAATCTGATGAAATCCATATCACTCCAGACGCAGATAAGAGGCTCGCTCAGCTTATTAACGGAAAGGCAGATGATGAAGTGAATTTATACTATACATTGATGAATGCAGTGCACGGGAAGGGATTCGTACATGAAGATTCGATTGAAGCTGTACAAACTTATTATGGACAGCACGAAGGGTTGTCATTGAATAATAAATGCCTTAGGGCTGGATTATTAAATTACTTCACTCAAGTAATGGAAAACTTGCCACCGGCGAGTTACCTAGATTACTTTGAGATGAATAAAACTTTTATTCAGTACATCAATATCTTCGGTAATCAGAAATTTAACCAAGCGGTAAAAGATCTAAGTCTTCTTTTTGTGAAGAAATTATTGAAGAGTTTTGTTGATAAGAGAGGTAGAGACTATCAGGATATCAAGAAGTTTGTAAAAGCTACTTTCTTGGATCTTGGATTTATGAAAGATAAAGAATTAGTCGAGCTCTTCAAAACTAAGCGAAAGAAGAAGCCAGTAGAGTAATTTAATATCTACTTTACTCATGAAATAAGAAGGCCCAAGGTTCTAATTGAATCTTAGGCTTTGTGATTACTTGAAGATTTTATTGTTTGTTAAGCACTCAATAGATCTGAGAGTAGATCTTTATTTGCATAAATCAAGATTAGTCCTAAAGCCAGTCCTAAGATAGCTCCTTGGATTCTCTTAATGTCATGCAGTCCTTGAAAACAGCGGCATTAAACATAACGGCAACCATCATAGTTAGTGCTAAGGGGACGTACTAATTTGGTAGTTGAGCCAGCCCGCCAAGTATTTCTAGAACTTTAATTATTTTCAGGAATCCAGAGGTGGCATAAGTGCCCATAAGTGTGCCCCCGTCTCCTAGTATTTCAGGGGACGGCAGAAATCCAATTTTTTTATTTAACCCAAAGATAAGGCAGAATAATCAAAATGAAATTCTAATTCCCGTTACGACTTTTACATTCATAGTTCTGTAGTTGTTTTTTTTTATTAAAGAATAAAAAAAACTAAGCATATTATAATTAATTTAAATGTTATAATAAGCACTGCGCTGTTCTGTTTTTGCAGTATTGTACTGCAAAGTAGTCGTTTTCCAATATTTATTACAACGAACACTTTTTAGCTTATGAACCGTTCTTGAAGGTTTTTCCAAAATTCCATTTTTTTGGATTTATCAGCATTCATTATTGCAAGCGAATCGGTGAGGAGTATTGAGATTTGCTCCATTTTATAAAAAAAGTATTGTTTTGCATTTATACTGAATCCTATTTGATCAGGGTGAATACCTATAAGTATGAGCGTTTTGTATGCTTGTTCTTTTAGGATAGCATTAATATCAATAGACTGAGAATCGACCGTCAATATTTTTACATCTTTTTCAATGTCGAGCTTAATGGCTTTTACCAGCCCTTGTAACGTTTGAATATTTTGATCCATGTCAGCTTGATGGATAACTATAATTAGCCCTTTTTCTCCATTTCCAGAATTAGATGTTGGATTATTTGCTTCTTTTATGGTGTATATATTGCTTTTCATTTGTAGTAAAATCAAAATATTATTTGGTATACAGGAAAATAACTTCCTAATATGATAAAATATTTGTGTATTCGGTTGATTTGTAAAATATTATGGGAAATTTCATTTATATTTGCACCATTAAAAGTACTGAAAAATGCTAGCAGAGTCACTATGCTTCGATATATAAATCGAAGGTAGTAATTTCCATTGTCTCTCAAGATTTTCATTTTGTTCATTATATTATAACTCTAAAAATTCTCTCATATGAATAAGCTTAAGGTAACTAAAGTAAAAGAATCAAAAGTATCATCTATTGATTTCAATAACTTAGCATTTGGTAAGACATTTACAGATCATATGTACGTTGCTGATTATATTGATGGAGAATGGACAAATATGGAAATATTACCGTTAGAGAATCTTTCTGTACATCCAGGTAACTTAGCGTGGCATTATGGGCAGTCAATTTTTGAAGGAATGAAGGCGACAAGAGATGAAGCGGGGACACCTCTATTATTCAGACCAGAAGAGCACATCTACAGATTGAATGCTTCTGCAAGAAGAATGTGTATGCCTGAGATTTCAGAAGAAATGTTTTTGGAGGCAGTTCATACGTTAGTGAAATTAGAAAAAGATTGGATTCCACCTACAGAAGGTTCTGCTTTATATATAAGACCTTTTATGATTGCTACAGATGAGGCGATAGGTGTTAGGCCATCTGATACTTATAAATTTATTATTTGTACACTTCCGGTAGGGCCGTATTATCCGAAGCCAGTAAAACTGAAGGCTGAAGAAACATATATCAGAGCTGCACAAGGTGGAGTAGGAGAGGCAAAGACTGCGGGTAATTATGCTGCAAGTCTATATCCTGCAAAACTAGCTAAAGAAGATGGGTATGACCAGGTTATGTGGTTGGATGCTAAAGAATTTAAATATGTGCAAGAAGTAGGTACTATGAATATCTTCTTTGTAATTGGTGATGAAGTACTTACTCCTGCTACTTCAGGTACTATATTAAAAGGTATTACAAGAAAGACGATCATAGAAATTCTTAAAGATGAGGGGTATAAAGTCACTGAAAGACAAATTACGATTGACGAAATCGTAGAAGCAGATAAAAAAGGTGAACTTAAAGAAGTATTTGGTACAGGAACTGCAGCAGTTATCGCTGTCGTGGATGAAATCAAATATAGAGAGCATATTATCCACCTTGATCCTGAAGAGTATGTAGTTGCTAAACTGGCAAAGTGTACGATTAATGGTCTGAGAAACAGAACTATAGCTGATACGCGAGGCTGGATTGTAGAAGCGGGTGCAGCGGTTGATGCATAAACTTCATATTTTATTGATCACTTTTAATAGTTATGTGTTTATATTTGAATTAATGCCATTATTATGAACAGTGAACATAAATTAGCCCTTTTATTAAATAGTAAATCTCTTGATCAAGAGTTAGTTTCTATAGCTGAGAAAGTTTCTCAGGATAGTCGTATTTCAGATGAAGATTGCTTAACTCTCTTTGAGAAAGCTGACTTACCTACGCTGGGGATTCTAGCAAATTATATCAGAGAAAATAAGCACGGTGACAAAGTTTACTTTAATAGGAACTTCCACATGGAGCCTACTAATGTATGCTTATATACATGTTCATTTTGTTCTTATTCTAGATTAATAAAAAAGAGATCTGAAGGCTGGGAATATTCGATTGAAGATATGATGGATATCGTCAAGAAATACGACGATGAACCAGTAACTGAAGTGCATATAGTAGGTGGTGTGTTGCCGCAATATGATGTTCCGTTCTATGCAGATTTGTTTCGATCTATAAAGGAGCATAGACCAGACTTGCATATAAAGGCATTAACTCCAGTTGAATATCACTATATCTTCAAAAAAGCTAAGATATCATACGAAGAAGGGATGAAGATCATGGACGAAGCTGGTCTTGACTCTATGCCAGGAGGAGGTGCCGAGATCTTCCATCCAGAAATAAGAGATCAAATCGCTGGTGGAAAATGTTCAGGCGATGAGTGGTTACGTATTCATGAGATATGGCATGAATTAGGTAGAAGATCTAATGCGACTATGCTATATGGACACATAGAAGAATTCCGCCACAGAGTCCATCATATGAGTGAATTGCGAAAGTTGCAAGATAAAACTGGTGGTTTTCAAACATTCATTCCTCTTAAATTCAGAAACAAAGGCAATGAGATGTCGCATGTCGAAGAATCTACTGTTGTAGAAGATCTTCGTAACTATGCTATATCAAGAATCTATCTTGATAATTTTGACCACATTAAAGCTTATTGGCCTATGATCGGTCGTGACACAGCTCAGTTGTCACTTGCCTTTGGTGTAGATGATCTTGATGGTACGATTGACGATACCACTAAAATATACTCAATGGCTGGATCTGAGGAGCAAAACCCTTCTCTTAGTACTCAGCAACTCGTGCAGATGATCAGAAGAGTTGGACGAGAACCTGTTGAAAGAGATACTTTGTATAATGTTGTGACAGATTATACGGATCATGTCTTTGAGGATGATAAACAGTATAAGGGGTATTTGTCATTGCCAGTGGTGGGTAAATAGGTTAGAATACAGACAAGTTGATGAGTGATTTTATTATTAGAAATGGTTTAGTCAAATCGTTTTTCGACTTGCCAAGTATACTCTTTCCGAATTCCTAATCTTATGTATTTGTTTAAAGTAGGTGCTTGTTTTCTTTTCTTCAAGTGTTTTACTCGTGTGTGACCAATTCTATATCAAAATGACGTAATTGTTAGCGATGTTATTTATTATGAATACATTATAAATAACTTGTTTAAAATTAGATACATATGTAATTATTAATAATATACATGATGTATATTACGTATTATATATTACATTGTGTAATGTATAAATAGTAATATCTGATTTGTAATATTGTTTATGTACAGTACTTCTTGTATATCATAGGTGAATTTCATAACTTTGAAAAGAAAGTAAACTAGAGGAGTTATGAAAAATCCATTCTTAACAAAGGGCTACTTCGGACCTGAATACTTTTGTGACAGGAAAGACGAGGCTGAGAAGATATTATCAGCTATTCACAATGGACGAGAATTTGGTGATATATGGTAGAAGGAAGATAGGGAAGTCCGCACTTATCACACATGTATACCATATGTTGGGTGAGTAAAGTCTCAATGTGTGGATGGATCTATTGCCTACCATTAATATGAATGATCTGGTAAGCTATACTACGAGTGCTATTTTAATATCAATCAATAGTGAGACCTCGATAGGTAAAAAGGTATGGGACGGAATCAAGAGTCTAAGACCGGCTATGACATTCGATGAGCTGTCGGGGCAGCCTACTGTGTTATTTGATATCGCTAAAGAAGAACTACGGATCAAGATATTTGAAGAGCTGATACAAGTGTTTAAGAATACAAAAAAGAAGGTCGTTTTGGCACTTGACGAATTTTAACAAATACAAAATTATGAAGAGCAAAAAGTAGAGTCCCAATTAAGAACAATGTTGCAGACCTTGCCTAATATTTCGTTTATATTTTCAGGAAGTGACCAACATATGTTGATACAGATGTTCGAAAATAAAGATCGACCGTTTTATAGTTTTGGGTAATATATGAAGCTGGGTAGAATTCCACCTCAGTTATATTTAGAGTTTATTCAAAATCACTTCAAGAAGGGTAAAAAAATGATATCTGACGAAGATATCATGGAGGTTATAGAATGGTGTAATTACAGAACCTTCAATATTCAAATGGTAATGAACAGGTTGTATAGTCTGGATAAAAGGAAAATAGACGATGCTGATGTGAGAATGGTAAAAGAGACCATCCTAAGAGAAAAAGGAGAAATGTACTATACGATAAGAAGGTTGGTTACTTCTGGGTAAAGGGGAGTGATAGAGGCATTTGCAAAAGAAGGAGAAATAGAAGCTCCATATGGTAAATACTTTATGAAAAAGTACGGATTTACAAATTCGTCAATAATTCGGAGGGCGGTGCAAACATGTCTCCGGAATAATATCTTCTACAATGTATTTGACCATGAAAGATCATACTATGAGATCGATGATGTATTTCTCAGACGATGGATAATGATGGCAAGAAGAATGAATTAAGCACTATGAAATAATTGATTACAAAAAATCTGTATATCTTTCGAGCAATACTAAATTCATAAGAGCAATTGGAAAAGTCAAATAAAGTCGAAAATCCAATATTGGAAGTTGAAAACCTGAAGGTTAGCTTTAGTACTGACGGAGCACAACTAATGGCTGTCAATGGCCTCAGTTATCAATTGGCAAAAGGGGAAACTCTTGGTATAGTAGGAGAATCCGGTTCTGGGAAATCAGTTAGTTCTATGGCATTGCTAAAACTAGTGCAAACGCCTCCTGGAAAATATGAATCAGGACAAATAAGATTTGATGGTCAAGATATCAACTTACTAGATCTCTCGGAATCAGAGATAAGGAAGTACCGTGGAAAGGAAATAGCCATGATATTCCAAGAGCCGATGACATCACTCAATCCATCTCACAAGTGCGGAAGGCAAGTAGCTGAGATGCTAGAATTACATACAGACTGGGATAAAAATAAAATAAAATCAGATGTACTTAATTTATTTGAGAAAGTACAGCTTCCTGACCCAGATCGGATATATAAATCATATCCACATCAATTATCAGGAGGTCAGCTGCAGCGAGTGATGATTGCTATGGCGGTAAGTTGTAAACCAAAAGTCCTGATTGCCGATGAGCCGACTACAGCACTCGACGTGACTGTACAAAAAGTGATAATCGAATTGTTGATAGAATTAAATAGAGAAAATGGAAATTCAACTATTTTTATAACGCATGATTTGGGTGTGATCAATCAGATAGCGGATAAAGTGCTGGTCATGCAGAAGGGCGAAGTCATGGAGTATGGTCTTATCTCAGAAGTATTTAATAATCCTAAACATCCATATACCAAGGGGTTATTAGCTTGTCGTCCACCATTGGATAGGAGGTTTTCTAGATTGCCTATAGTTGGGGACTTCTTAAATATGGAAGAGAGTAAGCATGAGTCCTATGTTACCTCTTTGATTCAAACGGATAAAGAGTATAAATCACATCTTGAAGAGTTAGAAACGAGCTCAATAATACTAGAAGCAAAAAATATCAAGAAGTACTTTCCATCAAAAACTAATTTCTTTGGGAAACCGACGGAATATGTGAAAGCTGTGGATGATGTTTCGTTTGCATTGAGGAAAGGAGAAAGTATAGGCCTGGTAGGAGAATCAGGATGTGGAAAATCTACACTTGGACGAGTACTTCTTTGTTTGGATAAGGCGACTTCAGGATCTGCAATGTTTGAAGGGCAGGATTTATTCTCAATGGAAAAAAAGAAATTGAGACACTTGAGAAAAGACTTTCAGATTATTTTTCAAGATCCATATTCATCCTTAAATCCAAGGATGATGGTAGGAGATGCAATAATGGAACCTCTCAAAGTTCATAATTTGTATAGTGACAAAGCTGAACGAAAAGAAAAAGTAATAGATCTATTAGAGAAAGTTGGATTAGAAGCGGATCATTTTAAAAGGTACCCACATCAGTTTTCAGGAGGACAACGACAGCGAATTTGTATTGCTAGATCACTTGGGCTCAACCCTAAGTTTATATTGTGCGATGAGTCTGTATCTTCTTTAGATGTGTCTGTGCAAGCTCAGGTGCTTAATCTCCTTCAGGACTTAAAAGAAGAATTTGATCTGAGTTACATCTTTATTAGCCATGATCTGTCTGTTATTAAATTCATAGCGGATAACGTAATGGTAATGCAGCATGGTAAGATTGTAGAACGAGGAGATGTAGAGTCTGTGATCAATAACCCTACTCAGGCTTATACCCAAATGCTTATTGATTCTATTCCTAAGTAGAAATCAAGTAGACGGGGGGGGTAATGTGCCAAGTTTGGGGCAATGTTCGGAACAATCATCTATTATATGATTTTTAATGTAAGCTGAGGTCGTATATGAGGACAACCAAGCTCAAGTATCGAATACATCATAAAGTGATCATAAAATATTCCCGAATTATTCTACAGCCCTTGGTTTATGTCTGACCAAATATCCTCAATACTTTCTATCCCAACAGAAACACGAATCAACCCACCACTTATACCGTTTGCTTCTCGAATTTCTTTGTCTACATTATGATGCGAGCTACTTGCAGGATGTAACACGAGCGTATCCACATCGCCCAAAGTAGGCGCTAAAGAACAGAATTTTAGATTGTTCATAAGTTGAAGTGCGCCTTCCATTCCAGTTTTTATTTCGAAGCTCAGCATTCCGCCAAAGCCATTCATTTGCGATTTTGCAAGTTCATGATCTGGGTGAGAAGTTAGTCCATTGTAATTTACGATTCCTACATTAGGATGAGCTTCTAGGTGTTCTGCCAATGCTTGTGCATTGCTAGAATGTCTCTCCATTCTCAGCGCTAGTGTTTTTACTCCATTGTTTATCAACCATGCATCCCAAGGATTACAAGTAGAACCAATTAATTTGAGTGTATTCCATATCTTCTTATGATAGTCAGCTTTGTGCCCTATGATTATCCCTGCAATAGAATTCCCATGACCATTGATATATTTAGTAGTGCTATGGACGACAAAGTCAATTCCTAATGCCAATGGCTGTTGAATGATTGGCGTGCAAAATGTATTGTCAATTGCAGTTAGTACATTCTTACTTTTTGCATATTCAGCTAGCCATTTGATGTCTATGCAAGCCATAGTTGGATTAGCTGGTGTTTCTATATAGATCATTTTTATAGCTGCGTCTTTCTCGATATTATTTTGGATCGCATCATGATCTTTCATGTTGATGAAGATAGGTTCTATGCCTAGCTGTGTCAATACCTTATTGAACAACTCCGTAGTGCCTCCATAAAGGTTACTTTGAGTCAGTACTTTATCTCCTTGTCGCAATGTACTCAGTACCAAAGTGCTAATGGCACTCATGCCAGAGCTTGTTAAGAATCCATATGCTTCTAGTTCTGTACCAAACGCTTCCATCTTGGCTAGTTTACTAGCTACGGTATCCATAGTTGGATTACCATATCGGCTATAAGAATGTCCACTTTCTTTTCCAGTGAAAATATCAATTCCTTGATCTAACGATTCGAATTCGAACGAAGAGGTAGCGTATATAGGGAGTTGGTGAGGCTTAGTACTTTCGTTTCTCTGGTGTTCTTTTACGCAAAGTGATTCGAAGGATATCTGTTCTTTCATGGTAATGCCGATTTAGGATTGTGAAAGTAAGAGATAAGTGAGACTATCGTGGGATAAGAGAGGGAAAAATTTGTTAAGAAGTGAACCTTAAGCAGGAGCATTATAATATTGAATATTGATTTAAAGTATTGAATCATTTTATCATTGAACAAAAAAATGGAAGGTCTATAAAATGAAATTGCCGACAACATCTTGTCGGCAATTTTCAAAAGCATGAAAAAACTATCTACTATTTTAATAATTTTGCGAATACTTATGGTTCAAACCAAAAAACCACTCTGTCATATTCACACTATATAGATGATGAAAACGATCGTTTTGGTATGTTCGATTTGTTAAGGATTTTGTAAAAGCACTTAAGAAAATCTAAAGACTGCGAATTCTGAGCTTTATCTGTCTCTTTTTGATGTTTTTTTATTGAATTCGGCTGATTTTATATTTTCGTCCCTCTTCATAACTTTTAAGAATTCTTCGGCAGAAATAGTATCAGAATCATATGTAATGAGGTACAAGTTTAATGTAGGCGCTATTTTTTTGAGTAGTCTCACACCATATATATCCATTGATTCCAACCATTTGCTTATAAGAGTACCAGGCATAGGTTCTATTATTACTTCGGAGTAGATATTAACGACTTCAGGCTTTTTGGTTTGATCTATTTCTTTTTGACTTTGGATTAATGTCCAATTTCCGCTATCAGCGATTTTCTCTAACATGAATTGTAATTGCATTATCTGTTCTGGTCTTTCTTCTTTGCCAGAAACTTTTTTATAAACTTCACCATTATGATAGCCAATTGTGTTTGTGGGAAGATCGGCGATTTGACTTTGGAATTTAATAGGAAAGGTTTCGAAATTTGAACTTTCAAATGCTTTTTCAATTGATTTGAATTGATCATTAGAAATTTGCTTACCATAGATTCCAAGATTGTTAGTATTAGCTAAACCTTCAAAAGTTGCATATCCACCTTGATTTATTGTTAGATTGTAGATTGGGCATTTTCCGAAACAAGCACCCTTTTTTAGACTAAATCTAATTTCCTCTTTATTTATATTTTTCACCTTACTATTGCTTTTGCAAGAGAATGATAATAATGAAATTGCAATTGCAAAAATTGATATATAATGTTTCATATGTAGTTCTGTTTTATAGGATACTCTATTTAATTCAATATTGTATTAAGGTACTATCTTTAAACTTAAAGAAGATCGGCACGTAAAAATGGCACAATTTTATAGAGTTATATTATAAAATGAAAAATAGACCGAAATAATAGTGTACTTAATTGACTTCTGGACTACATTTTATATCAACCACTTCAATTATTTAGGGCTATCTATTAGATTTTGTAATTCAGACAAGTGAAGGTTCGAATCTTAGATTAGAAATGCTACCTTTGGCGTAAATACACATTATGAAATTATCTTATGCATACATGGTTGCTATCCTACTGTTTACTTTGTTTTCTTGTGAAATAAAAAAAGTAAATCTTGGTCAGACGATGGATGAAGAAGGTGTGTTTAAATCTGTGATTACACATTCTGCGGGAGACAGTTGGAGTGCATCAGATGAGTTTCTTCCGCTGCCAATGAATATAGCGGGTGTAAATGAAAAAGATGTTTTGCTCTTAAGTGATCGAGTGAAAGTTGGTGAAAAAGTTGGGATCTTGCCACTTGGAGCAGTAAAATTAATAGAAAACGATAGTATAAAAACGTATGTAATCGCTATTCCTTCTGATTCTAAAATGAAAGTAATCGACGCTGATGGTTTTGATGAATTCTCAACTGTATACAGTAGTGCAAAATGGATAGTAGAACAATACTTAGTGAATAGGAAAGGTAGTAATGTAATAAAGTTAAAGTCCTGGGAAAACGAGAAGACAGCAATTAATTATTTGCTAAATTAAGATATAGCTTTTTTATACTTGCTTAAGGTAACTATCTTACATTTATATCGTCAAATCAAAGTAATGCTAGCTTGTAATTTGAATCAAATAGAAACTTCCAATAATCTAAGTTTGAAAACAGAGGGATTCTCTGTTTCGTTTTTTCAATCTATTTCTGATATGAGAACAGAATGGAACGCGCAAGCTGGTAGTAACTTGTTTTTGAATTCAACATTTCTATCTGCATTGGAAGCGGCACCACCTTCAGGGACGAATTATCGATATGGCTTAGTCAAAAAAAACGAACAACAAATTGGAATCGTTTATTACCAAATAAAAAAAATCAACTTATATCTAAGTTTGCGTCTTGATGCATATAGCCCTAGTGGTTTTAAAGATAAGGTGTGGCATGGAATAAAAAGTTTCTTAGCAAAAATGGTAAATCAATATGTGTTGGTTAATGGTAACATGACGCTCACTGGGAATAATGGGTTCTTTTTTGACTCTTCCATTTCAAATGACGAAAGATTCAGTTTAGTGGATGAGGTTAGTGATCAATTAGTCTGTAAGCTTAGAAAGGAAAAAATCAATATCAAAGCAATCTTACTAAAGGATTATTTGGCTGAAGAAAAGCCAAATATTGTTGACTGGAAGTTTTCAGAATTTCAAGTTCAACCTAATATGATCATGAATATTGATCAGGAATGGGCCACTTTTGAAGATTATATAATGGCTATGAAATCTAAGTACAGAGTTAGGGTGCGTAGAGCTAGAAAGAAAGCCGAGTCTTTAGAAAAAAGACAGCTTTCACTTGAAGAAATTCATTCTTTTGCTGACGATATTTCAAGACTATATAGAAACGTAGCTGAGCAGGCAGGCTTCAACTTATTTATATTACCCAAAAACTACTTCTACAGCCTTCAAAAACAACTGAGAGATAATATGAAGCTCGTTGCTTACTTCGAAGAAGGAAAGATGGTAGGTTACTACACTAATATTTTTAACGCAGGAGAGCTAGATGCGCATTTTCTTGGTTACGATCCTATATGCAACAAAGGCTGTCAACTATATCTCAATATGCTATACGATTTAGTTGACGATGCTATACAGTTAAAAGCACATAATCTGATCCTTTCTCGGACAGCTATGGAGATCAAAAGCTCTATTGGTGCAGAAGCTCAGGACATGTTTTTATACATGCGTATGATTAATCCTGTCCTGAATAAAGGCGTTTCTTCTGCGCTAGGTTATTTTAAGCCAAAAGCCAATTGGCAGCCAAGGAGTCCATTTAAGTAGATATATATTACTTTTAAGTAAGGTGTAATTGTCAGTTAGACAAACGGAATGATGCGTAATGCGAGTATTTTATACAACTGGGTACTTTAGTCTGTTAATTGTCGGCTAAATGTTAAAGTATTTTTTTTGTTTCAAATTATTAAATAAATAAAATTATTGGTTGTACTTTTGTATTACAATTTGAAGAACACCTTTAAGTTTGCGCGTTTCATTAATGTCAGTTAGATATGGGAAATGTATTTATTTTTGTGAGTGATTTATTGCGCTCGAAAACACCTTAAGAAATGTCGCAGGGCTTCTGACCAGAGGAGCCCTTTTTTTTATACTTACTAATTTTTCCTAAAACTTTTTATTTATTCAGTTGATCTTTGAGAGAATATCTCATTTTTAGTTGTACTCATCATTGAGTCCAACACCACTTTCTATCATTGGAATAATTTTTCTAATCTTTTTACTTTAGTTTCTTCTCTCTTTACTGTAGTTGTGTATATGATTTAATCATTCCTTTTTGAATTGCTGAAAGTTAGATTTATGAGTAAGAGGATTTTGGACAAGGAAAAACAGTGTGGCTTTCTTGTAAATAAAACGCATGTAGAAGTGTGGCTTGTTATGCTTTTGATAAATTTATCTACGCTTTGTTTGACATCTATGTCAATTAGTTTTTTTTATTTCAGACTTCACTTTATCCATAATTAGTCCATTGTCGATCTTCTTGATGTAACGATCCCAAGCAACAGCCCAATCAGGGTTGAGTTTTTTTGTAAAAACCCCATAAGCGGGTGAGTTATCTGAACCGTAAATAATAACCAAGAGGTAATATTCTAAATCTTTCTTTAGTTCATCTGCTCGTGTGAAATTGGGAAAGGCTTGTAGAAATTTTTCAACTGAAATAGTAAAATCAACTATCTCGTTTAATGAGTTAGTAATACCCCCATCTGAAAAGAATCTAGTGTTGGCGTCTACTAATTTTATTTTGATATAATCTTCCATCGCATTACTAAATGGACTTTGTATTCCGCTTTTTATTTTATTTGGATCGATTATCAAGCCAACCATCCCTTCGCTTGCTGTGAATTTGATTCCAGCGGACGAAAACTCCTTAGCGAATTCATTTGATAGCATATTATATTGTTGGTAGGCAGCAGACTTATATTCTTCAGGAGACCATTCTCTATTCTCTAAAGAGGGATAAAGTTTTTTATCATTTGCTAGGCTTTTGAGATGGTACTCAGCTATAAGATACATGTTGTTATTCCATTCGGCAGAACCACTACTCTCTTGCTGGAGAACCTTCAAAATGTATTTTCCTTTATTCAATAGTGTTTTGTATTTATTGCCAAGTTGAGTTACTAAACATCGGTAATGTCTCTGTAAATGAATCCTTTTCACCTTGGTCGTATATTTTGTTTATACCTCCGCCATATATCCAACTAGCATTTCCGTTGTATGTGATTCTATGATATGGAGTATTGTATTATTTCCCCCTTAAGGTAGCTTTTTCGGTGCAGTCAGATACCTCTCCATTGCTATATATTAAGGTGCTTTCTTTTAGTTTGTCTATTACTTTGGTTGATTTTGCGGGACTCTCTCTTACTCTTAGGTTATTGACTGAAACGAAGAATATTTGATATGTTGCGGTCTGCTTTGAAATGTTTGATTGTTCAGTTTTCTGATTATGTTCGTTAGATATAGATCGCTTATCTGATTTGCATTCAGACGTTATTAGTAATCCCCCATATTAGACCAGCCAAAAACTAGTAGAAAAAATACAAGTTTTTTAAAGGCAAATTAATTTCCCTAGCTAACGATTAAGCTTAAATATGTTAAATTTACAATGTATAAAGTATTGAAATTCAACAAAACGCTTAACCGTTAGTCAGAATAAAAAAACAGGATATACTGACTTAGTTTATACATGATATTATCTTAGTTGGGATTAAGATAATAATATTGGTTTAATGAAATTTAGTAATGATCCTAAATGAAAATGATGGCTAGAATATAGATTATGAATTGATTTAAGAATTCCTAATAAATGCCGAACTGTAAAGCTCTGCCTTAAAGGCTGGATTTTCAACTTGGAAGTATTGGCAAAGCTCCCTTTGAGCCGCTTCAATGGATCACTGATAAGGCGGGGCTTGCAACTTGTACTAATAGGTAAGGAGCGAATTCTTGAATCGTTTCTATAATAAAAATAAAAGCGGAATAATCATCACTGACTATTCCGCCTCCCTGTTTTTGGAACTAAATATGTAAACCAATTGGCTGCCTATGATAGGTATTACGCATTACCGAACTTTTCAGATCTGTATGTTGCGTTTAATATTTCACCTCTTCTTACCACAGATGGTTTTTCGAAGTGTTTTCTATTTCTTAATTCTTTGATAATTCTAGTAGAATTAACTTTTCTCTTATATCTCTTCAGCGCTCTATCGATATTTTCTTCTTCTTTTACGTTGATTATAAGCATTTTAAATATATTTTTATTTTCGGAAAACAAAAGTAGTTTATTTTAAATCCTTACTGTAATATTTCAGGAGTTATTTTTTTTTACCGACTTATTATACCGAGCTAATTAACTGGAAATGTATTCGTTATAGATTTATATTTTTTGTATTTATTACTTTGATGAAATTTGATTTTATTATTGGCTAATAACTACATTTGTAACAAGAAACTAATTTCAATATGGGAATAAATATAGTACTTGTAGAACCGGAGATTCCTAATAACACAGGCAATATTGGTCGCCTTAGTCTTGCAGCTGGTGCTAAATTACACTTAGTGAAGCCATTTGGATTTGAATTGAGTGATAAGCGGGTCAAGCGTGCAGGCTTGGATTATTGGAAACATGTTGATCTCTACATTTATGAAAACACAGATTCGTTTTTCGCACAACATAAAGAGAAGCACATGGTGTTTCTATCTAGTCATGGCAAGAGGAGTTACACGGAGATAGAATTTGAAGATGATATTTTCATTGTGTTTGGTAAAGAGTCAAAAGGTCTTGGAGATGATTTACGTGAAAAATACAAAGACCATTTATATAGTATTCCGATCATGAGCCCTCATATACGTAGTCTTAATCTCGCAAATGCTGTCAGCGTAGTAGTTTATTCTTGTTTAAGAAACTTGGGGAGTTAATCTAAGATCATCTGTTTATAGATACATTAGTTGAGAAGTGCCTTGAGTTGTTCATATTATGAGGTTTCGATATGATTTGTTAACATTGCATAACTTATTGGAAGAGTGAACTAGTTACACTTTGCATTTTCAAAGTACAAACGATTTCAAAATTCATTGCTATAAATTCTTAATGCAAGAGTGCATATTTATTAATTATTACAAATTCAAAAACCGATTATGAAAACAAATATTATTCAAATTTTGGCAATTGTATTATTCAGTATTCCTACATTAATTAGTCAGGAAATAAAAATCGATATAATTACTAATGTAAACTCTGAAAATGAAGTTTACAAGCTACGAGATATCGTACAAGCAATAATTTTTGAACAAAGTGGTGGTTGTGCTGAATACAATGTCATATCAAAAGCTGCAGATGGAACAGCGGATATTATCCTTGAATTATGGGAGTCAAAAGAAAGTTTGGATCAAGGTATTTTTAAAATAACGAGAAAAAAAGAGACTTCGGACGCGAGGGGGAAGAAGACAGTTACTAGGCGGAAAGTAGCGGGTATAATAGTGAGTGATGAGATTAAATTATTTGCTAGAATGACTGAGCGTGAGAGTGGATCTATCATTGATCTATTTATTCTGTTCGGAGAATTAGGACATGAGTTTGACGTTGAGGAAGTCGCTAATAGTTGGACAAATGATCGGGCTGAGCGAAAAAGAATAGAAGAGAACATAATATTCAATAATGATGACATTGTTCAAGAGGGTCGAGCAGCTAATGTTCTTACTCTAAAAGAAAGACTAGGTAATGCAATGAAATTATTAGTAATTGAAAATTTAGCAACAGAGGCCAAAATAGTTGGAATAGCAAAACAGAAAAAAGATAAAGTAAAAAAAGTAAAAATAGAAAAGTGTGCTGATGTGGACATTACAAAATATGGCACATTTTACTATGGAATACAAGAAGCAATTGACTATGAGGGTGAACGAATTTATAGAGAGGTTGGTACCTGCTACTTTGACGAAGATGAGTCGATAGTAGGTATTAAGAGAGGAGAAAAAGAATTGCTTCCGCTAATCAAATCTGGTGCTGAACTATACATTGCTGATGCTGTTGCGATAGATCAAAGTAATCTTTCAAAATTTAAAACTAAAGAGACAAATGACATGGCTTTTGTTTTTTTCTATGATCCTACTCATACGTATTCAGATTTAGATAGACTGCATATTGAGTTTATGCATCAAGCTAGCTTGTTGGGTTATAAAGATGTGCGTGTAATAGCAAATGACGCAGTTACGGAATCTATTAATCAAGGTATGTCAAAAAGTATTTATTCGCCTGCGAAAAGTGAAAAAGAAGAAATTGAATTAAATATTGATAATATTAAATCTACGAATACAATTTTTGTTGGGCTTTCAAATCCAGAAAAGTATAAAGCAAGTTGGGCAAAATTGTTTGGAGAGAAACCAAATGAGAAAGCAAGATTTATGAGTTCTACTATAAAATATAAAGATCAAGAAGTTGAAATCGAGGAACATGAAAATCGACAATTGATCGATAGAAAATCGGGATATTTTTTTGACAATCAGCAGATTGGAATTGAGAAGGTAAGGGGTCTTATTAATAATACTGAATTGAGAATCTTAGGAGTAGAAGAAGAAAAGAAAGGCAAAGTAAAAAAAGTAATAGTTACAAGTAATGAGCCTTTATCTAAAAATGCAAAGTATGAGATCTATGACAAAAGAATCACAAAAAAAACTAAACCAGTCTTGGAACTTAAGATAGACGAATTATTAAATACATATACTGCGATTGCTGAAGTGAAAAAAGGTGAGAAAAAGGTTTTAGATTTATTAAAAAGTAATAAAAAATTAAGATCAGTGAAAGAAAGTTCTGGAGGAGGTCTATTTGGAGCTCTGTCTGGATCCTCGGGTGGTATTAATGAATTGAAACTCTATAGAACATACCACGTACAGATATAAGATTTTACCTAAACGAATGTAGAACCTAGACTTGGCAAAAGCTGAATCTAGATTTTTGTTTAAGTAGTATTTGATGTTTGATTTTCTCATAAGCCTTGTTTTTTCTATATTAGTTCTTTGTTATTGTAATTGTTATTATTCCAGGTTAAATTAGAAACTTAAGTCACTATGAAAAATAAATCTACTAGAAGAGATTTCCTGAAAAAAGCATCTATCGCTGCCGCTGGTATAAGTATAGTACCAAGACATGTACTGGGTGGTGTTGGGTATATAGCACCCAGTGACCAAATCAGAATAGCAACGGTCGGAGCTGGAGGGAAAGGACATAGTGATACATGGAGAGCTTCAGGAATGAAAAAAGCTGGCGGCAAAGCTACAGAACATATCGTAGCTCTATGTGATGTAGATATGAATACTGCGGCTAAGACGTTTGCAATGTTCCCAAAGGCAAAAGTATATAGGGATTATAGAAAGATGCTCGCTGAAATGAGTGATGAAATCGATGCTGTGATTATAAGTACGCCTGATCATATGCATGCACCAGTAGGCATGGATGCCATATCAAGGGGTAAACATGTATATATACAAAAGCCTCTTGCTCATGATGTGTATGAAGCGCGTATGCTAACTGAAGCTGCTAGGAAACATAATGTTGTAACCCAAATGGGTAACCAAGGAAGTTCGTCTGACGATATTCGTCGCATAAGCGAGTGGATACAATCTGGAATTATTGGTGATGTAACACAAGTACATGCATGGACCAATAGACCAGTTTGGGAGCAAGCGATGTATCGTCCTACCGAAAAAGTAGAGGTGCCTTCTCACATAGATTGGGATCTCTTTTTAGGGAGTGCTCCAGAACGACCATATCATCCTACATATCATCCATTTGGATGGAGAGGATGGTGGGACTTTGGTACTGGCGCATTAGGTGATATGGCATGTCATATTATTGACCCTGCGGTTCGTGCACTTAAATTAAAATATCCAACACATGTACAAGCTTTTGCTCCATTAAAAGTAAAAGATTGGAACAGAGTTAATTCTTTTGAGTCTCCTCCACTGGCTACTATTGTACATTATGATTTTGCAGCTAGAGAGAATATGCCTGGCGTTAGGTTGAGTTGGTATGATGGAGGTATGATGCCACCTAGACCTTCGGAATTGATGGATGATGAGCCTATGGGCAATTGGGATGGCGGCGTAATATTCGAAGGTACGGCGGGTAAGATCATGTGTGATTGTTATGCAGCGAATCCAAGACTATTGCCACTTAAACGAATGGATAACTTCCAAGAGCCTAAACAGACAATAGCAAGGGTGAAAGATCAAAATCACCAACAAAATTGGATTTCTGCTATTAGAGGTGAAGCGGTAGCAAGTTCTTCATTTGATTATGCTGGGCCACTTACGGAGATCGTATTGATGGGGAATCTAGCAATCAGATCACTTTATGCTCAGGAAGAAAGAGATGACAGGGGCAAAAAATATATGGCTTATACAGGCACAGGAATTAGACTGGCTTGGGATGGTGAGGCCATGAATATTACAAATTATAATCCTGCGAATCAATTTGTGAAAAGAGATTATAGAGATGGATTTGGATTGAAAATGTAATATATGGAATTTGCAGTATACACAATTTCAGTTTCTGGAATCTTCAAGAAAACCTATGAAATATATCAGGATGAAATCTTGATGTATAGAGTAGAAAGTGAATCCTTTTGGAGCTCGAAAGAAATGGTATTTCGGGACCATGAAGCCAATGCAGTTTTGTTACTTAATCGAGTTTCATCTTTTTTGGAAACGAAATTTGTGATTTCCGATTTAGAGAAGGAAATAGCAACTGTTACTAAAGAGGGGTTTGGAGTTTCATTCTTTTCCGAGAGTGTCTATGGAAATCATTGGCTCAAAGGCAAAAGCTTCAATACTGATTTTACTTTATCAGATGATGAAGATGAGATTGCAAAGGTCTCTCGTAAAACATTTAGAGCAAAAGACAAATATGGAATTGCTATAAAAAAGGGGTATGACGAAAAATACATTTTGGCATTGACTATAGCGATCGAAATTGTGATTCAAATGCAACAAAAGGGATAGATGATCAAGAACAAAAAAAAACGGGGATTCAAAGACTATTATGAAAAGTCTTTGAATCTCAATTTTTACGCTTTCAAATGATAATATTTTCTGAAGATATCATAATCTTTAGATTTTCATAAATTACTTATTTATTTCACCTTTTTCGGCAAAAAGCCATCCTAATACGGCCATGGGGAAATAGGCAATCAATAGATCAATAATTGAGAACTTCCAAAATTCTGGAAGCTTAATAGCCATCATAAGTCCTCCTGCCAAGAAAAGTCCAGCTATGATATAAGCAAGTGTCTTATGTTTCGAAATCCCCAACTTGACAGCAGTAAACGCACCTATTAAAGTACCTAAAGCGTGCGCTAAAAAAGGAACAATAAAATGCTTCATTCCATATAAATCGACATTTGTTTTTATACTTTCAATATCGTTAGGGGCTACACCTTCTGTTGGTCATATTAGATTAGGGCCAAAGGTGATAATACCAGAGTTGACAATTCCGCCGATGATCAATCCAGCAACTACGGCTAGGATGTTTCTTAATAAAGGTGACATAAAGTTTAGTTTTAGTTGGTACTAATATAACTAATATGTTTTGAAGAAGGTTGAAAAAGAGAGATCTAGAAGATGGAAAATGCTTATTTTAAGTGTCATTTGGGTGTTTATCCTTTTGGCGAATGCCGTTTGGTAACATGAAAATAGCCAAGCCCAATCAAGAGCTCAGCTATTCTGAATCAATATTTCTGAATTATATATTTAGTGATTATTCAATGATGATCACTTGTTTTTTCATGGTTACACCATCTTTTTGTATTTCTATAAAGTAGTTTCCAGCGGATAATTCACTTGTCTTAAGCGTTGTTTTTTTTGCGTCTGTATTTATAGTTTTTACCTTGTTTCCATTTGCATTATATAGCGTTATGTTTCCTCCTACCATGCCTTCTGGTACTACTACATTGAATTCTGAGTTCGCAGAAGTAGGGTTGGGGTATACTTTTACTTCATTTGGTTTGAATTCGCTAATTCTCTTAAGAGGTGCAAAAGTCTCGTTATCCATTTTTCCTACAAATTCAGCGATCTTATTAAGATCCATTTCACCGACTAGAGACAGTGCTATAAATTCTCCATCTACTACGCCTAAACCTACTATTTCGAACACAATATCATTTTCTTCATCAACAAATATTGCGAATTTAGTTCCGTCGTCTCTTACTCTCATCAACTCGTCATAATCTCCTGAAATGCTTTTCATTCCTTTTTTAAATTCAGACTGAGCGACATCTTTATTTGGTACTTTGATAAGTGAAAATGATTCTATTTTAGAAGCAAATTCTGAAAGTTCTTGTACTTCAGTATCATCGACACCTTTAGCGATAGTAGAGGCAAAATCAAACATTTTTCCTGAAACAAATACGTGTGTTACTTCATCTTGGTCTAAATACTGAGAGTATTCTCTTTCAATGATACCTTGTGCAAATGCTGAACTTGAAAATACTGTTAAAACGAAAGCGTAAATTAAATTTTTCATGTGGGTATATATTTTTTAATTGTGATTAATATTGTAGTGTGCATTTTCGATATATATCCAGTTGACGGTCACTCTTAAAAGAATGTTACAATGAGGTTAAGGAAAAGTTAGTGCTTGTCGACGAATGGATTGGTTTACTCTACCAATAGATGGATTTGGAATGCAGAAGTAATTTATAATTACGAATGTCGAATGTCGAATGTCGAATGTCGAATCAATCCGTTGGTCTCAAAATTAGATATTATAATCTTAACGAAAAGATGCAGAAGACGCTATGACTCGGCCAATAATATAAAGCACAGATGTCTAAATAAAATCTGTGTAATCAGGCTAAATGAAATCACCCTAAATCATCTGAGTTCTTATCTAATAAAGATGAAAGGGTTAACAAACTAAACTCCTCTCCTTTTTCCACTCAAGATACCCAACAATCCCAAATACAATATAAACAACCATAATTCCAGTAAATAACCACCAACCCTTGAGACCATACATATATATACAACCAATATCTGCAATCACAAGATAAATCCAACTACTCAATTTGCGGTCGATCAATAAGATAGTACCTATGATCAGGAAAACGGTCGTAAATGCATCTAATAAAGGCTGATCAATTAGATCAATGAACTGGGAAGACCAATAGAGTAGATAAGCAGTAATACTTCCCGCTGATATTATTAATAGGTGTGCAGGAAAAGCAAATTCAGTGATAGGCAGTTCAGATTTGTCATTCCCACCAAATTTCCATCTATAAATACCTATAATAGACATGACGATATAAAATACTTGCACTGCGGCATCGAATATTAGATGCCCACCATATGAAACAAAAGCCCATATGCCACTACCTATGATACCATAGATGAAACATATGGACTTATTCTTAATGGCATAATACAGGTATATGAGAGAGAATATTGTCGCTCCCCATTCTGCGTATCCCATTTATTTTGTCTTTTTCAGAGATTCTATTAGATTAGAAGAAAACTTTATCTCTGTTACGATACTTTCAGTATTAGATATGATATCAATAGTCTTTACAGAATCTCCAAGTTTTTGGGTGCTTGTGTCATAAGTAGCTTTGATTGTACCCATTTCACCTGGCTTGATCGCTTCTTTAGACCATTCGATGTTTGTGCACTTACAAGCTGTTACTACCTCGATGATCAAGTCCGCATCTCCTATATTCGTAAAGTGGAATTCCATATTTTTAGTATCCCCTTTTGCAAGTGTACCTATAGATATACTATCTCTCACGAATGAAAATATTGGATAATTTTCCTCAAAAGACTGAGCACCGCCGCCACCTGACGAACCAGTCGTTGTTTTCCTAGTTACTTGTTGTTTTTTGATCTCAATAGTTTTAGGGCCAGCTATGATTTTGAATTCTGATCTACGATTCACTCTATGCTCTGTATCACTGCATCTTACTCCTTCTATACAGTGGTTAGTAATCTGAGTCTCACCATAACCTACCGCCTTGATTCTTTCTGATGCTACACCTTGCTGCACTAACCAGGATTTAGTAGATGTTGCTCTTCGCTGCGATAATTTTCTATTGTATGCCGTTTTACCTTGAGCATCCGTATGAGAAGATAACTCGATTACCATGTCAGGATATTGATCCATCAATGATTTAAGATAAGTAAGATCCTCTTCCGCATCAGGTAAGATCTCTGCTTCATCAAGATCAAAGTAAATTTTGTTTAATCTTATCGGCTGATTTGCAGATACTATTTCAACTTCTTCTGCAACAGGCATTGGCTGCAGAGTTACACTCTTTTTTACAGTATATGAGTCCAATAGACCAATAGTATTGAACGATACCGTCGTGTCAGGATAGTAACCTTCTTTTGATATGACCACTCTATATTTATGATCCGCATCTAATAAGAAACTGAAGTCATTTCCGATTACGTTTGTTTTACTTTGAAGTGCACTATCATCATCTACAGATAGATCGATTACTTCTACGGTTGCTTCTTTAAGCGGTCCAGTTGGGTCATTTACAAGCATAGCTAAATCTATTACGATTTCTCTCAATTGCAATTGATAGATGTCATCACAGCAAGTATCACTCCCTTTTAGTTTTCGCTTGTCTTTGTCAGGTCTATTTGATACCATAAATCCAGACGAGCCATCAGGTGTAAACCTCAGATACATATCATCCTGAGGAGAGTTATAATTGTAGCCCATATTGGTAATATCTTCAAATGCTGCACCGTTCCACGAGGCATACCATATATCATGTCCACCAAATCCGGGTCTCCCATCAGTACTGTAGTAGAGTGTTCCATTTTGATAGAATGGAGTGATGTCATCTTTTGCCGTGTTTATTGACGGACCTAAGTTGACAGGTGATGAATAACTATCACCATTTATAGTTGAGTAGTATAGGTCTAATCCTCCATAACCGCCGTCCATATCTGAAACAAAGAACAATACTTTGTTTCCGAATAATTCTCCTTCGTTAGGGTGCATAGCTAAATAGTCTCCATTGATTTCTTCTAGCTCGTTTGCTCCTGCCCATCCACTGTCATTTCTGAAAGAAATATAGATTGTAGACTCTTCTATTTCATTAACATCAAGTTTTGCACGAGTGAAATACATGATGTTACCATCACCTGAGAAAGCTACACCAGCGCTATTAAATCCTTCTCGATTTATTTTTTTGTTTAGCGCTTTTGGCTTTTCGTAAGTCCCTTCTTTATTTCTTTCGGCTGTGAATATCTTAGCTTCATATCCATCCTCTTCTTCCTCTGGTATGATTACTGTTTTTCTATTGAATGATGAAAAGTATAATGCGCCATCATTATATCTTGATGGACTATTCTCTCCACTTCCAGAATTGATTTCTTTCCCCGCAAATTCGATAACCGCTTCTAGATTCTGAGCGTATGTGTCCATATTCTCGA
The DNA here is from genome assembly GCA_047628935.1 of Halioglobus sp. GTDB lineage: Bacteria > Bacteroidota > Bacteroidia > Chitinophagales > Saprospiraceae > CAJXUU01. The sequence continues at coordinate 6,142 of JBLHWH010000011.1, read as the reverse complement.
TTCCTTTCAATTCGAAGAGCGCATCGTTCTTTACTGTATCATTTTCGGCAGTTGATGCAACGACTCGAAACTCATTTAAAGCTTCTTTATATTTTCCTTGATATTTGAGTGCTTTCGCATAATCTATTCTTAAGAATTCGTAGACCCCATCTTTGTCTCTTTTGAGTACTCTATCATAAGATCTTTCCGCTTTTTTATAGTCTCTAAGTCTCATGTATAGGTCACCTACAACAACTTTCAGATCTTTATCCTTACTTTCTTTGTAAGCTTTTTCAAACCATTCGATAGCATTGGCGTAATCTTTTTTATCGGCGGACTCCTCGGCTACCTCTATCATCGTTTCGTAGCTAGTGGCAGTGACTGGCTGAGCCTCTATGCAGATGATTCCTACGAAGAATAATAAGGTTGTGAGTATCGATTTAGTATATGTCATATGTATTTTGTTCTTTATTTTGTCTGTATGTCTTCTCTCGACTATTTTTGGGAAATCGAAGTTCATAGATTGAGTCTTTATCTATATCATGTGGGTCTTATGAACTTCTTTTCCAATTGGTCTTCTCAATTATTAACTGTATGAATGCTTTTATTATTACAAACGAGGACAATAGATAATTGGCTTCGGCTTCGGCTTCTTGAATATTTTGCCTATATATGATACCGCTAATTCTACACCTCCATGTCCGTTACTCGCAGTGGTGGCTGAGCTGATGTCTAAATCATAAGCAAGACCTACTCTGATATCTTTTACTGATGCACCGAGATATATCAATCCAGCTCTCACATTTCTCAATCCCAATCCTGCATGAAGTGTAAGAGCATTTCCTGGTTTCATTTTATAATTAAGAATAGAGTTTACATTTACGGCGCTTGCTTTTTTATTAGTATAGTAATATATACCTGATGTCAATGATGCACGCTTTGTCATTTCGAATTCGTAGGATGAGAAAGCATTGATACCTATTCCTTTATTATCTTGACCTGTATTACCTTCTATATTTGCTGACCTATCTGGGTTTAGTATCCCTTCTACGCTAACTCCAATTTTGAAGTCAGTTCCATTTTTTATGTTTTTGGAGTTGTACAGTAATCCTACAGATGCATCAGATAAACTACCTCCATCTCGTGAAGTAGCTGATCCGCCTCCTCCACCACCTCCACCGCTTGAAGGTGATTTGAAATCTGATGCTTGTTGAGAAAGCGATTTAGTAGCTAGAAATGATCCAAATGCGTTATCTTCTAAATTTAAAGAATTGTAACTATACCCACCAGTACCGTACTGGGCACCAAGGGATAATATCTGTGTTTGTTTCTTGTCTAGAGATAAGTGATATGAAGCACCCAATCCAAAGAAGTTGATTTTTTGACCAGCATTACCAGCGGTCGCTTGTTCCATTCTTAGTCCAATACCAATCCAGTCTTGTTTTCTTATGCCCCTGACAATCGGAGCGTCCACATTTAAACTGAATCCAGAGAAGGCCTTATTAGCTGATCCTCGGTATTGATCTCTGACTACACCATTAATCCGATATGAGCCGTTAAAAGCTCCTGCTAGTGCAGGGTTGACCCCCAGTGGAGAGTGAAAATATTGTGTGTAGTGAAAATCCTGAGCAAAAGCTCCGACAGTACAGACAAATGATAAAAATCCAACAAGAATAAAATTCTTAAAATGCATAGATTGCTTTTATACGTTTAAAAGATCGATGAAAGAGGCATTTCGTTGCACTCGTTCAATTCAAAAAGCAAGATAATGCTATTTTTTAATATGTAGAAATATCTTCATCTATTGTAACGACAAATTGGTAAATAAGCGAAAAAAGATAGGAACATGAGTAGATCTGAGCTATTTGAGCGATGTGATCTATTGTGCTAGCCAATGGAAATAGTTCTAATATTATGGAGTGGGAAGACGTATTTTGGTTATACTTTTATCTGCGGCGTTATACCCTTAGTGTAGTGCAAGTCCATCCACTGCGCCTCATCCGAAGGGGGATGAGCGGTCCGCTCAGGCAGTGATCGATCGAAAAGTGCCCGAACCGTCAACAAAACTTCTTCGGAGTGGGCTAGGGGGACGACCTAAATTCAAATCAAAATCGCAACAATCAAATTTCTCCCTTTCAGTAAACAACAAAATAGACCTGATCGCTTAGAGTGGTGTGATCTACACTTTTGTCCACAAGAAAAAAATAGATCTGATCGCTTAAGAGTGATATAATTTATCTATCCAAAAATGAACAATCACATCCCAATCATTTTACTAAATTTGCAAATGCAATCCACTCAAATAAAAAAACTTTTTTTACCAATTTTAGCAACTTTATTGATGCTAGTTTCGGGTTATGGACAGAGCATGACTTCACAAAAAAAATCTTCCTTTTTTACACCACCAGATACATTTAATAAAAATAGATTTAATTATGCATTGGGCTTCTCAGCTGCAACATATACTGGGTTTTCAATAGGTTTATACCATGCATGGTATAAACAGTATCCACAAGAAGGATTTCATACATTCAATGATTGGGGGGAGTGGGGTGATATGGATAAAGTAGGGCATCTCTATACAGCATATTTTCAAGGAGTATTATGCTACAAAGGAGCGAAATGGACAGGACTGTCAGACAATAAGTCGATCATGGTTGGTGCAATTTGTGGAGGACTTTTTCAGACGACTATTGAGATGATGGACGCCTTCTCATCGGAATGGGGTTTTTCCATGACTGATATGGGTGCTAATATATCAGGAATTGGCCTTTTTGCACTTCAACAAAAATACTGGGGCGAACAAAGAATTATGATAAAGGTCTCTTCATTTCCAAAGAACTACGATGATTTTTCAATAATAGGGAGTAATGGTACTTCGATATCATTGGAAGATAGAGCAGGTGATCTATTTGGGTCTTCTTTTGCAGAGAAATACCTCAAAGACTACAATGCGCAAGCCTACTGGGCAAGCATAAATGTGAACAGTTTCCTACCCAAAAATAATAAATGGCCTGATTGGCTAAATATTGCACTAGGATATGGTGCAGATAATATGTTCGGTGGATTCGAAAACGAATGGGAAACAAATGGTGAGCAATTTGTAGTATCTGAAGATGTATATCCAAGAGTCCATCAATATTACTTAGGATTAGATTTTGATTTTACTAAAATAAAGACGAAAAATCACTTTCTCAAAGGACTATTTTCTATCTTTAATATTTTCAAAGCACCTTCCCCAGCTCTAGAAATTAATAGTAGGGGAGAGGTGAGTTTTCATATATTTAGATGATATGAAAACGACAAAAGTAAAGCGAAACTATGATTAATAAAAGTGCAAAAGAGCCACCATTAGGCATCAAGTTAATATTTCTTGTTGCGACCATGGTAGGGTGTGCATTGTTAGGTTCTGCGTTATTACTAGGAGTGGCATATCTAGGAGGTATGGACTTAAGTGAGGACATGGATGTCTTCAATGCTGTAACGGATACAGCCCTTAGACCATATATAAAAGCAGGTATTGGTCTTAATCACTTGGCCATGTTTTCTCTAAGTGCAGTGTTGTTTGCTTATTGGATTAAAAGAGGGGCATGGAAGTCTTATTTTGAAGCGTTATCAGTCGACTTTGATCTACTTTTTAAGTTTGTGGGTGTACTATTTTTAGCATATCCACTCATAGGTGTTTCAGCACTTGCTCTAGAACAAATAGACCTTCCGCAATGGATGAATTCTATGGATGAAGACAGTATTGATTCCTTGATGAAAATGCTTCAAATGGATGGAGTAGGAGATCTAATTGTGAATCTTATTATAATTGCTTTGATTCCCGCTATAGGAGAAGAATTACTTTTTCGAGGAGTTATCCAAAGAGAGATAATCAAAAAAATGAAAAATACTCACTTAGCTATCTTTTTGGCATCCGCTATTTTTAGTGGGTTTCATATGCAGATTCAAGGGTTTTTGCCTAAGTTAATCATTGGTTTAGTTCTAGGGTATGCATATTATTGGACGAAGTCAATCTGGTATCCGATGGTCATTCATTTTGTAAATAATGGACTCCAGACGGTACTATTATTCTTTGTTGGAGATCAGTTGGAAGCGACACAAGAAACAGCTGAAGAACCAAATATTTTAGTTTTATTTATAGGAGTCATTATTTCTTGTTTTCTTTGTTATCGATTAGTGAAGCATATCAAAGAACAAATTGACAAAAAGAATATAGAATATACATGAGTAAAGTAGTACCTGAAAATAATTCACCTACATCAAAAAAGAAGGTGAATATGCCAAGAGTGACCACCGCTATCATCATAGTGGCGGCTATACTTTTATCTATTTATTATGGAGCATTTGGGCTGTCGGTTTTATTTGCAATAATCGTTATATTTGGTGGATACGAATTGAGTAAAATACTAGATAAACCTAGGACGAGTGTAGGTTCTTATCTTCATATAGCACTTGCCGCGGCACCTATGCTATATTTTAGATCTGACATTGCTACATATAATGTATACTTAATAGGAGTATTCATATCCAGCGTTCTGATGGTCTTTTTGATTATCAATCTTTGGATGAAACCCCTAGCTTATGAGAAGTTTAAGTATGTTTTTACCTTCTTCTATTGGGGACTTCCATTTGGTCTTGCTACGTACTTATTATTCCATACTGACAAAGACGCACAAATGATGTTTTTTGGCGTTATCATCCTTCTGTGGACGAGTGATACTATGGCTTACTTCACAGGTAAAGCAATCGGTAAACATAAGCTGTTTCCATCCGTCTCACCAGGCAAGACCAGAGAGGGCAGCCTAGGAGCAGGGTTTTTTAGTGTCTTAGTGGGTATCGGATTCGCATACACGATAGATGGAAATATCACCAAATGGATAGTTATTGCTATCATAGTATGGATCATAGGTACTCTTGGCGATTTAGTAGAATCAAGAATTAAACGAGTACAAAAGGTGAAAGACAGCGGCAGTATCCTCCCCGGGCACGGCGGATTCCTCGATAGGTTTGACAGCCTTGTTATGGTCATTCCTTTCTTACTATTATTCGACTATTTTTTCTAATTTTTCTTTCAACTGATAAATTCATTAATTCAGTTCTAAAGAAGTTTTAATTAAGTACGTTTACTAAGTTTCGGCCTTAATCAGTATAGTCTTTTGTTTCGTGTTTTTATCAAGAAGAAAATGAACACTATTGCCAGCGACGCTAGTTCAAGTTGATTTAATCAAACCTAATTTACAAATACCTTTAAGTAAATTGTTAGTGGAAATCATCAACGTATGTTTACAAGCCAGTAACAATAGTTAATAATTGGTTAAACCAATACTAGCTATATACATTCCTTTTCATACATTTGCATGACCAAAGCACCCATTTCAGACCCGCTTAATTAAACAATCATGTCAATCCATCGAGAAGGTACCTATACATTAGTTATTTCAGCTGTTTTATTAGCTGTTTTGAATGGTGTAGTTTTTATATATTTTTCTTCACTGTTTCCATTTTTATTAGGGGTAAGTATTGTACTTTATTTATTCCTAATCAGCTTTTTTAGATATCCTGATAGGACTTTGGAAGTAACGGATGATAATATCTTCCTCTGTCCATGTGATGGTAAAGTAGTAGTAATAGAAGAAGTCGAAGAACCAGAATACTTTAAAGACAAAAGACTACAAGTTTCCATATTCATGTCTCCGCTTAATGTGCATATCAACTGGCATACTATCTCAGGAGTTATTGATTACTACAAATATCACTCAGGAAAATATCTTGCTGCTTGGAATCCAAAATCAAGCACAGAAAACGAAAGATCAACTACAGTCTATAATTATGGCTCTGGTAAAGTACTCGTAAGACAAGTAGCCGGAGCGCTAGCTCGTAGGATAGTATGCTATGCTAAACAAAAAGCAATAGTCAAACAAGGAGACGAATTAGGCTTCATCAAACTGGGTTCTCGGATGGATATTTATTTCCCACTTGGTACAGAGATCAATGTAAAGATCGATGATGTAGTAAAAGGGAATATTACGAAGTTGGCTACGAAGGCGTGATTTTTCACCACAAAAAAGTGACCATGAGGTGGTGTGAAAGCACAGAGTACGCTAAAAACGGACAATAATAAAGCAAGTATTTATTTGGTCAGGCAGCAGCCACGACT
>JBLHWH010000010.1:0-56648 GCA_047628935.1 Halioglobus sp. | reverse complement strand
CATTGGGAAAGAGGATTTATAAACGCATAACTTTACGTATAATAAGAGCCGTATGATGGGAGACTATCACGTACGGTTCTGTGAGAGGTTTGAGGTGAAATTCCTCTTACCTACTTGACAAGAAAAAGCAAAACTAGACATTGAAGAAAGTTATATTAATATCGATTTCAGTTGTACTCTTGCTAACAAGTTTTAAGGTAGCAGATTTGTATTTGAAAATTAGCAATAAAGAATATTGAGCTAAGATGCAAGTTGATACGTGGAAGTCAAGGATAGAAAATCTCAATCAGAATATGGATGGACAAAAATAAATATTGACGAAAATCTTAAAATTCTGCAAATTGAAGAAAATGATTGGAGTTATCCATGGTATATGGTTAAGCACAAAGGTGGATTCGAAAATACTTTAGTAGAATCAATAACCCAGAAGATACCACAAGAATAGTTCATAACTCAAAATGCTTGCAATTTGACTTTACGAATTCTTTTTTTTACAACTTATTTTTGATGTACTTGCGATTTATCTCAATCAGAGACACCAAGAAGTCTAATACTTCATCAATATCGAGCTGTTTAGGGTGGATTAAACCATGAAATCGCACGAGTTTCTCAATGGATCTGACATAAGAAGTAATGGTGTTTTCTGGCTTGTCTTCCACTTTCATACGATTGGTCATGGGGATAGTGATAGATAAGGTGTCAGTATTTTGTACATTTGGATTAGCCTGTATGGAGGTAATTCTAAGACTTGTCATTAAGATATGTTTATAAAGATTAAATAGTCTTTATAGAGCAAGTCTTTAGCCAAGTTTTGGTCGGTAGAGGCTACACCGATAGGTGTTTAGTTCAACAAGATTTAGGATTGCATACCTACCTTTGGTCGCCACATAGCCTACAGTAACAATTAGCAAAAACTCTAAAAACGAAATGGAACACAATCAAATCAGCTGGAAAAGGATAATTGTATTTATAGTAGTAGCTACTGTAATATCTAATATTTTTAGATTCGACATTTTTGAATTCAAAACAGAATTAGAAAAATTACCATCTTGGATATCTATCTTGACTACTGTTCTTTTAGAAGGTAGTGGGGTAATTATAGGTGCATTAATAGCAATTTTTTTATTGAAAAAACAGAGAGAAACAGAAATAACGTTTTTCGGCACATCAAAATCAAAAAGCCTAATAATGGCAATAATTCCAATCATCATTTTGACAATTATTGGGGTGAAAAATGAATTTGGACTGGACTCGCACCTTTATGGATTTATTGCGATTATCGTCACTTTGGTCTATTGTATAATGGAAGAATATGGTTGGCGAGGTTATTTACAAGAAGAATTGCAAACATTAAAAGCTTGGCAAAAATATCTGATAATCGGATTTATGTGGTACTTGTGGCACCTGACATTCTTGACGAAAGCATCTGTTGGAGATAATCTTTTCTTTTTGTCAATGATGATTTTTGGGAGTTGGGGAATTGGTCAAGTAGCCGAATCGACGAAATCAATAATGGCTAGCGCTTGTTTTCATCTGATTATCCAAATTATGATGTTCAATGCGTTAATCAAAAACGGAATTGACGGAACAGAAAAAATCATAATTTTAGGAACATCAGTTGTTATATGGTTTGTGATTATTAAGAAATGGGAAAAAGAAAGTACTATTGCTAATGATGCCTTATAAAACGGGAAGCCTTGACATGCTGTCGGGCCGTAGTTTATGCAACCGTTTTGATAAGATTAAAATCAATCTATATGAAAAAGAATATTTTATTAATATTAATTATCGGTCTGATTTTTCCATCATGTAAAAATGAGACTGAAATAGAAGAAAAGACAACAATACCCCAATGATCAATTCAAATAGTTGAATTGCTTGCCAACAAGGAACTCAGATATCTTGAACTAGATGGTACACCGTATGAAAGAGGCATTACACATGGGAAAGTATTGAAAAAGGAAATACATGAAGTAATAGCACTTTTCAAAGAGGACCCAGACGCATTTATATCAAAGTTTTTGGAACAAACAGATTACAAAACTTCAGTTCAATAATGGACGCCAGATTTAATGGAAGAATTAAGGGGGGGCTGAGGGGTCGGGGATAGATATAGAGACTATTTTTATGCATCAATTAGGTGATGAGTATTGGTTCAATACAAAAGATATATTGGCACACAATTGCAGCTCATTTGGTGTAAACAAAAGTTCAAATAATTCTAATATTGCAGCCCAGAATATGGATATACCTAATTTTTATCATGGGTTCCAGATTGTAATTAAGATTATTGATTCAAAGTCAGATATGGACATGATATTTTTGACAATTCCTGGCTATTTGGGTTTAACAGGAATGAACAATAAATCAGTTTCCATCAATTGTAACACTTTAATGCAATTGGACTATGGGAAAACTGGGCTACCCGTAACTTTTATTGCAAGGGGAGTGGTAGAAAAAGGCACACAAGAAGATGCATTGAAGTTTCTGGAAGCGTTTAAACCTGCTTCAGGTCAGAACTTTATTATTGGAGGTCCAGAAAAAGTATTTAGTATGGAATATTCAGCAAATAAAGTAGTAGAGTTCAGGTCTTTTGGCAATTCTAGTTTTATCTATCATACAAACCATCCAATGAGTAATGTCGATTATAGCAGTAAATATCTGGAGCAATTGACAGCAAATAATAAGACCATTGAAGAAGGACTATATCATTGTAAGCATATCAAATCATTCCAAAAAATATTTAATGAAAATACTCAGGATATAGAAATTGAAGATATTAAAAACGTCCTGAGTTCCCGGGATAATGAAAGTAGAGATGTAGTAAGTAATAATTCCACTTATGCGAGTGTAATTTATGAATTGTCTGGTAAGTCAAAATTCATCATAGCTCCAGGAAGGTCACATGAAAAAGATTACATTGAAATCAAGTTTGAATAATACACCGACCGAACATAAGAAGTGATAGCGGATTCTCGCTTATCTTCCACCTTCGTACGATTGATCACTGGGATAGTGATGGATATGTTGTCAGTATTTTGTGCATTTGGATTAGCCTGCAAGGAGCCATTTCTAAGATTTGTCATAAGACATGTTTTATAAAGATTAAATAGTCTTTTTAGAGCAAGTCTTTAACCAAATTTTGGTTGGAGAGGCTACATCTTTAGGTGATTCGTTCAATAGTGTATATGAAATCATAACACTCTGATGGATGCCACGCCTCACATACTAATCATTAGCGTTCTTTACAGATACAATTCAGTAAATTAACTCGATTAGCTCTAAAAATTAAACTCAATTGGCCTGTTAGAAAAAAAATAGACAAGCCAAAATATCAACTTATCTATATTAAAGTTTAAAAGATTCTTAGACAGCTATTATAAGCTATTTACTATGCGCATCAATTCTTCTACATGCAATTCAAATGCCCTTCTACCTTTAGTGGTCAAATGGTACCATCTGCGTGCTCTCCCATTTACTTTACTTTTTTTTTCTTTTATGTAGCCACTATCTTCCAGTTGTTTTATGTGTTTGGATAGTACGGAATCACTAACCCCCAACTCCTCTCGAATTACCCTAAATTCCACTTGCTCAAGAGGGGAGAGTAATGCACAAATTTGGAGACGATTAGGTGCATGTATTATAGTATCAAATTTTGAATTATCCATTAGTTCTTTTCCTCATTAAATCTTTTAAGGTATGATCGATGCGCACTCAAGACCCAACTCCAAATACCAATTGTAATAAATGCTCCAATAGAAAAAGGAGCCCAATAATAGTCATAATAATTATTTAGATACTGACCGCTAATTATTGCTAAAAAGTAAATTGGGATGATGCAAATGAGACAAATAATTATTGTTCGCTTTGAAAGCAAGGCTTTTTCCGTTACTCCTGCTTCTTGGCTTTTATTAATTATTGCAATTGACATAATTAAAATTAACACGATTATAATCGTATTGAAAGTTCTAATTTCTGCTCCTAACAATGCAATTTGAGTTCCTATTAGAATTGCCAATACAGCTAAAAGCCACTTAGGAGTTGGCAAGACTCGTTTTAAGCCCGCGTGTTTCATTTTTTTTATGGAATCAAGTGCTTCTTGAGCCTCTTTGGATTTAATGTGTGTTTGTTTGTTTGACATATTTTATTTTTTTTACTTTCCGTGTTGGAAACAAAGATACGATAACTTTCCGCAACGGAAAGTTGAATTGAGATTATTTTCTTTCTTTAAATTTGAATTAATGTTTCAAAGCTTAGAAAAGCAGTTCTAAACAAGTATTTAAATGAGACAACGAAAAGTGCACTATGTATAAAATCATGGAAATCGTTACATCAGCCAATAGTAAATCAGGATAAAGAATACGATATCTAAATAACAGGCATCGTTATAGTTTAGGTTGGTATATAACAACATGCTAAAGTGATACGTTATTTGTTTACCAACACTACACTACACTACACTAGAATTAATTGTTCCTTCTTCGGAACTCCTTTTGCACGTGAACGGTAGTCAGGATTTAAAAATAAATCAAACTAGTTCTGGCAGAGATTATTGGTAAATTGAAGTCAATCAAAATATTAACCGAAGGCTGCAATGGTTATGATGATCAGTGAGACCATTCGTCACCGCCGCAGCACACCCCAGACATTAGTGAAATGAGAAATGAAATTAAACTTTAAAAATGAAATTTAGAAAGGCAACAGTAAAAGATGTTTCAGCAATTGTGGAGATGATTGCTGAAGATGAACTTGGAGAGAAAAGGGAAATTTTTAAAATTCCATTGCCGACTGAATATCTAAAAGCTTTTGAGAAAATAAGATCTGATAAAAATCAAGAACTTATTGTAGTTGAAGATGACGACTTGGAAGTAATTGGAACTCTTCAATTATCATTTATACAATATCTAACTTATCGCGGTGGAATTAGAGCGCAAATTGAAGCTGTTAGGATTAGAAAGGATAAAAGAGGACAGGGTATTGGAAAAGAAATGTTTCAGTGGGCAATTGTCAGAGCAAAGGAAAGAAATGCCCACTTGCTGCAGTTGACGACTGATAAAAAAAGGCCCGATGCTATTAAATTTTATGAGGATTTAGGTTTCAAACAGTCACACGAAGGAATGAAAATGCATTTCGACTAAAATATGCCAGGTGCTAACATTAGGTATGATTATTTATCTAGCCGTTCCCCGCATAGCCGACGATAAACCATTATTTGTTATCTATTATTTCGAATCGGTTCAAAATCGACCTTAAATGTGCGGTAGAAATAAAGGGCTGGAAAACAATTTTTTCTTTTGTTTAAGGAGATAAATACTTATTTACAACCAATTATACTTTGACCGAATTAACTTATGACACATTAGGTGTATATCTGAGAAATGAACCATTAAGTTATGATGGCGAGAGAAGAACTATTCCTAATAACAAAAAATATGGAATTGTGAAAACAAGTGTATATTCAGCATGGACAGATGACGGGCAAGGTTAGAATTAACAAAGTATAGTTTTATAAAGAGATGACTTTTTATATAAAATTAACAGTATTGTAATGGACGAATTGAAATTACACTATGTTACATCAGCTAAGGCTTGAAACGACAGGTGTTTTTACCGTAATTATCATGAAATACGAAAAATGAATCAAACTACTTTATACATTTTAATCAGCTTTTTCATTGGAATCAGTAGCATTGAATCTCAAATTAACGAGCAAATTATAATAGGGGATAAATACTTTTTTCAATCTGAAGTACTATCTGAAAAAAGAGAATATTGGATCAGTCTTCCTGAATCATACAATGATAAATTCAAATCATACAAAAAATACCCTTTACTTATATTACTAGATGGGCAAGTTCATTTTAAGTCAGTTTCTGGGGTAGTCCAATTTATGAGTACTGGGAATACTGACAAAAGAGAAATCCCAGAAATGATTGTGGTAGCAATTATGAATGTGGACCGCCGAAGGGACTTTACTCCAGATAAAATAATTACTAAACGGAAAAATACTTCTGGGGGGGGAGATAATTTTTTAAACTTCCTTGAAAGTGAATTAATCCCTAAACTGGATAAAGAATATAGAACTATACCATATCGAATATTAGTTGGCCACTCATTAGGCGGACTTCTCACTACTCACGCTTACATGAAAGAAAGTACTATTTTCGATTCTTTTATTTCTATTGATCCAAGCTTCGGTACTTGGGATGAAGAAGTAATGGATAACAAAATTCAAAATATCAATGAAAAAATATTTGAACGATCTATATATATAGCTACTGCGAATTGGGGTAAAAGGAATTTAAAAAATAGAGATCGACATATTCGATTCTTCGAAGCTATAAATGGTAAATGCAATGGAAAGCTTAATGCTAAACTAGAGTATTTCGAAAACAAAAACCATAGCTCAGTGCCTTTACCGGCATTTTATAATGGGTTGTCTTATATTTTTCAAGGCTACAATTATTCGTATCGAGAAGCTATTAGCAGTGACAATTTAGTCCAACATTATAAAGATTTCTCTAACCATCTTTCGTTTGATTTTTCGCCGCCGGAAGAATTAGTAAATAGAATTGGTTATAGGTTTTTACGAAGTAGAAATGATGAAGACAAAAAGAAAGCATTAGGTTTTTTCTTGTTGAATTCAAAAAATTATTCAAAATCCTATAACGCATTTGATAGTTTGGGAGAAGCTCAATTGGAATTTGGACATGAAAAAGAAGCTTTTAGCAGTTTTAATATATCATTAGAATTAAATCCTGAAAACATAAATGCTCAAAATGCAATTGATAAATTGAAGAAAAATTAATACAATTATTAATCGTGTAGACGGCTCCACCAACGGTAACGGGTGGGGTACACTTCCAAAATATTTGAGTTAATGAAACGCAGTATTAATTCTTTTTTCACAACGGAATATAGGCAGTAAATAAATGGGTAAATGAGGTATTTCTCTCAATAGTCATTAGTGCTTATTGAAAAAGGACGGTATATAAAAGGAGGTACTGGACACAGTAAGCCCAGCTACAGTAATTGAAAAATATCCACGTCTCCTCAATTTAAACAAGTGAATGAATAGATAATATGGTGTCATATTTTATAATTACTTTTAATATAATTACTTTTAACTTTCATACTAAAACCTGTTATCAAATGAACCCATTAAATGCTGTCAGCTAAAAGAGTAAGGCTTGTAAAAAAGATCGTACCACATATTATTATCTTCCTGATTGGCGGGTTGCTATATATATTTATAGAACGAAGTACTTTGGGTGATATTGACCATTACCCTGAGACAGGCAATTATTACAATTTCTCGATCTCTGTGATTACAGTGTTGTGTCAAGCCTTTATTTTGGGACTCATTTTTGGTATTCTGGAGGAGTACGTCTTCAAAAACTTACTACAGAGAAAACCATTCTTGATGAAGTTGATTCTGAAGATCATTCTTTATGTGGCAATTATTTTTACCATGGCGATTATTTCTAGTTTAATTCTAAACGTTTGGAGAGTGAATCTTACCCGATCACATTCGGATGTGATTCGTCCCGTTGTACATTTCACTGTCAATTTTTCCTTTTTAACCGCTCTGAGCTACACCGGGGTTCTTATAGGAATAGGTCTTTTTTATTCAGAAATGGTTGATTACATTGGCCTGAATGCCATTGCTAATTTTTTTACCGGTAAATTTTCTAAATCCAAAGTTGAGGATCGTGTATTTATGTTTTTGGACATGAAGTCTTCGACCACCATCGCAGAGAAACTCGGACACGAACAATACTACCAGTTGCTCAATAATTATTATCGCGATATGACAAGTGCGATTGTATCGACTGGGGGTGAAATCTATCAATATGTTGGTGACGAAATTATTGTGTCTTGGGAATATGAAAAAGGAATCAAAGACTTGAATTGCATTCAATGTTTTTTCTTAATCAGGGATAAGATGGAAAAACGCTACTCGTTTTACCAACAAAAGTTTGGAGTTGTTCCAGGATTTAAAGCGGGTATTCATGCTGGACAAGTAACCGCTGGGGAAGTTGGTGTAATCAAGAGGGAAATTCTATTTACAGGTGATGTGTTAAATACCACCGCACGTATCCAAGGTCTATGTAATGAATTGGGTGTGGATCTACTCATTTCTCAAAAGCTTGAAGCAGTCTTAGGGCTGAAAGAAAAGTATGCAGTTCAAGCTAAAGGCTCTTTTGAGTTGAGAGGGAGAAATAAGAAGATTGAACTCTACACAGTTGATCGCCATCTTTAAGATCCAGAAATGCAAATTAGGTGTAAATTTAACAGATGTTTGAATCAGTGAACTCGCTGAGATTAAAATAGGGTTTACAGATGATTTTCTACAATACGGTGATCTCTCTGAGGTCGTTGATATTCAGTTCTAATTATATCCTACTGTTTTTCCATTAATCCTGTAGGTATTACCGTATTGTAGCATACAATAAAGAGATCTACATGATCTCAGCGAGATCACCGAAAATAATTCTTACAAGAGGAGATACAGTTTTTAATTAAAAAAAGTGTCGAATTTCTACTAAATTGTATCTCAGTTGAAAGAAGTGGACTCTTTTTTATTGCATTAATGAAAACCAATTAGAGCACTCTAAATAAAGACAACTTAGACAACAGGTTAGATGTGACACTTTTCATGGGTATGAAATCTAATCTGTCGTCAATCAAGATTTGAACGCTGTTTCGTTATTAACTTTTATAAATTAGTTGAAATTGGAAAAAGAACTAAACTCAAATTCATTTAAAATAGAAGAATTGAATCAAGAATTCTATGATTCAGCTATATCATTTCTTGAGGATGTATTTCATAAAGAGCAAAATATTCCGAAAGAACTAATACCTCTTGAAAGGGGCAGTCAAAAATGGTGGTGCATTAGAAATATTGATGAGGTAGTCGGAGTTGTTGCGGCTTGGGAAATCAAATCTGAATGGCACTGGGGAAGATTGGCCGTTCATAAGAGGCTAAGAGGCCTTGGTATGGGAAAAAAAATTGCGATAAAATCCTTAGATGAATTATTTCAAATGGGAATAGAAAAAGTAAAAATAAACGCTAGAGACATAACAGTAGAAATGGTTTTAAAGATAGGAGGGAAAGTAATAGGTGAGAAAATCAATTTTTATGGATACCCGATAACACCAATGCAGATTCTGAAAAAAGATTTTATTCATAAAACACATTGAAAAATTGACGGTCACAAAATAAAAGTGTTTAACGATAAATATATATAGGCTATGACGGTTTTGGGGTAGTCTCGAACCATTTCTATTTTAATTAAGTAGCTTGGGATTAAATGGATCCCCGAAGAATAGACCCCTGCGACTCATAGATTCACCGATGGTGGAAGCGGATAACGATCCAATTAGTAAGTTCTAATTTAAAGCAAATATTGAATGAAAAAATTACTATTTCTTATTCCATTCATGGTAGGATGCTCATCGCCAAAGGAAAAATCACAATTCGAAAAATTCCTTGATTATGAAGGGCAATATCAATATGTTGGAGAAACTACATTGGACATCTTAGCATCACAATTGGATACAACTCTTTATGCTGTTATAGATAAAGCTAAATACCCATTGAAGCATATTGCTTCAGACAGCTTCGTTAACATTCAAAATAGTCCAGTCGTTTTTCAACGAGACAAAGACAATAATATCATAAGTTATAAAGCGGATGGACAAATCTTTGCGCTAATCAATAAGGATTTCGTAAAATTAGAAATGTACCCAAGAAAAGAACTCTTCGGAAATACAGATTCCTACGCTTATAAAAAACCATCTAAAATTAATGATGGATTGAAGACAGGAATACTAACGGACGAATTCAAAAATCCTGAATTGATAATTGACATGGTCAAAGAAACAATAAAGGGTAACCACTCTGATGTTCACAGCATATTAATCTATAAGAACAATAAATTAGTTCTTGAAGAATACTTTTATGGCTATGACATCAATACCCCGCATCAATTAAGATCGGCAACCAAGCCATTTATAGGTTGTGTTTTAGGGATTGCTATAGATAAAGGATTTATTAAAAGTGAAACAGAAAATCTTCTTCCTTTTTTTACTTCAAAATACAAGGATATATCAAACTTGGACAGTCGTAAAGCAAAGCTGACTATTGAAAATATGCTAATGTATCGCCATGGTTTGGACTGTGAAAATAACAACCCAGATAGTAAAGGAAATGAACAATCCATGATGGGAAGTGAAGATTGGGTGAAATATACGCTTGATTTGCCAATGGTGGCAGAACCCGGAATCTTTTCATCATATTGCACGGGTTGTGCATTAACTTTAGGTAATTTGGTGGAAATAGCAACAGAAGAGGACATCGAAGTTTTTGCAAAGGAGAACTTATTTGATCCATTGGGGATTTCAAATTATGATTGGACTTTTGAACCCAATAAGACGAGTATGACAACTTTTAGTCAATTTTCATTAACGCCAAGAGATTTAGTTAAATTGGCAAAAATGTATAAAGACGGGGGCAAATGGAATGGGCAACAGATTCTTTCCGAAAGTTGGGTCAACAAAACATTCAATATGGATGAGGGAGATTATGGTTATCTGTGGCAACATAAATATTTTGTTATTGACGGTCAACAATATAATTCCTATTTGGCAACAGGCAATGGTGGACAAAAGATAAATATATGGCCTAAGCTAGATATGATTACCGTGTTTACTGGGGGTAATTACAATTCCTATGCACTTTATGGTAAAAGTACACCACCAAATGAAATGATACCAAATTTCATATT
Source organism: Halioglobus sp. (assembly GCA_047628935.1). Taxonomy (GTDB): domain Bacteria; phylum Bacteroidota; class Bacteroidia; order Chitinophagales; family Saprospiraceae; genus CAJXUU01. The sequence goes on along the minus strand of JBLHWH010000010.1, from coordinate 45,858 downwards.
AAAAGCAATTGAGTAAGCAAGCACAGACAATATTAGATATTCGAAAACTTAGCTCTGGGCTTTATGTTTGTGTGCTGAGTTTGAAAAGTGAAACAATACTAGAGCAAACAATAATAAAACTCTGATTTATATTCTCTGATCAATATTCGTTCAAGACCATAAAAACCATCAGTTACTAAAATCTAAGAGATAAAATATAGTTATACTTTTTAAAAGTATCGACTGGATAAAAGGATGAATTATTTCCTCAAAGATTAAGTAAAGTATGACATTGCTGTTGTTAACAGCAAAAAACATATGACGTGAAATTTTATCAATATTCCTTACTCGAAGCATTTGATAAATAGTCTTACTTGTATCAACAGATGTTTTCAGAAAAGTGGTAGTTTGGAAATATAAACTCAACTCTATAATTGCTAAGATTTTACTACCTTGTCATCTACATATGATTCAATTTATTTTAAATAATGAGCTTATTCACACGACTGCAAATGCAGGGATAACTCTTTTAGACTTCATTAGGGAACACAAGCAATTAAAAGGAACAAAAATTGGTTGTCGGGAAGGAGATTGTGGAGCTTGTACAGTTTTAGTTGGAAAATTAAGTAATAACAAAGTCTCCTATCAAAGTATTACATCTTGTATTTCACCTCTTGGAAATGCCAATGGAAAACATATTGTGACGATCGAAGGGATTAATATGCCCTCTACATTAAATACAGTGCAAAAGGCCATCTCTGACCAATACGCTACGCAATGTGGATTTTGTACTCCAGGATTTGTGGTTTCTATGACGGGGTTTGCAATGCAAAAAAGTGAAGTTGGTTTAACCTCTTGTAATGATGCTATTAGTGGAAATATTTGCAGATGTACTGGGTATAAATCACTTGAAAAAGCAGGTTTAGTTATTGAAGAAAGATTGCAAGAAAAAAATGATAGTGAATCATTGGATTGGCTGATAAAGGAAGGCTTCATTCCTAATTATTTTGAAACGATTCCAGGAAAATTAAAAAATCTAGAACCAAAAGTTACTGCCCGCGAAGGAAAAATAGTTGCTAATGGATCGGATCTATACGTGCATAACGCAGATCAATTGGCCGAGGAGTCTGTCCACTTGATTGGGGGAAACAAAGAATTGACAGGAATTCAATTTACAGATTCAACGTGCACAATTGGTGCCAACACAACTGTTACTGCGCTATTACAAAATGAGAAATTAAACGGCCTATTTCCAAAGTTAAAGTCATTTCTTAAACTCGTTTCTTCTGAGCCAATACGCAATATGGGAACTTTAGGAGGAAACTTTGTCAATGCTTCTCCAATTGGGGACATGACAATTTTCTTTTTGGCGCTCAACGCAACCTTAACCATTCAAAACGAAACTAAATCTGAAAGACATATAGCCTTTAATGCGTTTTATGAAAGTTATAAAACCTATGATTTGAAAAAGGGAGAAATATTAAAAAGTATTTCTTTTGAGATATTGGAGAGTGGAGACTTTTATAATTTTGAAAAGGTGAGTAAACGAACTCATTTAGATATAGCAAGCGTAAATACAGCTGCAAAAATTACTTTGGAAAATGATGTGGTTAAAATCGCACATATTTCTGTAGGAGGAGTTGCCGCTATCCCTAAATATTTATTCAACACTTCTCATTTCTTAGTGGGAAAAACGATTGATTCGGAAACTATAAAGGAAGCGGCATCTATTTTACAGTCCGAAATAGCTCCAATTAGTGATGTAAGAGGATCATCAGATTATAAACGTTTATTAGCCCAACAATTGTTCTTCGCGCATTTCATAGAATTGTTTCCAACAAAAGTTCAACTTCAAAAACTGACGACATGAGTAGGACAATGAAAAATATTGATAGCTATACTCATGTTCGTGGCGAATCGCTATTTGTTGATGACTTGATTACAAGACAAGATACTTTGTATGGACTGGTGTTTGACTCACCAAAAGCACATGGGAAAATTAAACAAGTAAATTATACTAAGGCAGAAAATGTAAAAGGTGTTGTAAGAATATTTACATACAAAGATATTTTGGGTGAAAATCAAATTGGTGGAATTATTCCTGATGAGCCCTTATGGGCAGAAGGTGAAGTTCATTTTTGGGGTCAGCCGATTGCGTTTATTGTTGCAGAATCTGAAGCAATTGCAAAAAAAGCACGCTTGCTCATTGAAATAGAAATTGAAGAATTACCTGTAATTACAACAGCAAAAGAAGCAAAAGAGAAAAAGAGCTTTATCAATGCACCTCGTTACTTTACGCTAGGAGATACAGATGCTACTTTTTTGGATTGCGATTATGTAATTGAAGGCGAGACATTTTCAAATGGTCAGGAACACCTTTATCTAGAAACACAAGGATGTTATGCAGTTCCGCAAGAAAATGGAAGTATTAAGATAACATCATCCACACAAGGTCCTACACAAGTGCAAAAAACGGCGGCTAAAGTTTTAGGGGTAGCCATGCATAAGATTGAAGTTGATGTCATCCGATTAGGTGGAGGATTTGGCGGTAAAGAAGATCAAGCTACGCCTTGGGCTGTGATGGCTGCAGTTGCCGTACAGCATTTAAACAAACCCATAAAATACATACTCAATCGTCAGGATGATCTACGTATGACAGGAAAGCGGCATCCTTATGCTTCTTTTTTTAAAATTGGATTAAAAAAGGACTTAAAAATAATGGCCTTTGAAGCGGAATTCTTGCAAAATTCTGGTGCAGCTGCAGATTTGTCGCCTGCAATTGCTGAGAGAACATTGTTTCATGCGACCAACAGTTATTATGTTCCCAATGTTAGTACAGCTGTATATAGTTGTAAAACAAACTTACCTCCCAATACTGCATTTAGAGGTTTTGGTGGTCCTCAAGGCATGTTTGTCATTGAATCGGCTATAGCCAAGGCGGCAGACAAAATTGGCATTGATAAACGAAAAATTCAGGAAGTCAATTTATTGGCAGAAAATGACGAGTTTCCATATGGGCAGATCGCAACTAATGTTGAAGCTCAAAATACTTGGTTTACTGCAAAAGAAAAATTTGATTTTGATCAAGTAGAAAAGGAAATTATTGACTTTAATACTAATAATTCTAATTGTAAAAAAGGCATTTCTTTAATGCCCGTTACCTTCGGAATTTCATTTACGAATACAATGATGAATCATGCGAGGGCATTGATTCATATCTATCAAGACGGTAGCGTTGGCGTAAGTACAGGAGCTGTAGAAATGGGGCAAGGTGTCAATACAAAGATGTTACAAGTCGCTCAAAACATTTTGGGTATTTCTGCCAATAAAGTGAAATTAGAAACGACCAATACAACTCGTGTAGCGAATACCTCACCTTCTGCAGCAAGTTCAACCGCAGATTTGAATGGGAAAGCTGTTGATATGGCTTGTTCTGCATTAATTGAAAGATTGACAAAAGTGGCTGCTAAAGTAGCTGGCGCAGATGAATCTAAAATTACTTTTAAAGAAGATTATGTTTTTGTAGCAGATAAAAAGTCCGATTTGTCATGGGAAGCGATTGTTGCTCAAGCCATGGCACATCGCGTTGCTTTATCTGAGAATGCACATTATGCAACACCAAAAATCCACTTTGATAAAACGAAAGAAAAAGGACATCCCTTTGCATATCATGTATATGGTACAGCCATTACATCCGTCACCGTTGATTGTGTAAGAGGTACCTATGAAATAGACTCCGTAAAAATTGTACATGATTTCGGAAAAAGCATGAACCTTGGTATAGATATCGGACAAGTAGAGGGCGCGCTCGCACAAGGAATTGGCTGGATGACGATGGAGGAAATCGCATATAATAGTGAGGGGCGATTGTTATCAAATGCCTTGTCGACTTACAAAGTGCCGGACATATTTTCCGCTCCAAAGACTATCGAAACTATTCCTGTAGAAACGGAAGGAAATGATATGGCTATCCGTAAATCTAAAGCGGTTGGCGAACCACCACTGATGTATGGTATTGGTGCTTATTTTGCGATTCAACAGGCCGTAAAAGCATTCAATGAAAATTATAAACTAAAGTTTGATTCGCCATTTACACCAGAAAAGGTATTAATCGGATTGTACGAAAAGTAATAATTTTGAAAATGCATCTAAAATACACCAATGATAACATCATCAGAGGAGCCTTAATCTATAGCTCTGGAGATTTGATTGCTGCGCTACTTCTAGGAGATTTTTCTATATATCGTCTATTGGGTATGATCTTTTTGGGTGCAACACTTTATGCATTCGAAATTCCGAACTATTTTGCATGGATAGAAAACAAGACAAAGGAAATAGCTGGGAATAAAAAAACGTTAGTAAAGACAGGATTAGCAATACTCTATTTTAATCCACTATGGATTGCGCGCCATTTGTTATTTATCAAATTTTTCTCGGGAAATTATAATCAAATCGATTTAAATTTATTGGTAATAGCTGGTTTATCATTTTTGGTCAATATACCTATATCGATTGTAGCTAACTATTTTATTCAAAATAAGGTTAGCTTAAATTGGCGATTTTTAGCGAGTGCTATCTTCTCTGCATTAATGGCTATTTACTATGCATTAAGTGAAGTGATTTTTAATTTATAAAATTTATGAAATTATGGCAACATCTTTTATCAAAATTACGAGATACTCAAAATGTATATTTATTAACTGTTATAGAAAATATTGGCAGTTCTCCTGGTAGAAAGGGATTCAAAATGCTGGTTTCTGAAGACGGGTTTATTTTTGGGTCAATAGGAGGTGGCGTGATGGAATTTGCATTAGTGGAAGAAGCTAAAAGGCTGTTGAAAAATGGTGATCTGAAAATCTTTTTAAAAAAACAAATACACAGAGGTCACAAACAGAATGGTTCAGGAATGATTTGCTCGGGAGAACAGACCGTAGTCTTTCATCCCTTGAATGCTCGACATATTCCGATTGTAGATGGTGTTTTGCATTGTTTGCAGGCGAATACTAAAGGAGAACTTGAACTAACCCCAACTTCGATCAATTTTTCTAATGAACAGCTAGAGAATAAATTCGAATACAAGATAACTTCATCACAAGATTGGCTTTTTAAAGAACATATTGGTTTTCTAAGTACATTATACATTATTGGTGGTGGGCATGTAAGTGTAGCAGTTTCTGAGTTGTTCGTATCTCTTGGATTTCATGTTGTAGTTTTTGATAATCGAGAAAATCTGAATACACTAGAACTTAATACCAGTGCGCATCAGAAATTAGTAGTTGACTTTAATGAAATATCAAATTATATTTCAGATGGCTCAGAGTGTTACGTGGCAATTATGACTAACAGATACTCAGAGGACAAATTAGTACTGAGCAAACTTATTAAAAGTAGCTTTGCGTACATAGGTGTACTTGGGAGTACCGCAAAACTGAAGACAATGTGGGAAGCATTGCATAGTGAAGGTGTTACGAGGTCTGAACTAAATTGTGTTCATGGACCTATAGGACTTCCAATAAAAAGTCAAACTCCTTATGAAATTGCGGTAAGCATTGCCGCTGAGGTTATTAAGATAAAAAATATGCAAGAATAATTTATATTCAAATAGAATTAGTAAGACATGTTTTGTCAAACTAAAATACTAAACTAAGATAGATGACAGAGGAGGATAAGAAATTTATGAGACGAGCAATCGAACTTGCAGAAAACGGGATGGATTCTAATACCGGAGGTCCATTCGGGGCAGTAATTGTAAAAAATGGAGAAATAATCGCTGAGGGATGTAATAAAGTTACGTCACAAAATGATCCTACGGCTCATGCTGAAGTAGATGCCATTCGTACAGCTTGCAAAAAACTAAACTCTTTTCAATTAGATGATTGTATAATTTATACTTCTTGTGAACCTTGTCCAATGTGTTTGGGTGCTATATATTGGGCAAGACCGAAAAAGGTTTTTTACGGATGTACACGTGAAGACGCTGCCGCAATTGAATTTGATGACCAATTAATTTACGATGAGATTGCTATTGGAATTTCTAATAGACAAATAGAGTTCACGAACGTATTGCGTGATGAAGCATTAAAAGTTTTTCAAAAATGGAATTCAAAATCTGATAGAACAGAATATTGATACAATTTGTAAAGTTGAATAAGAATTGAAATCATGAAGTGACTTCGGCAGGATACAAACAAAAAACATATTATTTTAACCTGCGTTTGAAATCACTTCATTGTAAATCACCTCAAATATTATATAACATATGGAATCATCTGACTTAAATAAAATCATACAAGGCATTCCCAAGGCAGAACTTCACTTGCACATCGAGGGAAGTTTTGAACCGGAACTCATGTTCGAAATAGCCAAAAGAAATAATATAACCTTGGATTATGATTCCATTGAGACATTAAAGAAAGCTTATAAGTTTAATAATCTCCAAGAGTTTTTAGACATCTACTACACAGGTGCTCAAGTATTGATCCATGAGCAAGATTTTTATGATTTGACTTGGGCTTACCTTACCAAAGTACACAGCCAAAATGTTGTCCATGTAGAGATATTCTTCGATCCACAAACACATACGGATAGAGGGATAGGATTTGATGTCGTTATCAGTGGAATATATAAGGCACTTGAAAGAGCGAAACAGGAATTAAACATTTCTTACAAACTCATCATGTCATATTTGCGGCATTTGAGCGAGGAAGCGGCATTTGAAACCCTAGAATCTTCTCTACCATTCAAGCATTGGATTGATGGCGTAGGTTTAGACTCGTCAGAGATGGGTAATCCTCCTAGCAAGTTTGTTAATGTATTTGAAGCATCTGCAAATCACGGTTACAAATTGGTAGCGCATGCTGGAGAAGAGGGACCTGCAGACTATATCTGGGAAGCACTCGATCTTTTGAAAGTTGTAAGAATTGATCATGGAAACCGTTGTTTAGGTGACGACACCTTGGTTCAAAGGTTAATTGAGAATAAAATACCGTTGACCTTATGTCCACTAAGTAATGTAGAACTCAAAGTCATCCAAAAAATGGAAGATCATCCCGTTTTAAAAATGCTTGATAAAGGAATATTGGCTACTATTCATTCCGATGATCCAGCTTATTTTGGAGGATATATGAATGAGAATTATTATGAAGTGGCTAAATGCCTAAACTTGAGTAATGATCAAATAATGCAACTGGCCATTAATGCTTTTGAGGCAAGTTGGTTAAGTGATGAAGAAAAAGAAAAGCACATTACTCAGGTTAAAAACTATTTCAATTTGTTGATCTAACCTATCTGAAAATATAGGTCCTCTTATATCGGCCATCTAAATTTTTACAGGACATTTTGGCTAAAAATAAAGTCAGCCTATAGATCAAATAAAAGATCTTTATGCTCAATCGCCCACTTAAGGAGTCCATTTTGAGTGCCCTTTAGCTCAAGTTTTTTACTGATATTATTTCTATGATTTGACACTGTCTTAGGGCTGATAAACATCATATCGGCAATCTCAACTGAAGTCTTCTGTTTTGCTATCAATTTCAGAATGTTTATTTCATGAGCTGATAAATTATCTAGGATTGAATGTTTTTCATTTTGTTGCTTGAACAATAGGTGGGTCAGATTTGAGTTCACAAAGGCTCTTCCCGCATTTACATTATGTATACAATCAATAATATCCTTCGAATTTGACTCTTTTAACAAGTATCCTTTAATTCCTACTGAAAGTGCATTTTTTAAGAAAGTTTCATCCTTGAACAAAGTCATAATCATGAACTCTGTTTTACAACCCTCAGATAGGAGTTGCTTGGCGACATCGATTCCTGTCATGTATGGCATTTCGATATCTAAAACTGCGACATCAGGTTGCAATACTCTTATCTTCTCTAGCGCATCCTTTCCATTTTCTGCACTACCTACCCAATCCATACCTGCCGTTTCCACGATCAGATCAGTAATACCTTTTCTAAGCATCGGATGATCATCCGCATTGAATACTCTAATACTCATAGTTTAGTTTAGTTTAGTTTAGTTTAGTTTAGTTTAGTTTAGTTTAGTTTAGTTTTTTCTTGGGATAGTTATTTTTAACAAGGTACCCTTAGGGGTATTTTTCGATATATTGAATTTTCCACCGATTGCTAGGATCCTTTCATTCATAGTTTTAAGACCAAGGCTTCTTGTTTTACTAATGGTCAGTTCATGGTCGAAACCCTTGCCATTATCTCGGATGCTGATATTTATATCTTTTTGGTCTAGATTGATGTCGATTTTGGCTGCTGTAGCTTCTGAATGTTTCAGAATATTATTAAAAGCTTCTTGAATCACTCTGTAAAGGTGTATTTCCGAATCTTTTGATATTTGCCCGTCAATATCAGATATATCCTTAGTTATGAAAATATCAGTTGACTTTTCTATTTTTTCAATTATATCATTGATCGATGATGTCAATCCAAATTTTTCTAACTGGAATGGATGCAAACCTTTTGATATGGATCTTACTTCTTCCAATGTATCAGAAATCATAGATTGATTTTCTAATGAAGTGTTTTGATTGGCTTCCATTTGTTTTTTGATCAACAATAATGATTGTCCAATTCCATCATGCAAGTCTTGAGCAATTCTTTTTCTTTCTTCTTCTTGCGTATAAAGTAGGGCTTTAGCGAGCTCCATTTTATCATTTCTTTCTCTTCTCATTTTCCAAAATCGATTTCCTATAAATAGTAAAATGGCAGATAGCAATGAACCACCGAGGATGAGATTTTTCTGGCGATAAATTTTAGCATTCGAATTTTCCAATTCTAGAATTGTGTTTTCTTTCAATGCCGTTTGATATTTTGTCTCGGCTTCTGAGATTGAAGTAACTCTTTCAGTTTTAGCTAATCTTGCTTCATAGGACCTCATTTGATCTAGTGATTTCGTAGCGTTTTCCCAATCTTCTGTTTCCTTATACAGCATGTACAATGCATTGAGTGCTACATACTCCTTCCTTTCCAGTTTATGTTTTTTTGCCAGTTCTAAGCTCTGCACTCCATATTGCTTCGCTAATTTAAAGTTGCCAGTTCTTCTATAATAACTACCAAGATTGGACTTACTTTGGATGATTAAGTTAATGTTTCCCAATTCTGCAGCTGTTTTATGCGCCTCTAATGAGAGTTTTTCAGCTTTGTCAAATTTCTCCATATTGAGCATTAGAGCAACATTGTTATTCAACACGCTAATCTTGAGCGTTTTGTTTTTAATGTGTTTGGCAATTCCTACTGCTCGATCAAACTCCTTCTCAGACTTATTAAAGTAATGATAAAGTGTGTCCATTGTAGCACTCATATTTATTGAGTCTGTTGCATTTTCCATATAATAATGTATTCCTCTTGTCATCCAGTTTATAGCTTGTAGCCCGGATCCTTCGACCCTTAATCGATTATTATCAATTGTTTCAGCTATGCTTTTGACTTTAGATATATATTCTTGAGATTTTACTAAATCATTTTGATCGAAGAAGAGACCACTGATGTTGCAATATTCGTCTCCCAATTCTTCCAATTCTCCGAGTTCTTCTAAAATATATGCACCTTTTAGAAATAGCGCTATAGCAACACCACTTTCGCCAATACTCAAATGATTAGAACCTTGTAAATTATAGATTTCTGCCAAAAGTTCTTTATCATCCAATTCAATTGCATAAGTAAGAGCACTCGACAATTTTGCTAAGCTTTCTTCATGTTGACTTATATGTCTGAATCCATCGGCTTGTGCTGTTAGTGCCTTTATATGGCTATGTGACTTTGGGTTTGAAGAGGTAAGCGCAAATGCTTTGTTTGCAAGCAAAACGCAACTATCTACGGATAAAAAACTGTACTTTTCCGATAGTGAATACAAAGTATCCATTTGTGCATCAGTAAGATCTTCAAGTAGCATTGCCTTGTCAAAATTGGATTTTGTAGGTTGATCACTAAATGTAATAGTCTGTTGAGTAAAAGAAACGGATGATGACACAATAAATAATAGGAATAGAACTAAGGTATTCATTAGTAGGGGCTTTAGATTAGTGTGGGAAGTAATTTAGTAATTAATTATTTCTTTATCTCTATTCAGAATTAAATTTTTACAGAGAAAAATTGATAGGTACCTTTATCTTTTTAGTTCCTAAGTATATCTTATCCTTAAAGCTGAGTCTGTCTAGATCAAGCATAATGTCCATTACTATTTTATCGAAATTTTTATTGGTTGAATTTACAATACTATAAGCTGTTATTAAACCAGTACTAGAGATACTTACTTCCAATGTAAGTGATCCTTCTAGTCCGTTGTCTCTTACAAAACTGGAGTAAGCTAAGTTTTTACTTAGAAAGGTAAATAGTTGATTTTTTGCAGTTGAGTTGTGATTATTTCTAATAACCTTAGTGGATACGTCTGCTTTAGTTGAATGGGCAGAATCTAATATAATAGATGGATTGACTGATGCAGTTTCTTGTGCATTTATATTTAATGTAAGTGCAAAAAAGAGAATAGTTAAGATAGATGTTTTCATTGTTATTATTTTTTAGGTGATTAATAAGACAAATATAGAGCGACAACCAGTGAGGTCATATAGGGTCTATGGTTCATTCTACTAGGGTCGAGGACCTAGTGAAGTTTATGGTAAAATCCTAAATCGTTGATATTGAGATTTTTATGGGGTTGTGGATGGTGAGGCAGAAGCAGAGATTGAAACTTACTTTATTAATCTAAGCTTGTCTCCGATGATTGGGGTCTCACTTTTCATCCTAACTAATTTTCCAGCTTCGTCGAATTGTATCCATCTTCCAGTTTTAACTGAAATGGGCTTCCAGAAATCATCTTCTACAATCTTGTTTGATTCTTCGTATGTGTCGTAATCTATTACAGAGATAGTATCTGTAGGATAGTACTCTTCTACAATGCCATATTCGCCACGAAGTTTTTCTTCACCATTACTGTGATATTCTGCATAAGATCCATCTAGAAGCGGTATTTGTTGATGTTCTTTATTTGGATAGGGTACGGAGTAGATTTCTATTTTTTCGATATTTCCATTACTAGAAAAGTATGTCTAAGTATTCATTTTTTTTCAGCCAAATATGTGCCAATTGTCTTAATATTCCCATTACTATATCTTTCTATCCATGTTCCATTCTTTTCAGGTTCACACCCAAACGTCGCAGAATAATTACCTTCAGATTTTTTCACACCAGATTTAGCTATTAATTCATACTTCCCCGTAAAGTGATCCAATCTAATAGTGTCACCATTCCCAATGTCAATATGGTTTATAACTTTATATCCATTTGGGTAAAATGTTGAATCCGCCAAATAAATTGATTCAGCAATCTCAAAAGACACATCTTCTAATTTTCTTGCATTTTCATCTCCCGGACATTGAATCATAATATTCCTAAACAAATAGAGATCCCTTCCTTCTGTCTCATTTATTATCGATCGTGATTTAGAATCAAACCTTCCTGACAAATTCAAATGGCGGGAAGGTAGGTCATGTCTTGGGATTCTAACCAGCTCAAACTCCCTGACGGCGCATTTGCCATTAATATCAAAATTTACTATTTGTGCCAGTATTCCTAGGTTTGCATTGAACTCTCCAATACTTATCTTTTTATTTGTTCTACTAGTGTGTATTCCTATTCTTGCTTGGACGGGAAGAGGTTTGATTTTTATCTTTTTAGTACACTCAAAGCCATTTTTGTTAATGTTAATTTCCACGAAGCCTTGTTTTTTTTGGTAATAGTAAAATAATCATTTGATTTTATAACTTTCAATTCTACTGGTCCGGTAATGTAATCTTTAGTTATAGAATCAAAACTGTAATCGTACTGAAAAACTTCAATCTCGTTTTCGGAAATAGGTTCATCAAAGCAATGACTAATTGAGAAAGGTGCATACATTCCGCAGACCAGATATTCTTTTAATGGAACGATATGGATATTCTCACATTGACCGTATGCAATATTAAGACAGCCTAGAAATAGCAATGTGAGCAATGACCTCATAGAAATTGATTTAGAAAATAAACGAGTCTGATAATAGCTATATTTTAAAATAGTTTGATTTATGAGATTTGTTGAAGTCACAATAAACTACATTGTGTAAATAAATAAAACCTATACACTTGAAAAAAATAACCCTTAAAAAAGGCCAAATCCTCCAATCGGCTGGTGAACTAAATACAAAAGTTTATAATGTGCTTAGTGGATTACTCCGTAGTTATGCCATTGACGAAAAAGGCAAAGAGCATATCTACATGTTCGCTCCAGAAGGGTGGTTGATTTCAGATAGTGCGCCGCCAGATATTCCATGTGACTTATTTATTGATGTATTGGAGGATTCAACAGTTAGTTTAATGGAGAAGCAAAACTTAGATGAAATACCCGATACTAAAAAACTTAGAAAACGAATGTGGGTTTTGCAGCAAAGGATCACAAGGCTTATGAGTTCGACGGCTTTAGAAAGATATGATCACTTTCTTGAGACTTATCCTGATATCGTACAACGCGTTTCGCAACGGATGATCGCTTCCTATCTTGGTATCACTCCAGAAGCACTAAGTAAAGTGAAAGGGCAAAGGCTGAAAAATCTTATATAGAACCCTTGGTGGTAAAAGGCAAATCTATGGACCGCTGCACTTTTAGACTTTTAGTCGTTCGACTGCTATGCTTTTAGAATAAAAACTGCATCCTTACTTTGTTAAGTGTGGTGAATAAAAACTTTACACTGCAAAAGCTAAATGTAGATATCACTATTTATTAATCTTGACAACCACTTAGAATTTTGTGTAATGGTACACGAGTGCATCGTATTTATGACTTTAGTCGCGTTGTCAGGCGATGGAATAGGATCGGAAGGCAATGGTTTTGCTGAAATTTGGATAGCTTTCTGTGATGCGAATGGGACACTTGTAACGTCAAATATCCACTTAAAGAAATAATATCATACGCTTCTAGCAGCAGTCGGCTGTCATAGCCTTTTGATTACTCATTCATACCCGAAATTGGATTTCGCATTAAAAATTTCCTGTAATATTCATGTGACAAAGTCAAGCTTTCTATCAAAGCAGGAGTATAAACGAATAAAGTCCAAAATCTTAATCTAGGTTAATGCACAGTGAATAATGTTGATTTATATTTGTAGCATAAAACAAATAATAATTCAACATGAAAAAAATACTAGCCTTAGGTGGCAGCAATAGCAAAACATCAATCAATAAGAAATTCGCTACTTACGTGGCCAATCAATTAGAAAATGTAGAAGTAATCGTAACGGATCTTAATGATTTAGATCTACCTCTTTACAGTCCTGACCTAGAGGCTGAGAAAGGTTGCCCAGATAGTTTAGTCCAATTTTATGAACTTATCAAATCAATGGACGGTATCGTATTATCACTCGCTGAGTATAATGGAAATCAGACTGCAGCATTCAAAAATCTATGGGATTGGTTATCAAGAGTAGACGAAATGAAATTCTGGAGAGAAAAACCAATGTTGCTTATGGCTGCTTCTCCAGGAGGAAGAGGCGGAGCTAGTGTGCTCAAGATCACAAGTGAATTACTTCCGTTTTTTGGCGGAAACATGATTGCGAGTTTCTCACTTCCTTTATTCCATAGTAATTTTTCAGAAGACGGGATTAAGGATGAAGCGCTTAATAACGACTTGAAAACTAAAATAACATTGCTCCAAAACGCAATAACTAAATAGAATGGATAAGATTAAAATCACAAATTTGGTTAGTACTGGACTATTGACACTTATGGTGGTCGGTTCTGCGGGAATATACATCTTTAAAAATGCAGAAATTAGTCAGGTTTTCGAATCATTGGGTTATCCGAGCTATATAGTTATTCCATTAGCAATAGCTTAGATTCTTGGGTTGATTGCTATATCGGCCAATAAATCCAAATCGTTACAAGAATGGGCATATGTAGGTTTTTTCTTTGACTTTAAATTAGCGTTTTTTGCTCATTTCATGGTTGTAGATGGAGAACATATTCCAGCATTGGCAGTAACAGTAATTCTTTTAGTGTCATACTGGTCGTATAAGAAATTAGACGCTAGCTCTTAGTATGTAATCTAACCTAACATTATGGAAATAGGAATTGACAGTTTTGCTGCGGCACCTGATAATTAGAGTTTCCCTTGCAATAGGGTTATGAATGAATTGATAGAATCGTACTTGCTGATAAAGTATGTTTTAGTTCTTTTGGCATCGGAGAACATCATAGAAGGGACTTCTTGGACTCCGCTAATACTATGATATTGGCTGCTTATGTAGGACAATAGGGTAAGGCTCACAAGTGCAGCTACTGTGCTTAGTACCGCTGATCCTGGTCGAGTGTTTAAGAATTTTGTAATGTTGGATCTTATATCAAATGGTAGAGCAAAGATCGTAGCCGATCTAGGATCGTTTACGGATGCTTTTCCATTGTTTGGCGACAGTTTTCAAGATTATGATGCATTGTTCAAGGAAAAACTAGAACTTCTTCTTCTTCTTCTTCTTCTTCTTCTTCTTCTTCTTCTTCTTCTTCTTCTTCTTCTCCCAAATTAGAGATAATGAGAGCGTTACTAGGAGTGGGAAGTTTAGACCAGCTCTGATTGATCAGTAAATATTTCCTAAACCTGTCCAAGTGAAGATGCCTATTTGGTTAGGTGTAGGAGGTACGCAAGCTTCATTTGATAGAGTGGGGTCGGCCGCTTAGGTCTGTTATTGTCGGTGGACATACAGAAAGATCCAGACCCTTGGTTGATATCTAATAGAAGGGCGGGTGAAAAGCAGGTTGTAGTCCCGAAGAGTTGACCGTTAGAATACACTCAAATGGCTATGTTGCGAAAACTAAAGAAACTGCGGTTGCAGATTTTCATCTAGGATATAAAAAGGTATTTGATGAAATTGGGAAGAACGTGGTTTTGGTCCGCTAATTAGGCATGGGCTCGAAGCTCAAAATGGACAGTGGGGCATTATTTAGCAGGAAGCCCACATCAAATAGCTAAAAAGCTAACCCGACACAGTGATTCATTAGGTGGTGTATCCAGAATTACTTTCAATATGGATATGGGTCTTTCTCATGAAAAGATGATGGAGAGTATTGAGTTGTTAGGCAATGAAGTGTTGCTGTTGGTAAATAAAAGAAAAGCTTTTCTTCATCCTTTCATTTAATAATGGCTTGTGCTGGCAAACGCAAGAAATATTGGTGAGACTTGCTCGTCGATGGTAAGCCTAGTTAAAAACCTCGTCATTTATTGAAGGGGCATATACAATTTATTTTGGTCTTAGTTTTTAAATCACTTCATCTTGATAAGTATGATTTAGGAAGGTACATTTCACGATGTCGTTTATTAAATAAAATCAGCCTGCCCTCGAAATTGCAATTCTCCACACTGTCCATCGCATTTCGCTTCGCAAAATCACTTCAACAACAAATGTTTCATTTGCTACACTTATCAAGGCGCTTGCTTCGCGAGCCAATTGACCGCCTTATAATGTTTACATCAGAATAAATATCAAAAGAATTTAGCGATTCAGGCAGTTCCGCAAAAACGACATTAATTCATGTTGCTTTCACAGAAAATACTGAGAGGGAATTGTACTTATTTAAGACGATTGTACTTTCTTTCTTTTTTTAATATTAATTTGCCAACTATATGAAAATAGAGTTGTGTATTTTGAGGTTATTATGTAACCTTCTTTTCACAATACGAAATGTGTTATAAATACTTCACTAAATGAAAATTAATTATTCTTATTATTTCATCATTCTAATATTCTATTGTGGAATTAGTAACGGACAGGCGAATACCATTCGTTTTGAGTATAAGCAAGACATGTCCGAAAATATGTCAACATTCTTAGATGATGCGACAAACAATAAGATTATCTGGTTTGATGGGTGGCATGAAGGAACAGAAGTAGTTGGTCTTGCTGAAAAAAGTGCATTGAGTAGTTTATTTTTAGTTCCAAATAGTGATCAATTAGGAAACAAAATTGAATATTACAAAGATTTAAAGAAACTAAATAAGTCTCTAAAAAAGCAAGGTGAGAAAGTACTTTTGACATGGCCAGGCTGTGCTGGTCCTAAAGTTATGGAATTGAATGAAAATGTAGTCCTTATCTACGTTGATACGGAGTGGTTCTTTCATCCGAATTCACGCGCCGAATTTTCAAATACTAAATGTGAGACACTCTGGGAAAATGACTTTTGGGCAACGCTGGAGGATGCAGTAGAAGATGAGAATGATAAGTTGGTTTGTATTGTTGGGCATCATAGTATATATCATGAGAGTAAACAAAAAGGGGGTTTTTCTTTTCTCTATCCTTATAATGGACCTTCAGCTGATTTCAATAGTAAGATATACAGTAGCCTAAGACATAAAATGATTCGATTACTAGAATCAAATGGTAATGCTGTTTACGTATCTTCTAACAGAGCAAAAGATAAAAATAAAATTGTCAAAAATGAGATTTTTCTAAACGACCATGAATATGTAGATTTTGTCACATCGAAAAATGGTGCTGTTGAAATGTTATCTGGAAATGAGAACAATAGGACAACGCTAAAAAGAATGAATTTAGCTGATAGTGAACCTCAGACATCGCTTTCAACTCCTGCAATCCGATATGGAAATCTTGATTCTACTTTAGTAACAGGTGCTGAATACAAAGCATCATGGATGAAGTCATTTTGGATGGGGAAAAACTTTAGAAATGAATGGATAACACCTCTAGGACTTGATAAATTGTATGTAGATGACATCAGTGGTGGTTTGACTCCATACGGTACGGGAGGAGGTTTGCAGACTCTTTCTCTCAAGTTCAAAGATTCTTCTGGACGAAAGTTCGCATTCAGATCAGTAAATAAAGACGCTAAAAAAGATAAGGAACGAGTCATCATGCAAACTGTAGTAGGAGGGGTGAAACAAGATATGATCTCTTCCCAATTACCATTTGGAGATGTTGTGGTTGGAAAACTTTTGGACAATACAGATATACTACATTCTAGTCCAATTCCTTTTGTGATGGCGAGACAAAATGCTCTTGGAGAGTATAAAGAAGCCTTCACGCACGTAATAGGCACTTTAGAAGAAAAGCCAACTAAAAAGAAGAAGAGAAGAGAAGGATTTGCTGGTGCTGATGATATAGTTTCGACGCATCATGTCTTCAGAAAGCTGATGAATAATGCTAGACATCAAATTGATAAGCAAGCATTTGCAAGATGCATTATGTTTGATATTTGGATTGCGGATTGGGATCGACACCATGACAACTGGAAATGGGCTGCATATAAAGATGGAAAGAATCGATTATACAAACCTATACCAAGAGATCGAGATCATGCTTTTTCACTTTTCGAAGGGGTAGTCGGAAATCTCGCGGATTTAGCCGCTCCAAATGTAGCGGAACTAAGCCCAAGAATAAAAGACCTACAAGGGATGACCTTCCAAGGAAAGAATATGCTCTATTTTCTTGGGGCAAGTATATCGCGAGAAGAATGGAATCGTGCAGCTGATTACATTGCTTCCTCATTTTCAAAAGGAAATATAGAGGATGCTTGGAGTAGTCTTCCTATTGAAATCCAAGAATTCTCAAAAGAAAAGATCATATCTGCATTAATAACAAGAAAGGACGATTTATCATTAGCTAGTAATCAATTGTACGA
The DNA here is from genome assembly GCA_047628935.1 of Halioglobus sp. Taxonomy (GTDB): domain Bacteria; phylum Bacteroidota; class Bacteroidia; order Chitinophagales; family Saprospiraceae; genus CAJXUU01. The sequence continues at coordinate 28,214 of JBLHWH010000010.1, read as the reverse complement.
CTTATATCATAGGCAAGCTACTTTCTATGGTAGTAATAAAAACGATTTCTTAACTATTGAAGCGAAGGCAAAAGACGAAGTTGTTGTAACATTATATGATGCAAAGAAGGGTAAGAAAAATGGAGAAGCAATAGCTCAAAAAACATACAATACAAATGTCACTAAACACTTAGACATATATGCATTGGATGGTAAGGATATAGTATCGATCGAGGGAAATGTGGAAGCTGGTTTAGAGATCAAATTACTTCCTGGTACAGATAAAGATGAGATAAGAACTAAAAATAAAAAACAAGCACTCAAAATATATGATACTCAAAATTTCGAAGGAATAGAATCAATAAAGCTAGAAAAACCAATTTATCCTGATATTTATGGATTCCAGTATGACGCATTGCTGCCATTTGCAATGTATAAGTATGACACTGATTACGGAAGTGGATTCGAAGTGAGGTTTACAAAGGTGAAGCAGAAATTTAATAAAAAACCTTTTGGCAGGAGTACTTCATTAGCAGCAAAATACTATCCCAGAGGAAATGCAGTTCGACTTAAGCTTGTTAGTTTGTATACAGATACATGGAATAAGTGGGATGCTAAAATCAAAATAAGAGCGGCTCACAATGATACACGATATGATAGATTCTTAGGGGCAAACTCTAGCCTACCATCGAATTATCTAGATAATTTCAGGAAAGGTGACGACTACTATGTTCAGAATGATAATATAGATATCTACACGAGTATGGTAAATAATATTTTTGGACAAAGTGATATTAGTTTTGGTCTCGGAACTCAATACTTGAAATTGTATGATGGAACAGGTCAGACATCAACGGAATTACTAGGAGATAGAAGTATTTGGCAAGCCTATCTGCATGGTGATTTGAACCTAGATTTTACAGACGATCAAGCCTATCCTACAAAAGGAGTGAGATATAATATCTCTAATAGAGTTGGGTATAATATTAAAGCAAATGAAGGTATCTATGATCAATTTGTGGCTGATATAACACTTGTCAACTCTTGGCATGATATTTCAAAGACTATCATATTGTTCAAGGTGGGGGGGGAAGCAACTTTTGGAAACAGAAGCTACATAGACTATCCAATATTGGGCAACGGAAACAATGTAAGAGGATTCGCCAATAATATTATTCGAAATTCCAAAGTAGGTTATATTAATGTAGAGTTGAGAAAGGAGATTTATAAAAGCAAAAATAGCGTGTTACCATTTTTGTTAGGAGCCTCAGGATTTTATGATCGAGGGCTTGCTTTTGAAAATCCTGATAATAATGTTTCAGGCTATGGAGCGGGCTTGTATATGACTTTTCTTAATAATGCTTATTCTATATTTATCAACAAAGGATTCAATAGCCTTAATGATGAATCGATTATTCATTATGGATTGGGTTTTTCCCTTTAAATCACTTCATTAATAAACAATAGTAAATAGAATTGATATGATTGATGTCTGTATAAGAGTCGTACTGTTTTGTATTTGTAGCTGTATTTGTGTGTGTTGTAGCCCACCCAAAAAAGAGGAAGGGGCGAAGACTAAAGTGGTGGCAGAAATTGCTGTGGAAGCGAAAGACTCCATTCAAGATAAATCTATTCAAGATAAATCTATTCAAGATAAATTAGTTGAAGATAAACCCATTGAAGATAAACCCATTGAAGATAAATTAGTAGAAGATAAATTAGTAGAAGATAAATCCATTGAAGGTAAATCAGTTCAGGATAAAGCAATTTATGATTTTACTGCTCCATCTGAAGTATTTGTTTTAGATAAAAAGCTCAATGAGATATCTAGCTTAGCTTATAATTCAAGTGAGAATTTGTTCATTACAAATAATGATGAGGATGGTCGAATATTCACCTTGGATCCAATAACTTTTGAAATAAGATCTGAAGATAAATTTGCCAAAAAGGGAGATTATGAAGCTATAGAATTAGTAGGTGATGATATAATCGTTTGTCAAAATACAGGAACGCTTTATTTCTATAATCAAATATCAAAAGAAACGATTAAGTTTAATACCAAACTAAGTGCTCGAAATGATGTGGAAGGGTTATGTTTTGATAGAGATTCTGGAGCATTACTTCTTGCTTGTAAGGGACAACCAATTGCGAAAGTGAAAGGTAAGAAGAATCAAAAATGTGTCTATAGGTTTGATCTAGCAAAAAAGAAGTTAGATAAAGACCCCTACTTGATAATCTCTGATGATGAATTGAAATATTTTGTCGAATCTTCTAATTCTGATAAAACAAAATCCAAGCTAAAACAGTTGAAACGCAGGGCTAAAGATTTTGCTCCATCGGGTATAGCAATCCATCCGATTTCTAGAGATTATTACCTTATATCAGCAAGGGGATCTTTGCTTGTAATAATAGGCTCAAATAAGCGAGTTAAGAATGTCATTTTCCTAAATAGTAAATCAAACCCACAACCAGAAGGGATTTCATTTGATGAAGATAATAATCTGTATATAAGTACAGAAGGGAAAGGGTTTAGTGGTAAGATTTTTAAATTTGCTTATGATGGATAAAATAATGAATAAACTTATTGTCTTTTGTTTTGCAATGATCATGGTTAGCTCATGTGGCACATTAAAAAGTCCATATTATAGTGATGATGCATTAGACTGGAAGAAGAATAATCAACCTATTCAAAATAAGCATATTCACTCTTTATACCTGATTGGTGACGGCGGAGAATTGGATGATAAGGTTCAAAATAAGAACTTCGTATTGGATGCGGCTTCTGAAATGCTCAAAGAAGAAACAGTAGAAACAAGTCTAGTATATCTTGGCGATAATGTTTATCCAGTCGGATTGCAAAAGTCAGATGATACGGATAGAGATATGGGCGAGCGTATTTTAGATGCTCATTTAGCACTTTCTGAATCTCATGATGGAATTACCTATTTTATACCAGGAAATCATGACTGGAATAAGGATAGGAAAGGTGGACGAAAAGCAATAAAGAGACAAGAGGACTATATCAAGGAATATGCTAAAACCAATGGAAATGTAAAATTTTACCCAAGTAATGCTTGTGGTGACCCTCAAGTTATCAAAGTGAATAAGGACCTTGTTTATGTTTTTTTGGATTCGCAATGGTGGTTGCAAAATTGGAGTCGAGAAAAGAAAATAAACAAGCACTGTGAAATAAAATCAAGAAGTGATCTGCTTAAGCGAGTCGAAGAAATATTTGTTGAACATAAAAACGATGAAATCATTGTTATGCTTCATCATCCAATCAAAAGTAATGGTAAGCACGGAGGACACTTTAGTTTCAAGCACCATCTTTTCCCATTAACGGAGCTAAATCATAACCTTTGGATTCCACTACCAATTATTGGCTCGATATATCCCATTTATAGGAATGTTACAGGTTCTACACAAGATATAACACATACTCATAACAAGGAACTTACCCAAGGATTGGATGGACTCGCAAGAAAATGGAGAGTAAATGTAACCTTCACTTCTGGCCATGAGCATGGAATGCAATATTTCGATGGTCAAAGGGTGAAATATATTGTAAGTGGTGGTGGTAGTCGAAATGACTATGTGAAACGAGGTGGTGAAGCGGATTATGCAAGGGATGCTCGTGGGTTTGCAAAGATCAATTTTTATGAAAACAATGAGTCATGGCTTGAAATATATACGGTGTCAGGATTTGGTGAAGATCCAATATTAGAATATAGAACTCAAATGCGAGCACCAAGGGAAGGTACAGTAGAGGAAGAAATTAAATATCCACCCATTGTTGAGAAAGTCAAAATGATTTCTGCTAATGAAGATTTTGCAGCTGGATCTGTGAAGAAGCTTTTCTTTGGATCCCAGTATAGGGATGTGTGGACAACACCCGTAAATGTAGAAATTATAGATCTCGAAACCAAATATGGTGGGTTGACACCTATCAAGAAGGGTGGAGGACAAGCGTCCAATTCTCTTAGAATGGAAAAGGAGAATGGTAAGCAATACATCCTTAGGTCCATCAAAAAGGATTTTTCTAAATTGGTGCCAGAAGGGTTCAGTAACCTTAAGGTAATGGATGTCCTTTCTGATCAAAATAGTGCAAGTCAGCCATATGGAGCGTTGGTTATACCTGCACTTTCTGAAGCTGCGCGAATCTACTATACTGAACCTAAATTGGTCTATCTTCAGCACCAAAGAGGACTGGGTAATTATAATAGTCAATTTCCTGAGGAACTATACTTATTAGAAGAAAGACCTAGTGGAGATTGGAGTGATGCTGCGCAGTTTGGCAATTCCTCTGATATTATTGGTTATGCAGATTTACTTGATATATTGACAAACAAGAAAAACCATTTTGTGGATCAAGAATGGGTGTTGAAATCGCGATTGTTTGATTTGCTGATTCATGATTGGGACAGGCATGATGATCAATGGAGATGGGCAAGATTTGAAGAAGAGGGCAAAAACATCTATCGACCTATTCCAAGGGATAGAGACCAAGCGCTATACAAATTTAAAGGTATTGTGCCATGGTTACTTTCAATGACAGTTTTGAAACAATTCAAGACTATGAAAGAAGATGCTAAAGATGTAAAACATTTATCGTTCAATGCTCAGCACTTTGATCGGTACTTCCTCCATGAGTTAGAGTGGGCGGAGTGGCAAGCGGTTATTTCAGAAATGCAAATTAACGTGTCAGATACAGAGATAGAGAACTCGATGAATCTGTTTCCAGCTGAAGTCATGGATAATAGAGATGTGAAAGAACTTCCGGGTATACTGAAGGCAAGAAGGGGGAACCTGATGAAGATCGGTAAGCGACTTTACGACTATCTATCCACCGAAGTAGAAATCACAGGAACAGGCAACAAGGATAGATTTGAGATTGAACAAAATGCAGATGGGAGTATGCTTGTCAAACATTTTGTAATTAGAAAAGGTGAGGATGATCTATTAAAATATGATCGTACATTTTATCCTAAAGAGACGAATGAAGTCAGAATATATGGACTTAGAGGTAAAGATGAATTTGTGATTTCTGGGGCTAAGAATAATAGCATCTCTCTTCGAATAATAGGAGGTGAAGATGGTGATAAGATTGATAATAAAGTTGCTGGACGTAAGGTATATGCGTATGATGATATAAAAGGAGCAAAGTTGATCGGTGATATAGTAGATAAACGATCGACAGACTTAGAGGTAAATGAATATGATAGGAATGGGTACAAATATAACACAAGTCTACCTGGTCTCCGTTTTGGTAATAGTGTTGATGATGGATTTTGGATAGGAGGTTCTTATAGTTGGACTACTAATGGATGGAAGAAAAAGCCATATAAAGCAATGCAAAATGTTTCCTTGAGCGTTGCCCCAGGAAGCAGAAATGCACTTCAATTTGGTTATCACGGCCATTTTCCTGAAATTATAGGTGCGCTTGACTTTGCACCCAAAGTAGATGTTAGTTTTCCCCAATATGAGAACTATTTTGGCCTTGGAGGAAATACTATTAATACATTAAGAGAAATAGAATACAACTGGGTTCGAATGAAAAGTATTGATGTTGATCCCACGTTGCGTCTTAACTTTGGAAGCGCAAGTCAATTTAATTTTGGACCAACTTTACAATATCGGAACTTAGAAAAATCGGATGGACGTATAGCAAGTGATGATACAGACTTCTTTACAGAAGATGTCTTAGAGAACCGTCTCTATTTGGGAGGGGCAGCTGAGTATAATTTTGGATTTGTAGAAGGTGGGGTGTTTCCCACAAATGGATTCACTTTCTCTGTATCTGCATCTCATCTGATCGAGCCATCGAAAAAAGAAAATATCACAGATCTCAAACTAGAAACTAAAATGTATATCCAGCTTTTGGTGAGACCCAAACTTGTGTTAGCTAATAAACTAGGAATATTAACTTCACGTGGAGATCGTCAATTTTATCATTATCCTTCATTGGGAAACAACAGTGGGTTACGTGGATTTCGTAATGAGCGATTTCGGGGAACTTCCGCTATCTATAACAATGTTGACCTTAGACTTAAGTTATTTAAATGGGACAACAATATTATCCCTATGGATGTAGGGGTATTAGGTGGATATGACATAGGGAAAATATATTATGATGAGGGTGGAAATGATTCTCCTTGGTTATCTAGCCAAACAGTTGGCTTATGGTTTGACATGTTAGGTATTGTAGTCGTGCAGCCTTATTATTCATTTAATGATGAAGAAAATACGTTTAGTTTGCAAATGGGTTTTGCTTTTTAATACGATTGTTAAGTGTATAAACACTTAGATCCTTTATGAAAATTATGATAATATTTAGTAAAATAACAATGAAGATATCAATATTAGGACTGATCATTTTTTTCTTGGGAATTCAACCAGCTTTTGGTCAATCGAGCATCTATAAAATAGATTTAAAGAAGGACGGGATAATCTTGGGCACAGGGATTGGAGCATCTTTACTGGGGCATGTACTGCTTACTAATGCAGATCCAGCTACTCAGCAAGGTGTTGAAGGTTTGAATATAGATGATCTTAATTTTTTGGATAGATCCTCAGCATTAAATATTTCTAGTTCTGCCGTAACAGTTAGTGATATTATCTTATTTTCTTCTGTAGTCTTTCCATTTAGTACTTACTTGACAAAAGGATGCCGAAATGATAAGATAGCTATAGGCATCATGGCTTTAGAGACATTCCTTATTACAAATGGTATCACCAATATTATAAAAGCCCAGGCGGGAAGATATAGACCCAATACCTATAACCCTGATATAGGATTAGATGAAAAACTAGGTAGTAGTTCAAGATTGTCTTTTTTGTCTGGACATGCTTCTTTTAGTGCAGCTATGTCTTTTTTTACAGCAAAAGTTATTATTGACACAAACCCCGATATAAAAAATAAGCTTCTTGTTTGGGTTCCAGCAGCTCTTATTCCCGCTACGATTAGCTATCTGAGAGTAAAGGGAGGAAGGCATTTTCCTACAGACGTGATTGGTGGTTATGTACTAGGAGCGACTATCGGATATTTGATCCCAAGCCTTCATAAAAGAGAAGATGTTAATATGGAATTTTCTTTTAATAGGGTAGGCCTGAGGTATGAGTTTTGAGGGTTATTTTGATGTTTTAATAAATTAATATCTCAAAATAACATGGAAGCACACTATCGGAGATCTCACAAAGATCAATTAGAACTTTGCCTTTTTATGCTACAAAGCGGTTTTCTTATAGGATTATCGGAATTGTTTATCTTTAGATTAACTGTGAATGCAGAAGTAATTATATCTGGGAGGTCATTGTTTTATACCGATTACTATTGGAAATATTGCAAACTAGAGATGGCTTATGGAAGATAAAGACTCGTGAATTTTTTGCGCTTCCATTTGTTTCGGCATTAAACCAATAATAATTACGTCATTTTGAAATAGAATTGGTATTAGACCACTCGGATGCGGCGAAACTATTTTTTTACACAGCTTTGTTGTCTTTACATTTATCAAATTGACAACTTGCTCAGCGACTTGATATCTTAATTGATATTGTAAAACTGTTATTACATTAAAATGTTCTATTCAATATTGGAGAGAAAAAAAATAAATATTGTCTGGCTCAAACGCGATCTTAGAACACAGGATCACGAACCTTTTCAACGTGCTGAAAAGACTAATCTCCCTTATATTATTGTCTATTTTTTTGAGCCTGCGCTAATCAAGCATCCTGATACTAGTCTCAGGCATATGCAGTTTTGCTATCATTCGATCAAGGGAATAAATAGTACACTAGAAAAAATAGGTAGACAGGTCGAAATATTCCATGCAGATGCTATCGACGTGTTTGAATATTTGAAAAGTGAATTTGAGATTAGTAATATATTCAGTCATGAAGAAAGTGGAACTCAAATAACATGGGAAAGAGATAAAAAGATCAACCAGTTTTTTAGGGAAAACAATATTACGTGGAAGGAATCCCAACGTGACGGCATTGTTAGAGGAATCAAAAATCGGCACAATTGGGATAGAGCGTGGCATTCAAAAATGAACGGATCAATAGTTAGCAATCAATATTCTAAATCGGCGATTGAGCCATTGGTGCATTCATACCGACTAACAAAAGAACTTAAGGGCCAACTAGAAAATTACCCTAACCAATATCAACCTGCAGGTGAGCAAAATGCGTGGCGTTATTTGTTTTCGTTTATGGAGAAAAGAGGGTTTAATTATCAGCGACACATCTCCAAACCACTTAAAAGTCGGACGTCTTGCAGTAGGATGTCTCCTTATCTAGCTTGGGGCAATGTCAGTATCAGACAAGTTTTCCAATTTGTAGGGAACCATCCTAATGCAAAAGTAAAAAAACGAGCTTTTTCAAGTATGCTAACTCGATTGCATTGGCATTGTCACTTTATTCAAAAGTTTGAAATGGAATGCAGTTACGAAACGCTATGTATCAATAGAGGTTACGAATTACTAGAACACACTAAGAATGATTCTTACATAGAAGCTTGGCAATCTGGTATGACGGGGTATCCACTTATTGATGCGTGTATGAGGGCGGTCGCTCACACGGGGTGGATCAATTTCAGGATGCGAGCGATGGTTGTTTCTTTCTTGACTTTGAATCTAGATCAAGATTGGCGCGAAGGCACTTATTATCTGGCAAGCCAGTTTTTGGATTACGAACCTGGTATTCATTATCCGCAATTTCAGATGCAGTCAGGGACAACAGGAGTAAATACAATACGACAATATAATCCTGTCAAAAACTCTGAGAAGCATGATTCAGAAGGAGAATTTATTAGAAAATGGGTTCCTGAACTATCCAATGTTCCGACGGTTTCAATCCATGAACCATGGAAGATGACGGCTATGGAACAGACATTTTGTGGTGTATACATAGGAGAAGATTACCCATTACCTATCGTAGACCTCCAAACAAGCGCAAGAATAGCAAGAGATAAAATATGGTCACACCGAGATCATCCGGCGGTCAAGAGTGATGGCAGACGGATAATAGCAACCCATGTCAGGCCTAGGTCTCGCAAGAGATCATAAACTGAGCCGATATAATTTGTCGATCGTTTCTATTATATGTAGCTATTATCAGTATAGCCATTTTTAGAACGGTGTCGAGAACTCGCCTGCTCAGAAATCATTATTAGTGGCTAATTTAATAGATGTTAGGATATGGTTATTTGTTCAAAACAGTTCTTGTGATTTCATGTTTATCATAGATGAAATATACCAAACAAGACATAGCTGAATTAGATAGAATATCAAGGCTTAAAATCATAAATTCAGTAACCGGAATCAAACCTGCCAACTTAATCGGGACGATCAACGAGAAAGGACAAACTAATCTAGCCATATTTAGCTCCATCGTTCATCTAGGAAGTAATCCTCCGTTACTCGGGTTTATATCTAGACCTCGGACAGCGGAAGTCGGTCATACATTTCATAATATTCAGGAGAATGGATACTACACGGTTAACCATGTTCATCCAGAGTTTGTCAAGAATGCACATTACACGTCTGCTAAGTTTGATGAAGATGTCTCGGAATTTGATCAGTGTAACTTGACTGCAGAATTTATGGGCGATTTCAAAGCTCCGTTCGTCAAAGAGAGTCAATTCAAAATGGGCATGCGATTCAGAGATACGATTGATATTCCAATGAACGGAACAGTGATGGTAATTGGAGAGATCGAACATCTCATCATGCCTGATTCCGCGATGGTAGATGGAGATATTAACTTAGAAGCAGCTAATGGAGTAGGGATATCGGGTCTGAATACTTATTACAACCTAAGTAAAATTGAAACTCATCCTTATGCGCATGTTGACCAAGTTCCAGAATTCTAGCGTATGAAAAAGCAACACTTACCTGAGAAGATCTGCATAGTTTGTGAACGTCCTTTTGCGTGGAGAAAAAAGTGGGAAAAGAATTGGAATGAAGTCAAATATTGTAGTAAACGATGCAGGGGTAACAGTAAGTCTATTTATAGAAAAACGGAATAGGGTAATTTGATAAGTTACGGATATAAAGAAAATCAATAGGCCAATACAAAACAAAACATCAAATGAAAAGTATCAATCTAATATTTCCACATCAGTTATTTGAAGATTCACCATTGCTGGCGGAGGATAGTCATTTTTATATTGTCGAAGAGTATTTATTCTTCAAGCAGTACCCGTTTCACAAGCAAAAGATAGCATTCCACAGAGCGACTATGAAATGCTATGTGGACTTTCTAAGAGATAAGAAGTTAGACGTGCATTACATTGAAGCAACAGAAAGCATATCTGATCTAAGAAAACTGATGCCTCATCTAAAGGGCCTAGGGATCGAACACATCAACTACATAGATCCAACTGATAATTGGCTGCAAAAGAGATTAGACGATGGTTGTATTGAAAATGATATCTCAACAAAAGTCTATGATTCTCCGCTATTCCTAAATACAAAAGAGGAAAATGCTGCTTTCTTCAGATCAGACAAAAAGAAATACCACCAAACAACTTTCTACACGGATCAGCGAAAGAAGCGAAATATTCTAATGGAACCCGATGGTAAACCAACTGGAGGGAAGTGGACATTCGATACCGAAAACAGAAAGAAATATCCTGCCAAGAAAGTACCACCATCGCTTCAGTTTCCAGATATTGATGACTACTACAAAGAAGCAAAAGAGTATGTAGCAACCAACTTCTCAGGTCACTATGGAAGCTTGACGGATTACCCACTTTATCCGACCAACTTTAAGTCTACCAAATCATGGCTCAGTCAATTCTTTGAGCAACGATTTATGGAGTTTGGGACGTACGAAGATGCTATAGTCGCTGAGAATTCCATCCTGAATCACAGTGTGCTTACACCAATGCTTAATGTAGGGTTGATTACTCCAAAAGAGATCATCGAAGCCTGTTTGAACTATGCAAAAGAGAATGATATACCCATCAACTCTACAGAAGGTTTCGTACGTCAAATCATCGGATGGAGGGAATTCATCAGAGGAGTTTACGAGTCAAGGGGCAGCGAAGAAAGAACCACCAATTTCTGGAAGTTCACAAAGAAGATTCCAGCATCTTTCTATGACGGGACAACAGGAATACTACCTATAGACCTAACGATCAAAAAGGTTTTGAAAACAGGGTACTGTCATCACATAGAGCGACTTATGGTCCTCGGTAACTTCATGATGCTCTGCGAATTCGATCCCGATGAAGTATATAAATGGTTCATGGAGCTGTTCATTGATTCATACGATTGGGTGATGGTCACAAATATCTACGGCATGAGCCAGTTCTCCGACGGTGGCCTTATGGCAACCAAACCATACATAAGTGGAAGCAACTACTTGATGAAAATGAGTAATTACAAAAAAGGAGAATGGCAAGCCACCTGGGATGGCCTGTTTTGGCGATTTATGGATACACATCGGAACTTTTTCCTGTCTAATCCAAGGTTAGGAATGCTGGTCCGAATGTTTGATAAGATGCCAGAAGAGAAACGACAGACGCATATTGATAATGGGGAGAAATATTTGGCTAGTATTCCTTAGCTGGCAGCAGTCAATAGCTTCTGTTTCTTTAGTACACACATAAAGAGGATATCGCGTAGTGATGCAATAGCTAATTTGTACGCATAGTGAATGCTCATTAATTTTATTTTTGCCTAAGAGGTAACATGTCTATAAGATAGCTACTTAGGAGCCATACGTTTACATGTTATATGTCTCGTTTTCGCGATCACGAAAATTCATTATACCCGAGCCTCTGTGTCCGACTCTTATCAACTAACACGCTATTATATTCTCCTGACTCTACCCAATGAATAACCTCTTGGGCTCTGGCAATCGCCCATAGATTATTCCCATATAGAAATCTCATAAACTTATCAAAAGTCTTCTCTGTAAACCCTTCGAAAGAACGAGCTTGCTCATCCAGTTCAGCAACATCGAAAGTCGCCCAGTATTTTTCAGGAAGCCCCGCTAGTTTGGTAAACAATTGCTTGGTGGCATGCACATCTTGACAGACTAAAAGCCCACCTCGATCTGCAGTATATTCGGCCATCTGTGTCCAGTGAAACAGCGCATATTTCAGACCAGAAGACAGGACTCCGCTTAGTCCGAGGGTAATGCCAGAAATAGCATCCATTAATTCTGGAAATATAAAACCAATCTCTTGATATAGAATGTGATGACACTTAATCTGCGCTACTTCCCGACCAATCATAAAGAGCAGTTCTTTTTCGGATAATTTGTCCAAGCATTCTGTAGATATAGCTATCATAGGTCTGTCCACTCCAAGGGTCGTAACTTCAAATTGTTCTGACCGGTGAACATACAATTCGGGTACTTCAGCCACGCCTAATATATTACAGGCTGTTTCAGTCAAACTAAACAAATCAGGAAAAGATTTTGGGGACAACTTCAGACTACTCCCTGTATATTGAAGTTTAATAATATTTTCTATCCCCATATCATAAAACTTCTTCACAACTCTCTCTAGTCCAGTTGTTTTCTTCAATATCCTCAAGGACTCTGCCTCTTTAGGGTGCTGAAAGTCGGAAGGCATAATGTTGAATAAATTATGAGGATTCATTTATTTAGTGATTAGGTTTTTTGTGAATACATTCAGTGAAGATAAGAGCTATTTGTTTAGTAATCTGTATATCATTTTTCTCCTGGGAATAGAACGTGTCTAAATCGGGAGTTATCACTTCCATATTATTTTGAAGTTTGTCTGCAAAATTTGGGTTGGCTATAAATAGTCCACCAACATAAACTAAATCTAAGCTGCGTACTAAAATGGCTTCTTCCTTATTCTTGGAAATCAACATTACCACCAGAAATAACTATGCTTTTAAAGTTTCCCTTAATGATTTTTTATTATTTAAAGTAAAATCGGGTGCTCCCAAAGCCACTCTTTGATCTACGATATGAATATAAGCGAGATTGATTTTCGACAACTCCTTCGATAATTCAAAAAAAATGTAGCTTCTAGTTCTTCATAGTTTAATTGCATATCATTAAAAGCACCATAAGGTAAAAATAGAACCCCTATTTTTTACTACCAATTTCATCAGCTACTTTTTTAACCGTTTCCAACATAAACAGAGATCTATCCTCTATCGAACCTTTGTAAGGATCTTCTCTTGAGTTGTATCGTGGACTAGTGATGATTCATTAAATAGCCATTGACAGGATGTAATTCCACACCATCTATATCAGCTTCATTTATTAATCGTTTTGCTGCTACGACGAACTCATTTTGTATGCTTTTTATTTTTTACAGTGTCATAGCTATTAGTATTTCAGGGGTAACCGCTCCTGTTCTTGTATATATATCCCTCTCTGCTTGAATACTTGACGGTGCAAGTCTAACACTGCCTTCTGGCATATTTGCTTTAGCTGAAATTCTTCCTTATTAACTCGTTTGGGTTATTGTTTAATGTCCTAGATTGGGTTAAAGGTTGCCATGACGAATCTGTTGTTTTATGTTCTCTTTCTTCACGGAAAGGATTCAAGTTTTTTCATTTTATTTTTTCAACTATTCGTTTCCTTGGATCTCAATAATTTGTCTAATCATTTGATTGGTAAAGCCCCATTCATTATCGTACCAAGTCATGACCTTAAGGAGGTCTCCATCTACTACTTTTGTCATACTTAGATCTACGGTAGATGCAAAAGGACTTTTTACAATGTCAGATGATACAATTGGCTCTGTTGTAGTATCCAAAACGTTGGCATAACGGTCAGTTTTTGCTTCCTCCTTCAATATCGCGTTCACTTCTTCTACGGTTACCTGTCTTTCAGTCACAAACGTAACATCAGATATGGAACCCACTGGAATCGGAACACGTATAGCTACACCATCAAACTTTCCTGCATATTGAGGTAATGCTTTTGTAGTTGCGATTGCAGCACCTGTTGTTGTTGGAACTAGATTTACACCACCTGCACGGCCCATTCTAAAGTTCTTTTTTGAAGGCCCGTCAACAATGCCTTGAGAAGCCGTATATGCGTGAACTGTTGTCATAATTGCCTTTTTAATTCCAACTCGTCTTCCTAATATCTCAACAATTGGACTAATATTATTAGTGGTACAACTGGCACAAGAAAAAATATTGGTATTGCCATTTTCTGAATTAACTCCATGAACTACAGTAGGCACATCAATACTACTTGTAGGAGCTGAAATTATCACAGTTTTTGCACCTGCCATGATATGCTTTTCAGCGCCTTCCCTTGTTGTAAATAAACCTGTACTTTCAATGACAACCTCTATATCATTTTCTTTCCATGGTAATTCTTCAGGATTTCTTATGGATGAGTATTTTATCTTTTTGCCATCAATAATTAGATTTTGTTCATCATGTGTAATTTCCCTTTCGTAAATGCCGTAAACCGAGTCATACTTTAATAGGTATGCTATATTTTCGATACTTACAATATCATTTACAGCTTCAACCTCTAACTCCGGTGTATCAAAAATCACCTTTAGGGAAGCTCTACCGATACGCCCCATTCCATTAATTGCTATTTTCATAATTTGAATTATTTTAGTGTCATTTATATTTCATTCTTGATTGGTTATTTCTTGTATTCATTCTCTAAGGCGGCTTTGATTATTTATCCCACTTGTAGGCCTTTGCTATAATTTACAATATTATTTCAACTTGGATTTTAGCGCTTTAATTTCTTCTTCTAATGAAGTGATATATTCTTGTTTAGGCAAAAAAGCCTTCTCAATTTCATCAACAGTATAGCGAGGTGTAATATGTTGAGGACAATTCCAATCATAGGCTTCAATATTAAATATTATCATACGCTCAGGACGAAACTTATAATCACCTAAATCTAATAAATCATATAATTCTGTATTGTCCTTAATTTCAACGACTTCTGCTCTTGCAAAAACTTTCAGTCTACTTTTTGATGGATAATCAATTACAATAAGCGAAACATTATTGTTGGTTACTATATTTCCAACAGAAACATATTGTCTGTTGCCAACAAAATCAATGAAACCTAGACGTTTTGAATCGAGTACCTTCAAAAACCCTTTTGGTCCTCCGCGATGTTGTATATAAGGGAACTCTTTAACGCCTATCGAAGCTATATAAAAACTGTCGCGGTCTTGAATAAAGTTTACTTCATTTATGGTTAGTCCATCAACAACATTAAACTTTTCCATGCGCTCATAGCTCTTGCGACTTCCATGTCGTTCCTGTAGTTGTTTTATTGTTTCTGTAAATGCTATTTCTGCAAAGTTTTTAGCCATCGTGTTTTATCATTTAATTTTACAAACTTTCTTTTAGCTTTTCTATTGCTATAGATTTGGGTAGATCTAACTTTATTATGTTTTATACTTTTAGTGCTTTAATAAATTTAGAAAATCATGTATTATATTAAATATGATTGAAGCGATATTAAAGATAAAAACGAGCCATATGCGGTTCTTTATGAAAACACATATAGCTCGTTTTAGAATTTTTAGTTGATGTTATTCTTATCTAAAAAATTAAGAATGTAGTTAGCGATTTCATCGCCTTTCTCTTCAAGAGCAAAATGTCCAGTGTCCAATAAGTGAAATTCTAGATTGTTTAAGTCTCGTTTATAAGGGAAAGCACCATCAGCTGGAAATATGTAATCATTCTTTCCCCAAACAATTAATGTTGGTGGCTGATGATCTCTAAAGTATTGTTGCCATTCTGGATAAAGAGGTACGTTTGTTCTGTAGCTGTAGAACATAGCTAACTGAATCTTATCATTCTCTGGTCTAGTTAAGTGTTGTAAATCGATGCTCCAATTGTCAGGACTAATTTTAGTCGAATCCTGAACCCCATGCGTGTATTGCCACTTCAAACCATCTGGTGAGTGAAAACCTTCTAAAGGTTTACCGTTTTCAACTGTATAGTCATTCCAGTACTTTTTAATAGGAATCCAGAAATCCTTTAGACCTTCATCATAGGCATTACCATTTTGAATGATCAGTGATTCGACCCTTTCAGGATATTTGGCAGCGATCCTAAAACCTATAGGAGCACCATAATCCATTAGGTAAATACTGTATTTTTCAACTTCTAATTCTTCGAGGAAGCCTTCAACGATATTTGCCATATTATCGAATGTATATTCGAAATCTTTCATTAACGGTTGATCACTTCTTCCAAACCCTGGATAATCAGGAGCTAATACGTGATACCGAACAGACAGGTCTGTTATTAAATTGCGAAACATATGAGACGATGTTGGGTAACCGTGCAATAAAAGAATGGTCGGATTGCTAATATCTCCAGCTTCGCGATAAAAGACGTTTACACCGTCTACTGTTATAGTCTTGTGAGAAGTAGGAACTTCTATAGTGCTCATATCACTAATTTCTAAAGTGTTTTTTGGAGTTTCAAAAGAATTGATTACAAAGGAGAAGAAACCTATGAGTATAGCACCTAATATTGAGTTTAAATTTTTATTTTTCATAATTATATATTTTGTTTTTAATGATTGAAATATTATTTGATTAGTGTTTTATTATATTCTTTAATTCTTCTGTAGTGTAAACATGACTTGCGATAAATCTAAAGTTTGTTTGTGCAGCTTGATCCCCATCATATCCAGGAACAATTGCAGATGCAGTTGCATCACCGACAACGGCGACTTCAAACCCGTCTTCTATTAACTCTCTCATATGTGACTCTACACATAAGTTACCTGACATTCCTGCAAGTATGACTTTATCAATTTTCTGCTTTCTTAGTTGTAGACTTAGATCATTTTGCTCCGGTCCAAAAACCTTATGGGGTCCTACCACAGTTACAAAATCCTTGTCAATATATTTTTTGTAGCGATCTAAAAAATCTGCACCAGATCCTTCGAAACCGTCAATGGAAAGTTGATCTCCACGATCGAACATTTTAATATTATGCATCAAAGTTTCCAAAGCTCCTTCAAATTTCCATGAATGATCATGATCGTAATAGTAATGAGGTGAAATGAAAACCTTAATACCATTTGCCTCGGCCAATTGAAAAAGGGTTTCTAAATTTTCAACTGTATTGTTTTTTGTGACACTTTCGCCAACAACTCCCCATGTCACTCCATCTGGACTTAAAAAGTCGTTTTGTGGATCCGTTATTACAATTGCTGTTGTTTCGTCAATTGTGAATCCTGGATCTGGTAATTGTGCATAAGTACTGTTTGTTCCTAATGCCATCCCTAATAGAACTACTGCTGTTTTTAATAATTGAATTTTCATTTTTACTTATTTTATGGTTAATTAAACTAATTGTAATTGCTCAATATTTTGAGCTTTTGGAAAGTCGATTTCAAAGCCCCCGTTGTGGTATACATTGTTTGTAATAGTAGTTAGCGCAACAATTGCAATTACTTCTGCAAATGCTGCTTTATTGTAGCCTACCACAAAGAAATTATCTACTGTTGTATCTGTTGGGTGTCCTTTTTGGTTTACTATTTCGCTTGCTAGTTTTACTAAAGCATTCAATTTTGTATCTGCAATGGAATTGTCTCTAAGGTCAAGTGTATTTTGTTCTGTAAGGCCATTCATTTTTCCTATTGCTGTATGCGCTGATAAGCAATATGCACAACTATTTGCTTGAGATGTGGCCAAAGCAATAGCTTCATATTCTTTGCCCGTAAATTCTCCGCTTTTAAGTGTTTCTGTAAAGGCCAAAAAACCTCCTAATAATTTATCTGATACACCCATTGTAGCGTACAGATTTGGTACCATACCAATCTTACTTTTAACTGCATTAAAAATTGCTTGTGAATTTTCGTTTGCTTCTTCTATTGTTAATGGCTTTAATGTTTTCATAAGTTCTAATTTTATTTGTTTATTTAAATTTTGTTGATAAATTATTATTTTTAATAATGACGTCTTTTACTATTCCATGCATACCTCAATGAGGTTCTAAATGATCCAATTTTATTGGTGCTTAATGTTCTCATGTTCTTTAATTTTTTGTTTATTTAAATTTTCGTTCTGACTCCTTGATGTTTATATCATTGGCACTCATGTCTCTAATTTCCATCAGCCCTTCACTGTCGAATTGCCAATGTTCATTACCATGGGTTCTTTTCCATTGATTTGTTTCTGCGTCTTGCCATTCATATTCAAATCGTACGGAGATTCTATTATCTGTGAAACTCCATAAATGTTTTTTCAGCCTGTAATGCAACTCTTTATTCCACTTATCGGATAGGAATTCGGCTATTGCAGCTCTTCCTCTAAAGAATTGATCTCTGTTTCTCCATTGAGAATCTACAGAATACGCCATAGGCACTTTTTGGGGGTTCTTGCTATTCCAAGCATCTTCTGCAGCTTGCACTTTTGCTTTTGCTGTTTCCTTTGTGAAAGGTGGTTTTAAGTTGTCCATAATTGTATTATTAAGTACAGACAAGTCTGTATTTTTATTGTAAAAAAAATTAATCCAGTAATCTGCTACAAGTTCTTTTAGCTGAGTTTATAGGCCACACATTTTTTTGTATTTGAGACAGTATTATTGCTCCTTCCATGAGTACTAAAATTTCATCTCCCAATTGTTCAGCTTCTTTAACTGAATATTGATCGTTCTCTTTTAATATATCGTGAATTGTTTCACGCAATTCATTTTTATGTAATACTACCTGATCTTTAATCTTTTGTTGATCTTTCGGCAAATCGCAGATAATATTTTGAAACCCACAACCTCTAAATTCCACTTCAGTTAACCAGTCATCCAAATAATCAAAACCTGCGATAATCTTTTCTTTACTGGTTGTTTTAGGTTTTGTATAGTCTATCAACTTCCCCATCCACATGATGTGCCTATTTTTTAAGTAAGTAACGGCTATTTCTTCCTTCGAATTAAAATGCCTGTACATACTATCTTTCGAAGACCCTGATTCTTTTAATATTTGATTTATCCCTGTTTGATTATACCCTTCAAAATAAAATAAGTGTGAAGCTGCTTCTATGATTCTTTCTTTAGCTCCCTTTTTCTTCATGATACAAATATACGATATTTATTAAAGTACAGACAGGTTAGTACTGTTTTAACGTTTTTTTAACATAGGTCTGTGTTGGACATTGTTGATCAGTATAGGGAGTAGGCCAGGGATCTAGTCAAGAAAGGCAGGCAGAACAGTTCTTTTTCAAAAGAGAACTGAGTAGCTATTCTGTAAGCTGACGTTCGGGTAGCTATCGGAACAAGGTCCCTATATACTATGATGTAAGAGGTGCAATCCATTCCTATCGAGGGTAGGAGCAGACGATTCACTCTACTAAGTGGTGGATTCCTCTGCCTATACTTATTCTTACCTTCTTCATGTTCCCTTTTATCGTGTACTCATAGAAATCACAGTTCAAACAATTTTCTTGAACTGTGATTGTTCTGTTTCTTTTTTACATGAAGGTTTCTTATTCAATGAGATGATAGGATATCTGCTTTAATTTTTTTGCACCCATCTATTAAAAGTACTCCTTTATCAGATACTTTTATTTTTAAATCCTGTATGTCATCGTTTTGGTTACCATTGATAAAGTATTCACTTTCATTTGTAGCTGTTAATTTTACTTTTTGAATATCACTAGACCTAATGTCATCATCCGAAACCGCCCATGATGTATCCGAACAGACCATTTTTATCAAAAGCGGTTCGGAATTTCATCAATAACCATTCACAGTATAAAATACATAGAAAGTGATGGTAATTATGTGACGTTACATACTGATAAGCGTTCTATTCTCGGGTAGTATAAAATATCAGAGGTGAAAGAATTACTACCTCAGCAGTTCTTTGTAAGAATACATCGCTCCCTCATTGTTGCAATAAAATATATGGAAACCGTCAATAAAATATTGCGTGATCATAGATGAAAAAATATCCATAAGCGGTAATTATAGAGAAGGCTATTTAACAATTACAGATGATCTTATTAAAAAGATTGATAATGAGATCTAAAATGGCATTCAATTTCACAGTAAATAATTTGTAGGATGAATTTAAATAAAAATTAAGGGAGATAACTTGGAAACAAACCTCCAATCGCATTATTTGTCCACAGTAATTTAGAGGATTGTTATAATTGTATTATTATCAGTAACTTACGTGAAAATAAAATAGCTCAACTATGAAAAAATCAATCTCTTTCCTTTATGGGGTACTTTCTTATTTCGTATTCTTTGTCGCCTTTTTATATTCTATCGGCTTTGTCGGGAACTTATTTGTACCAAAGGGTATCGATTCCGGAATTGAAATTGGCTTAACCTCTTCAATTATTATAAACCTTTTACTGTTAAGCCTTTTTGCTGTTCAACACAGCGTTATGGCCCGACCCGCTTTTAAGAAATGGTGGTCAACCATTATAGGGACTGCCATTGAGCGTAGCACCTTTGTGTTACTAACTAGTTTAATTTTGCTACTAATATTTTGGCAATGGCGCCCGATGACTGGAATAGTTTGGGAAGTCCAAAACGAAACACTTGCTTTGGCTATTAATGGACTATTCTGGCTTGGATGGGTAATTGTGTTCCTTTCTACATTCATGATCAATCATTTTCATTTATTTGGATTGGATCAGGTATTCAACAACTTTAAGAATAGGCCTGCTACTGGATTGAAGTTTCAGGAAAGGTATTTCTATAAATTTGTTAGACATCCATTAATGACTGGTTTTATCATTGCGTTCTGGGCAACACCCGTAATGACAATGGGGCATTTATTATTTGCCGCGGTAACTACAGTCTATGTCCTCCTTTCAGTCAAGTACTTAGAGGAAAAGGACCTTAGAAATGAAATCGGAGAAGAATATGTAGACTATCAAAAAAGAGTTCCTATGCTTGTGCCTTTTACCAAGTTTGGTAACTCTAAAGAGGCGGATTCTAAGGGGGAATAAAAATTCAAAAATATACCCAAGACAGGAAATCTAAGTATAAAATCCACAATCAAATTTGGAAATATACAAGTGACCTTTATGGCATAACAGAGCAATGTTTAACGAATTAACCGAATGGAAATTAAAAAGGGATTCAGCTAACATTGTTCAAAACGGCAATATCCGCTAAACGCAACTACTGCGTTTGTGCGGGTCGTTTTTCGACGCTTAAAGCTATCGTCTAAGTAGGTAGAGCGGACACAGCAATAGCAGTTTTGATAGCTTTCGATAACTGCAACTATATAAGAGACTGCAATAAGAGATAACCCTAAAAACATTATCTCTTACTGCGATCGCTGTGATTATTGTGAGAAAATGATAACGTCTAGTATTTTATTTTGCGCATACAAAAATCAATCTAATCACGGTACTTCTTATTCTTCAACCGATGAAATTTCAATCTAGTCTCCCCAAAGCTAATCAACAACCCAATTTCTAAATTGTAAGCTTCTAAGTGATGTTCATGCCGATACATTTTGAATTAAGCTTATGCAATAAGCGATAAATTCAAATATCGTCGGTATAATTAATCGTCTGCGCAAGATGTTGCGGCTCCAAAACGCTACGTACCTTAATCTGCGCACTAATCTTATCCTCAATCAAAAAGGCAGCCCGTCGCGTACCAACTCGCATATCTTTATAGTTGACAGGCATCACAAATTCTTACTCATGGTCAATTTTCTTAAAGTCTAACTCATAGGAAATCGCACGTTGATATAATATCTTTTGAAAGTTACTGCTCAGAAAAGAATGAACTTCCATAGCGGCTGCAATGATTTTACCAGTTAGCTATGGATTCTTATACTGGTCGTTTATCATGGGTGCAAAACAATCAAAATAATTGTAATGGTTGGCTGAAAGTAGGTTGGTGTTATGTTGATTAGTTAATGACAAAAGATGAAATATTCAATGTTTCTTTGTGTATGGATATTAGTAATGCTATTCATTTTCTTTTTCTTGTAGTCTTTTATCTCTCTGTGGTAATCCGATATATAGCTTTTGTCTTGTTCCATCCTATAAACCACAATACTTTTATTCAGCTTTCAATTTTGTTTCCAAAGCAGATATCTTACCTTTGTCTAGTAGAATATGATAATCTGACAATTCTAAAAACCTATCTAAAAGATCAACCCAATCCTTCATTTTCATTATGACACCTCTTTCAGCCCTATTATCAGCCTATAACTCTCAATATCCCTTTACAATTCTTTCGACTACTTGCTTTCCAGAAACCAAACTTTTTATTTCAAGTAAATAGATCCCTTGAGGTAAAAATTGGATTGGAATTTTGTTCTGATTAGTTGTGCTAATAATTAGTTGTCCTCTCAAGTCATAGAGTTTAGCAGTGTAATTAAGCTCTCTTGATATATCGATATTTATGATGTCAATTACGGGGTTTGGGTAGATGTTAATGGTAATATTTGCTAGCTCATGTATTGACGAAATTAAGTCCATACCATCACAATCTTCATCTATTCCATTATTGGGGATCTCCTCGGCGTCAGGGTTGATATTCGAGTCATTGTCATCACAATCTACATCATTCAAAAATCCATCTTGATCTAAGTCATCGTCTAGCGTTTCAGCATTGCAATCATCATCTATTCCATTGTAAGGTTCTTCCGTCTGGTCAGGGTTGATATTCGAGTCATTGTCATCACAATCTACATCATTCAAAAATCCATCTTGATCTAAGTCATCATCCAGTGTTTCAGCATTGCAATCATCGTCTATTCCGTTGTACGGTTCTTCCGTCTGGTCAGGGTTGATATTCGAGTCATTGTCATCACAATCTACATCATTCAAAAATCCATCTTGATCTAAGTCATCGTCCAGTGTTTCAGCATTGCAATCATCGTCTATTCCGTTGTACGGTTCTTCTGTCAGTCCAGGATTGATATTTACATCATTATCATCACAATCTACATAAGAATTAAATCCATCCTCGTCTAAATCTACAAGCGAATTACAATTTGGAGCGGCTCCCTCTAAATACATCAGATTCCAAGCGGTTTCATAACCAATTTTGTGAGCCATCCATGTACGCCATTGATCTGAAGTTTGGTCCGAAGGTTCTTCTCCCATAGCACAATTTCCCGTGAGTGAAGTAAACATAAATGCTCCTACCGCTTTATCAAGATCACGATGCATGTGCCAAGAGTCCCTATATGCCGATATACTTGGCGATGCTTCTTTCATCTGTGCAAATAAAGTACGTATCGGAATTGCTCTTCCGTATGGAAGTTCAGATTGATCGACCATGTATTGCGCAACGCCTAGGTCGGTGTCATTGGTCGTACCACTCTGTCTTCTATCTAGACCATATAACATAGATACGTCACCATGATTCCCATGATCCTGCATCGGGAATCCAAAGGAAAAATCAAACAATGCTGGATCAATTTTGTATCTTTTGTTTGCCTCAAAATTCGTATTTGCTCGCCCGTAGTTGAAATTAATAGGAGAAGTTCCCCCATTTTGCAGTGATTCTGGAGCTTGATCGAAAACCCAATTCAAACCTGCTTTGATGCCATTTTCCGAACTTGATCCTGTATGATTATAATTCAGCACATCATCGCTTATATCACAACTACTAAAAGGAGATATGAACGTTCGAATACCTGAATAATGGACTTGGTTTTCTTCATTGATTACAGTAGCTAAGGCTATGTCTGCCAATTCATCGTCGTAGATGTACTCAGAAGTGGATGCACTCTGATTATAAATATGTGAGTAGATACTTGCTGCAGTCAGGTAAGCCCCGTTCGGAGTAGGGTGGATGCTTGCTACGTCCTTTTTATCTTCTGGCAATGCCTGCCAAGCAAGACCGGATGGAATAGTCGGCAACTGAACCTTCGCACCATCAGCAGTACGATAAGTGAACTCTTCGAAATGCTCTGTCGATGCACCAGAAAATTCATTCTTAGGCCACATCATAAGCAACAGCGGCTGGGCATCACCTTCCGCGACCTTCGCTGCCACCTTATTGACTCCTAAAGAATAATAACCCGGTGTCGTCGAGATAATACTTGGATCCGCTCCAATAACTACATAATCCCAGTCAACGCCACCATTCCCACTCAAATTATCCATTCGAGCTTCGAGGCCTTCAGGCCAGAAATAATATTGAGCAAGCGAATGGCTGTGATGCGTCCAATTATATTCGGCTCCGCCTCCACCTAGACCCAAAGTAACAACCTTACTCATATGAATATCTTCCGCCACAACATTCACATCGGTCGTGATATTCGGGTCGGCAGATAGAATACTTTGCAATTCTTCGGCTATCTGGTCAGGAGAAAAAGCCTCACCGCCGTCGATAGAGCTATTCGTACCGAGTACTAAAATATTTAGGACCTCATCATTATTCACATCAACTTCTGCTGCTATCAGTCCTTGTTTGAAATTATTATCAGGGATGAATACATTCTGAGCAAAAGATGAAAACTGGAATAAAAAGCAATAGACAGTAAAGAGAAGGATTTGTTTTTTCATGTGTTGTTTTCTTGATGATTCAATTGGGGTATGTGATCTTTTTAATTTATGGTACTAAGGTATTTATTAAAAATTGGATAATTAGGAGGAATATAGGAAAATAGTGATTTTCATTAGGTAGTGTGGTATGCAAGCATTTTTTTATAGAAAATATGATTATTAATGTAACATTCACTTAAGAACATCTAGAACTATGATCACTATGAGTTTTGTGAAATCTCTTTACGTCCTTCCTTTTATCAAATCCTTATATCATTCAAATAAAGAGCAGTTTAGGCTGGATTTACCAAATAGTCATTCATATAGACCTGTAAGACATCGGATAATAATAAAGAGAACCGTGTTCAATACATTTAGAAACTATAATGTAAAATTTTATGAAAATTCTAAATCTAACGATCACTTTTGTTTTGTCCAGTCTTTATCTCAATGGTCAGGCAATCATAAAAACTTATAATTCAGGAGATATACCAACTAGTTATAGTACAACTGCTTATGATCCTGCATGCACAGGAGACAATACAAGTATGACAATCACACTTCCACCTCTAGGAATGCATACAGTAACTGGGATAATTACTACTTATCAATTTGAGGCCATTGGATCAGGGTGGAGATCAGATCAACGTTCGCAGATTCATTGCCAAAATACTTCCTTAACAGAAGCTGTTTTTTCAGGGTTTGCTGATTCATCAGGTGCACAATATTATAATCGATCAAACGGAGTTATTGCCAATGGAACATATCCGTCCTCTACCAATCTAACTTTTGAAATGAGGGCATGGAGGGTATTTGAAATAATAGCGGGGTGCAATACTGCTACCAATAATATTAATGATGGGACCTGGAGCATTACCGTGAATTATACGACTTGCTTGGATTGCGATGGCGACGGTTTTGAAGTGCCATTGGATTGTAATGACTCTGATCCAAACATAAAGCCCAATGAGCCAGAAGTATGTGACGGTATCGATAATGATTGTGATGGTCTTATAGACGATGATGATACAGATTTACAACCTGGACTTTTTGGACAAAGTTGCTTTCCTGACAATGATGGCGATGGATATGGTGGTGGGACGACAATTGGATTTTTCTGCATTTGTCCTACGGGTACTTATCCTGATTATGAGTTTGGTAGTTATATTTATGACTGCGATGATACCAATGAAAATATTTATCCGATGAATTCTGAAATATGTAATGGTATAGACGATAACTGTAGCGGCATTATAGACGATACTGTAGATAATGACTCAGATGGATATTACGATTGCGATGATTGTAATGATAGTAACCCAGATACCAACCCAACTTCTCCAGAAATATGTGATGGCTTTGACAATGATTGTGATGGGCTTATTGACGATGATGATCCTAATTCAAACCCAGGTTTTTATAATCTATGCTATCCTGACACTGATGGTGATGGATATGGAGGTGGGGCTTCAATAGGATCTTTCTGCAATTGCCCTCCAGGTAGTTATTGGGCTTTTGATTTTGGTGACTATGTTTATGATTGTGATGATGATAATGCTGATGTACATCCCAATGGAATAGAGGTTTGTAATGGCCTTGATAACAACTGTAATGAAATTATAGATGATACTGTCGATAATGATGGCGATGGATATTACGATTGTGATGATTGTGATGATGCAAACCCCAATATATTCCCTAGTTCTACTGAATTATGTGACGGTATTGACAATGATTGTGATGGACTTATTGACGATGATGATCCAGGGGTAAGCCTAGGATTTCAAAATCTATGCTATCCCGATAATGATAGCGATGGATATGGTGGTGGTGCATCAATAGGATCTTACTGCAATTGCCCTCCAGGTAGTTTTTGGGCTTATGAATTTGGAAATTATGTTTATGACTGTGACGATGATAATCCTGATGTACATCCTAATGCACTTGAGGTGTGTAATAGCATTGACGATGATTGTGATGGGCTTATTGATGAAGATTTATCGGGAATCCCTGAGATTAGTTGTAATGGAATCGATGAAGATTGCAATGGCTTTGATTTGGTAGTAGACATGGACGGCGATGGCTATACCTGTGATATAGATTGTGATGATAGTGATCCACTAATAAATCCTGACACGCCTGAAAACTTTTCAAATGGCATAGATGATAATTGTGATGGACTCATAGATGAAATTGAATGCTATGTTGATATAGATGGAGATGGATTTGGTGCTGGATCTTCAACCATTGAAACCGTTCTTTGCGCTACAATCGGAAAAGTAGATAATAATCTTGATTGTAATGACAGTGATGTGCTTATCAACCCCGAGGCCACCGAAATTTGTGGAAATGGAATAGATGAAAATTGTGATGGAACTCAAGATGATGTAGATGCTGATTATGATGGATACACTTGTGATGTGGATTGTGATGACACCAATATATACATAAATCCCGGGGTGCAGGAATTATGTTTTAATGGAATTGATGATAATTGCAATGGGATAATCAATGAATTAGTCTCTGGAAATACTAATGTGCTTAGTTGCTATCTAGATCTTGATGGTGATGGTTACGGTTTTGGCCCAGATTCATTGTTTTGTTCTAATTGCCCATTTGGATGGTCCTTTTTCGATACAGATTGTGATGACACAGAACCACTGTCTTTTCCAGGTAACCCAGAAGATTGTTCTGATGGGATAGACAATAATTGTGATGGCAATATAGACGAACTATCTGATGCAGATAGTGATACATATACTTGTGATGTGGATTGTGATGACGCTGATCCCAATGTGTATCCAGGAGCAATTGAAATCAATGGCAATGGGATTGATGATAATTGCAATGGACTCATTGATGAAGCGGGGATGGACAATGACGGTGATGGCATATTAGATGAAGTAGATAATTGTCCTACGTTACCCAATATTCAACAATCAGATATAGATGGAGATGGAATTGGCGACTTATGTGATTCTGACTTTATTACTGCAGAAAATATCGGAATTGGAATGCCTAACCCACAAACCAAGTTTCATTTATCAGATGGAGAACTGTTTATTGACAAAGAGAATGGAGGTATTATATTAAGAGTAGATGATTCGAATTGTTGGAGAATCAGTGTAGATACTTTAGGCACAGTATTAACAACACGAGTGGATTGTCCTTGAGTTATTATTCTGCTAAAAAGTTCTATTGATCATTCCAATTTATATTCTTAAGGTATTTATTATTTTATAGAACTCATAAACAAGGTTTTACAAAGGTTCAGGTAACTTGCTATCTATTAAGATTAAATTATTCGAGAAAAATAGTGGTGCAAAATATCCTAATCTATAAATATTTCTTTGTGGTGATAATCTAAAAAATCCTTTGAAGGATAAAATTTGTCGGGCAACGATATTTTTCTTCCATCAAATTTTAGGAAAAAATCATCCAATTCACCATCTAATTTTAATTCATATATCAATGAGGAAATCTTAACAGTATATTCTGGAGTAATAGTAAGATATCCTTGATCAAATGCCCTATCATGAATAGAATTAAGACATAGCCCGTTTCTCGGATTTAATCTATTAGTCTTATCAACAGACCAAGGTATAATATGACTAGCAACTAAAAAAGTAGGAATTGATAAATTTGATATACAACATTTCGAATTATAAGAAGATAATATTGTTGATCTAAAAAAGCTTTGATTTACTCTTTGTTTAACCAATATTTTTTTGTCAAGTCCCAGTTTATGAACTAAGTCAGGTTTATATAAGTCTTCTATATTTTTTCCTTGAAACTTTGCAACTAAAACTTCACT